>JAZOTA010000038.1:0-13037 GCA_045657425.1 Eubacteriales bacterium
ACAAATAAGGAGAATATACTATGAAGAAAATAATGATATGTATACTGTTAATAACGAGTGTTTTGCTGGTTTCCTGCGACCGTATTGAGCGTTTAACCGGACATTTCAATATGATATCTCCGTCAAGTTTTGATAATTCAACGTGGCGTTCCGAGAACCCTGATATATGGTTTACCGTTGATATTATATTTGAAGCTGGACCGGTTAATTTTCAACCTCGCCCGATAGTGTCAAAAGGCGAATTCCGACATAATGGAGAAGTCTATAATATAAATGTTCGATATATGGATGACGAATGCATTTTCGTCGACGCTGAAATTAATGGGGAACAAGTTTGGATTTTTAATATACTAGGGTATTCCGGTAACGGCGAATTTTATAAGGGAGATTTTGAAGCCAACCTCGATGACCCATTAAACTTGAACCTGGATGAAGAATATGAGACAGTTACGTTGGTTCGTGTTCTCAAATAAAACAAAAACAAACAACAGTATAAGTATATTTGCGCTCGATTATGAGGGCTTCTTAAATGTCGTTTCTTTCGGCAACTGGAGCCGGTGAGATTCGGACTCAAAACAAACCAACAACCTCGGCACTGGATTAAGCAGTTCGCCGAGGTTGTTTTTGTCGTTTTGTAACTCGTAATTCAAGCGTTAGAAAGACCCAAAAACACAACGCTTTTTTGTGCGGATATGTCAAAAATATTAAACGAAATTTGTGTCAATTGTTTTGTTAAAATTCACCAAACTAACATATTAACGGTTTAATTTAAAAATGCCGCGTTTGCTTGAAAAAACACGCGAATTGTGATATAATTATTAATAAGTAATAAATACTAATTCAAATGCGGTTACGGTTAATTGACGATTTATTAACAATTCACCCCGTAAAAAATCAATTTCCTGCAGGAGGAAAAAATATGAAAACAAGCGTATCGATCAAAAGGATAGTCGCGTTATCCTTGGCAGTTGTTATGGCTTTGGGTACGGTTGCGTGCGGAATGCAGAAGACCGATTTAGTTTTCACCGACGTTGAAAACCAGCTTTTTACACCCAAAACCGAGGACGAAAGCGGCTATACACGCGAAGAAATGGAGCTTATCGTCGATTTGATGGGTGACGGTGAAGATACCGAAAACCTCACCGACGATGAACTCAAGGATATCGTCGATAACATTATCGAGAAAACAGAGGGCGAAAAGCTCCCTACGTTGGATTCCGAAAAGAACAAGGAATTCTACGATGAATACGGAGCATTGACCAAGCCCTTTGATGAGGTTTACCCCGAGCTTATCGAAAACGAATCGGTCAAGTTTTCGGGTGATAGCCTATTGTTAAAAATGACGAAAAATAATCTTACCGACGGCTTGAAATCCGCCGGTGTCGGCGCTTTGGAAGAAATCGTTCCTATGGAAGGCTATTCATGGTACGAAGCAAAGCTTACCGAGGGCACCGATGCAAAAACCGCGCTTAAAGCGGTGCGCGAGCTTAACGAGGTTCTCGTTGCGGAATACAACTATGAGATCGAAGTAGCCGCTTTGGATGACTATAAGCACTTCGATAAGGAGCAGGGCGAGGATTTCAAAAAGAACGGTCACAATAAGGACCAATGGCACTTCCACCATTGCGGTATCGTCGACGGCTATAATGAGCTTCAATATCCGGGCGGCGACAGCAGTGTTGTCGTTGCTGTCATCGACTCGGGCGTTGATTATAACCACGAGGACTTAAAGGATAACATCTGGGTAAATACCAAGGAAACTCCCGACAACGGCATTGACGACGATAACAACGGCTATATCGACGACTATTACGGCGTTGATATAATCTCGCGCAACGGTAACGGCGGCGACACCAACGGCCACGGTACCCACGTTGCGGGTATTATCGCGGCGCGCAATAATAACGTCGGCGTTTTGGGTATTGCCTATAACGTAAAAATTATGTCTGTCAAGGCGGCTATGCATAACGGCACCTTGAATCAAGCAGATATTGCAAAAGCGGTTCTCTACGCTTACGAAAACGGCGCAGAGGTCATCAATATGTCCTTTGGCGGCACCGCTTGCTCGATTGCAGTTCAGGACGCTTTGGCTACCGCCTATACCCGTTGCGTTCTCGTTGCATCGGCAGGTAACAACGGTACGCATAACGAAGCGCTTCCGTTTCCGCTTCCCAACTATCCCGCCGCGCTTACCTACGTTCTCGGCGTTATGAGCGTTGACGAAACCGGTAGGGAATCGTTGTTTACCAACTGGGATGTCAAGGCATTTTCCGGTGTTGAATACGAGCTTTACGCACCCGGTGAAAACATAATGTCGACTCTTCCCGAAAATAAATACGGCTACTTAAGCGGTACCTCTATGGCGGCACCCGTCGTTTCGGCATTCGCGGCGATATTGCGCAGCGAATTTTCCGACCGTGATATGTATCCGACCAAATTTATCTACGGTCAGCTTGCATCAACCTCGGGTATACAAGCCGATTGCTTGGACCCCCAAGCTCACGGTATTCACAATCTGCCTCAGATCGCAGATTTGAACTCTGCATTAACAAAGCTCCCCAAGCCCGAGCTTAACGTTCAGGATTACGCCTTGTTTGACGATCCCAAATATTCGTCGAAGAACAACGGCGACGGTGTTATCGATGCGGGTGAAACAATCGCGCTCGGTCTTACCCTGCGCAACCGCTGGGGTATGAGTAAAAACACCCTTGTGTCTATCGATACCGTTTCTTCAAGCTCCGGCTTGTCCGATCCCTATATCACCATCCATAACCCTACGGTAAACTATGACTCTGTCGGTACCTATTCCACGCAGGATTGCGGTAAGGTTTATACAAACGAGCTTTTCACCGGCTGGGAGGATCCGTTCCTTATTACCATTGCCGATAATTGCCCCAATGATTACCGCTTTACCCTTAACGTGGTCATCCGTTGCGAAAACGCGTTGGATGAAGATGACAAAACCCTTTACGTATTCGGCGACGATTATCTTGACGAAAGCACTCTTATCCCGTGCGATCCGATCTCGGTAAACGAAAACGTCCGCAACGGCTTTATTTTGCCGTCGGTGATCGATGAGGATATGGTGCTTACCAAGGATAACCTTTATATCATCCCCAACGCAACCATTATCGAAGAGGGCGTTACCGTCCGCGTTGAACCGGGTACTCACATCCAGTTCTGGTCTGACGATGCCGACGATCCCTATGCCGACAGCTATATTGCATATCTCTTGGTTAACGGTAACTTTATCGCCGAAGGCACTAAGGAAGAACCCATCTATATCTATCCGAGCCAATTAATGGACGAATACGGTGTCGAAATCGGTTCTTCGGTCAACGGCTACGTTTCGCTTAAATATGCCGATATCACCAATTTCTTCTTTACTTATCATTATACCGGTGACCATACCGGTACAGGAAACAATATCGATTCTGCGGACCATTGCACCTTCCGCAACAATTACGGCGATTATGCAAGGTTTAGATATTTATCAAACGGTAATGTTAAAGAAGGCAGTTATATTTTTACCGATAATTTTAATGTGGGCAGGATCAAAGCAAAGGACAGTGTTTTCTATAAATTAAGAGGAAATATTTACGGGGCTTATGACCGTTGTATTTTTGCTCAGTGCGGTGTCAACTATTCGTACGGCTCTGAACCGCAGCTTAAAAACTGCGTATTTTTGGGTAATTCCTTGGTTGACCAAACAAACCCCGACGTTTACTACAACAGCTCTTATAAACCGAGCGATTTCGAAGCGAGAAATTATCCCGAAACAATTGTATTTTACCGCCCCGAAACAGGTACAACCTACGTGGCATATTATCATGGCTCAACTTCAGTAACAAGCTATGAAAAAATGTTAAGCTACGTTAACAAGGTGTACGGCGGCGATTGGTTCGTTGCAAACGATCTTGATGAATACGATTGGATATATAACAAACTGTGCGAAGCAGGTCGAAACTCCGTTTACAGCGGCATACGTAAAACCGAAAACGGTCTTGTATGGTCAGATGGCTCACCGCTTCAGCCGGAATTTGAAATTGGAGAAATTATAAACAATTCTCCCGATTACGGATGGCGTTTTTCGGAAGATGCATATAAGCTCATCTATACAGACACCTATTATGGACTTTATGAGATCCCCGGTTATATCCTTCCCGAGGATATCACATTCACCGAATATTCGGTTGATATGGATGTCGAAGCATCTTATCAGATCGTGCCGCAAAACACACCGATACAGCTTCCCACCAATGCCTTCCTTTATGAAAGCACAAACGAATCGGTGCTTACCGTTTCTGAAAACGGACTTGTAAACCCCAAGAGTAACGGCGTTGCAGACGTATGGGTTTATTCGTTGGATAAAGCTGTTCGTAACAAAATTAGCTTTAACGTGCGCGATTACGTTGCGCTCGATAGCTTATCTCTGCCGAATGAATCAATCGAGCTTGCGGTTGGCGAAAATGCAATATGCAAGGCAATTCTTACTCCCGTTAACACCACTCGCCATAACGTGACCTATATCTCATCTAACGAAAACGTTGTTAAGGCAGAAAACGGAATTCTTATCGGTATCGGCGAGGGCACTGCTACCGTTACCGCTTCTTGTGAGGGCTTTACCGCACAAATGATGGTCAACGTCTTTACAAAGGCAACAAAGCTTTTGCTTGGCAATATGGCAATTACCGCCTCGCTTACCGACGGAAAGATTCCTTTGCCTCAGGTTGATTTTAACGACGGTGCAGACCTTATTCTTGAATGGCGCAGCACCGATGAAGCCGTTGCTGTAATCGAAAACGGCTTTATCGTACCCAAAAATGAAGGCACGACCTCTATCGTCGCTACCGACCTGCGCAGCGGTCTGAATGCCGATTGCCTTCTTATCGTTTCCTCCCAAAAAGCTCCTTCCGTTTTAGATGTGCAGAATTATCATAGCAACCACTTGGTTTTGCTTGATAACGGCGAGCTTTACCAGTGGGAACATAATTATCGAAAAAAGCCCGCTCTTATCGCCACCGGTGTAAAGCAAATATC
The DNA here is from genome assembly GCA_045657425.1 of Eubacteriales bacterium. Taxonomy (GTDB): domain Bacteria; phylum Bacillota; class Clostridia; order Oscillospirales; family CAG-382; genus Coliplasma. The sequence goes on from JAZOTA010000038.1 coordinate 5,041, forward strand.
CGCTTGTGATTCGAACACCGCATTAGTGCTGTATGAAAACGGTGTGCTTGAAATGTTTTATTTTTTGAGTGGTAAAGATTTTTATAACAGCAAGTTGGCGGAATTTGATTTTGGCGTTAAAAAGATTGCGGGATCTGGAAACAGTTCCAATAACAAACGTTATATCCTGACCGATGACGGCATGGTTTATGCTTGGGGCAATAATAACACTTACGGTCAGCTTGGTGTCGGAATTGTCGGTGACGTCAATGAACCTACCTTGGTTAACCTTGATAACGTAATTGACGTAAAGGTTTATGATAACATGGCTTGTTTCCTCACCTCCGACGGAAAGCTTTATGCTGCGGGATATCTGGATTACACCATGACCGACGTACCTATGCTTTTGGCAAATGACGCACAACAGCTTATGTATGCCGGAAGTGCAGATATAGATTACCTGTCGTTTGACAAAAAGTGGAAATCCATCCGTATGAACAATTCAAATGCTAATTATTACACAAGATCGGTTGATATCTCCGGCTTGGAACATGTTGCTTTTAGTGAGGGCGGTTATGATGGCATAGGAATTCGCGACGGTAAGGTTTATACCTTCGGTTTTGATAGCAAGGCTTTAACCGAGGTACCCGGCATTACCGATGCTTGCAAGGTGTTTACAAGGGACGGTACCCATTATATCACAACCGAAAGCGGCTTGCTTTTCGGCTTGGGTAATAATAATGTTAGTTATAACGATATGGCGGGCGCTACGGTCGAAGGAAAATTAACCAAACCGGTGCTCATTCCCATCAAACCGCTTCCTGCTGAAGCTTTGACCGAAACCGACAATCTGTCGGACGGTATCCTTACCGAATCCGCCCTTATAATAACCTTTAATAAGGGAATCGTTTCGGCAAGCCCGAAGCTTTATGCCAACGGCAATCAGGTAACTCTTAAAGCGCTCGTTAAAGCTTGCAATATTCTTGAAATTTCACGTGCTAACGGCTTTGCCGCAGGTGTTGATTACGAGCTTGTGCTTGAAGCAGGCACTGTAATGGCTGCGGGCGGTATCACCAATACCGAAGAAATCCGCATTGCATTCACCTGCTCCGAATCCTCACAAGCGCCGAATGAACCGAATGAATCACAACCCGAAGAAGTGATCTACAAGGCAATATTTGATAACAGCATCGAAAGAATATTGACTGTTGAAAAGTTTGTTGCCGATATATCCGCTTACATCGAAAAAACTCAGCAAAATGCCGCATTCCAAGGCAATGCAATCCTAAATCCCATTTCAACCGATACCGATGTAACTCATTGGTTAAGACCTATCGCGCCTTCGGTTTCGGCAGGTCAATACGTTGAAATCCCGCTCGGCGGTAACTGGTGGGGCACCACCGACGAAAGAGCGATCGGCTTGCAAATGGTCGATTACACCGATTTCGTCACCTACGGCAGACTGATGTATGCGCCCTATCTCACCGAAGCACCCGAAAATACCTTCCCGTTCGTTACCTCTGTCAAGCTCTTCAACAAGTATGGGGAAGAGGTCACCACTGTCGGCAACGAAACTATCACCTTCCGCGTATCCTTCAACCGTGACATGGATACCTCCATTCCGTTGTTGGTACGCTTTGGCTCGGCATATCCTTACGGCGATTATGAAATCGAGGGACGATATGTCGATGCACGCACCTGGGAAGGTACGTACACACTTAAGACAATTATCGAAAACGGTTATCAGTACTTCACCATTTCCAACGGTTGCTCGGCTACCGACGATTTAGAGCTTCAGCTCGACCAATACCGCTTCGGCTTCGTAATCGACACCACCGCGGCGCAGGCATTGATAATGCAGGGCACCGCAACCGATACGGGCATCGAGCTTAAGTGGACACAGGACGATTTCGATACCCTTATGGGCTACAACGTATACCGTTCCGACAAGGAAGACGGATATTACACACGCCTTAACAGCACCGTAATCTCCGCCGACACTATGGAATGGTTCGACACCACCGTTGAACCCGGTAAGATCTATTATTACAATTTCACAGTTGTCCAATCCGATATGAGCGAATCCGAGCCCTCGGGCAAGATCGTCATAATGAGTAAGGACACAATGGCTCCTAACGTTTACCACACTCCCGTGGCAAACGCATTCACAAACGCTAACCTTGTAATCAGCGCAACCATTACCGATAACCTGAACATTGCTTATGCAAACCTCTATTACAGAACAGCGGGAAGCGATGAATGGAAGGTTATCCGTATGAACAAGCTTAACGACAAGTATTCGGCAATCATTCCTGCACAATACGTAACGCTTGACGGCATCGAATACTATTTCGAGGCATTCGACGGCGTAAGCTTTACCTATAAGGGAAGTGAAGAAGCTCCTTACACAATTGCTGTTCAGGAAGCTATCGGTGCAGATGCGTTGGGTGACGTAAACGGCGACGGCGAAATCACCAATCTCGACGCATTGCTCCTCCTCTATCATATCAACGACAAATACAACCTCACCGCCGAGGAATTTGCACGCGCCGACCTTAACGGCGACGGCGATCTCTGGGCAGCAGAGGCATTGCGTATACTTCAGTACGTAAGCGGTGCCGTTGGTTCTGTTAAAATGTAACAGGTGCGAAAAATGAGACGATTTATTGCTTTATTTCTGGCACTATGTCTTGCTTTATCGGCGGCGGTGATCATCGTTGCCGCCGATACCGTGCAACGTGTTTCTGCCAATTCTGTCACCGTAACGGCAGGTAATACTGCATACGTTACTTTAAGCGCAGAAAACTTTCAAAACATTGCCGCATTGGACGTTTACGTTTATTACGATCCAACCGTAATGACGGTAAGCTCGACTTCAAACGGAAGCTTGATTTCCGGTGCGCAAACCTCTGTAAATACTGCAGAATCGGGCAAAATCACCCTGTCGCTGATGTCACTTAACGGCATCAGCGGCAGCGGAACGCTGTTTTCCGTTCGTTTTGCTGTCAAAAGCGATTGCGAGGAGGGAACCTATCCCGTTTCCATAGCAATCGGCAGGGCATACGACGGGAATCTGTCGGAATCTGCCGTTAAGGGTGTTAACGGTTCCGTTACGGTTAATAAGCCGGTCGTTACCGAGCCGTTCAGTCTTTCCGCGTATTTAAACGACGGTATGTTACAAAAGGATGACATTCTTACTGCTTACGTCGTAAATTACTTTAACCATTCCTTTGTAAGCGCAGAATTTACCGTTGAATATGACAGCGATATCTTTTCGTTTGAATCGGTCGAATTTGATTCGTATATGACGGGAGAGGGCGCGGTCTATTCGGTCAATTCTTCAATAGCAGGGCAGGTAAGAATCGCCTATGCCAACGACAACCCTGTCAATCCCTATAACCTGTTTTCGGTCAATTTGAAGGTTATTGCCGACAAGGACGGCGACGCGACGGTTAAAACGTCTGTTTCAAACGTATACCGAAGCGACCTTAGCTTGTATCTCCCTGCGAGTGTTAACAATAGCGTAACGCTTGTTAAATTGCCCGAGTCGGTTGATTATCCCAATGCGTTCTTCGTAACCGACCGCTTGGTGGTCGGAAAACAATGCCAAACCGATTTTTACCTCGAATCGGGCTGCAAAGTTGCCGCCGCCGACTTTACGGTGAATTACGATAAAACGGCTCTCCGCTGTGTCAGCGTGACTGCGGCAAACGGATTGCAGGAAAAGGGCGGAATGATTATTGTTAACGATAATTTTTCCAACGGCGTTATCAGGTTTTCCTACATCAATATGGATGCATACGATGACGAGGATGTTGAATTGGTGAATATCGTCTGGGAGGTCATAAAGTCCCCTGCGAAGCATTACGAAATAACGTCATCCGCCGTCGGTGTGGTCGATGCACAACAAAACGCGATCATTCTCGAGCATGTATCGGACAGCAACTGTATTTACGTGGCAACGGTTGTCGAGCCAACCTGTAAAAAAGAGGGCTCTGTCAACTATAAGTGCTATTGCGGAAATACTCTCGAAACCGAAATTCTTCCTGTAATAAGCGAGGATGAATGTACTCACTATACCGTCAAATTCGTTGATTGGGACGGAACGGAAATTTCATCTAAAGAATATCACTTGGGCGAGGAGGTTGATATACCTGACGATCCTGTAAGGGGCGAGGACGAAAGCTATACCTATACCTTTGCGGGCTGGGATAAAACCGTCACCGACTGTGCAGGCTTTGAGATTTACAATGCGACGTACGAAGAAAAAATCAGGTACAAGCTCGGCGACGTAAACGACGACGGCAAAATCGATGTTTATGACTACGTTTTCGTAAAGCGCCATTGCCTTAATACCATTGTGCTTACAGATACGAGCGTATTAAGCGCGGATATCAACGGCAACGGTATGATCGATATCTACGATTACGTTCTTATCAAGCGTCATTGTATGGGAACTTACGTAATACAAGGCTAAAATCAGTATAACAAAAAGGCGTTGCAATCAAGCAACGCCTTTAGCTTTGTTATTGGTTAAATGTACTTTTTAATAATTGCCTCGAACTCGTCACGTCTTGCTTCCATATCCTGAACAAGCTTCATCTGGGTTCTTGTTCTGTCAAGGTTCTGACCTGCGTAATGAGTACGGAAATAGGTGTCGCCCTCGAGATAGTCGGTAAGGAAACGCATACCGCATTCAAGAGTCATCATAATAGCACCGTCGTGGAGAAGCTTAACTTCTTCATCGGTAATGCTCGACTTCATTTCGGAAAGGAAGCCGCTTACGTATTCCTCGTAAAGTGCGGGAACGCAGTAAACCTTATCAAGATCCTTTTCGTCTTCAGCAGCACTCGAAGCACCGAAACGGATACTGTCGCCGAAGTCGTAAAGCATACTGCCGGGCATAACGGTGCCAAGGTCGATAACGCAAATACCGCTGCCGGTTGCATCGTCGATCATAACGTTGTTAAGCTTGGTGTCGTTGTGAGTAACACGGGTGGGAAGTCTGCCATCTTCAAGGCGCGATGTGATGGTGGGGCAGTAGTCCTTCTTGGAAAGGTAGAATTCGATTTCGGGAGCGCATTCGTCCTTTCTGCCTGCCTTGTTTTCGCTCAGAGCCTTTTCGAAGTTCTTGAATCTTACGGGAGTGTTGTGGAAATCCTTAATGGTTTCCGAAAGAGTCTTTGCATCGAATTCAGCCAAAAGGTTTTGGAATCTGCCGAATGCCTTTGCGGATTCGCCGAACATACCTGCTTTTTCTGCCTTGTTGTAGCAGGTAGCATCTGTAATGAACAAATACATTCTGTAAAGACCGCTTTCGTCTTCGTAGGTGTATTTGCCGTCTAACGTCTTTACAAGAGTAAGAGTTTCTCTGTCGGGATCACCGCCTGCAGCGATAATCTTTTCACGCAAAAACTCGGTAACCGACGAAATGTTGCCGATAAGACCGACAGGATCGCGGAAAATGTTGGTGTTAATGCGTTGAAGAATGTAATTTCTTCCGTTAACCTTAACTCTGTCGGTAACGTTAATGTGACCGTTGGGGATGTTTTCAATCTCTTCAAGAACCGCGTCCTTAATGAATGCGGCACATACTTTTTCTAAAATCTGCTTCTTTACTTCCATAACTTTTCGGGGTAAACTCCGTCCTCAATAGATTTTTTGATGTAGTCAACGACTGCTTGTCTGTCTTCCTTATAAGTAACGCCGTACCATTTAGCGCCGGTCTTAAGAACCTTTGCCTTCTTGCCGTTAGCTTCAAGATATTTAACGATTGCGGTGGGAAGGTAGAATTCCTTCTTCATTTCATCGCCGCCGTTGTTAAGGAACTTAATAAACTCGTCCATAGCAACACCGAAGAAATCGGCAGGGATACCCCAGCAGTTCATCGAAACGATAGCGTTTTCGTCAATATCGTGCCAAACTTCATCCTCAAGGTAAGCGGTCTGACCGTTTTCAAGACGCATGATCTTGGTGCGTTCGGTAATGTCAACAAGAACGCCGTTTTCATCAACCGTGCAATGACCTCTTGCAACAGTGCCGTTTTCAGTTAAGGTGTTCTTAAGAACGAAGCCTGCCATGCAAGTGGGGGAGTCGGGATTTTCCTTCATATATTTAGCGATGATCTCAAAGCTTTCTCTGCCATAGAAGTCATCGGCGTTAACTGCTGCGAACGGACCCGTAATAACGTCGCGTGCCGCGAGTACTGCGTGACCGGTACCCCATTGCTTAACACGTCCTTCGGGAACCTTATATCCTTCGGGCATATCATCAAGACGCTGGAAGCAATATTCGGTCTTGCAAGTGGAGCCGATTCTGTTGCCAACGGTTTCCTTGAAAATCTCAAGGTTTTCTTCCTTTATAATAAATACAACGTTGTCAAACCCTGCTTGCAATGCATCGTATACGGTGTAGTCAAGAATAAATTCGCCGTTGGGACCAACGGGATCAAGCTGCTTCAAGCCACCGTATCTGCTGCCCATACCGGCAGCCATAACCAATAAAGTCATAAAATAAACCTCCGTGATTTTGTATCTAACGCCTATAATACAACAAAATCTCACATTTGTAAAGCGATAAAGCAAAAAAATATTGACTTTTCTTTCATATCAATTTATAATATCAAAAAAATAATTTTAAATCAGCAGGAGTGCTATATAATGGAAAATGTAAGAAAAGTAAAAATCGGCGTCATCGGTCTTGGCGCGCGCGGACTTCCGCTTGTTAACGGATGCTTCCTTCCCATGTGGGAAAACGGCCTTGTAGAAATAACCGCAGTTTGCGATTATTATCAAGACCGCGCCGAAAAGGGTGCTCAAACGGTTGAGGAAAGAACCGGAACACGTCCTTTCTGCACCACCAATTGGAAAGAGGTTGTCGACCATCCCGAGGTTGAAGCAGTTTTGGTCCTCACCGCGTGGGAATCGCATATCGAAATGTGCATCTACGCTATGAAGGCTGGCAAGCCCGTCGGTACCGAGGTTGGCGGCGCTTATAATATCGAAGATTGCTTCCGTCTTATCAGAACCTATGAGGAAACCGGCATCCATTGCATGATGCTCGAAAACTGCTGCTACGGCAGACGTGAGCTTATGGCTCTCAATATGGCTCGCAAGGGCTTGTTCGGCACAGTCGTTCATTGCTCCGGCGGTTATATGCACGACCTTCGCGAAGAAATCGTTAACGGCGACATCAACCGTCACTACCGTCAACGTAACTATATGCTTCGCAACTGCGAAAACTATCCCACCCACGAGCTCGGACCTATTATGCAGGTTCTCGATATCAACCACGGCAACCGCTTCGTTACTCTTAATTCGATCGCATCCGCTTCTGTCGGCTTGCACGAATATGCGGTTGAACACCGTCCCGACGATCCCATCGCAAAGGCAAACTTCGCTCAGGGCGATATCGTAACCACCGTTCTTAAGTGTGCAGACGGCAGAACCGCGGTTATCACTCTCGATACCTCGCTTCCCAGAATCTACTCTCGCGGCTTTACCGTTCGCGGAACAAAGGGTATGTACTGCGCAGACGGCGATTACGTACATCTCGACGGTGAAAGCGAATTCGATACCGTTGCAACCAAATTGAACTGCGCCGAAAAATACGAAGAAGAATACGAGCATCCTATCTGGAAGGAATACCGCAAGAACCCCATCGGTGGACACGACGGTATCGACTGGCTCGTATATAACGCATTTATCGAATCGGTAAGAGAAGGCTTCACTCCTCCTATCGATACCTATGACACGGCAACCCTTATGTGCATCTCCTGCCTGTCTGAACAATCCATCGCTATGGGCGGCGCTCCCGTCGCAATTCCCGACTTTACTTCCGGCAGATGGGTAGAATGCCTCGAAAAGCCCGAAGAGTTTAAGGGAACCTACGCTTTGAGATAAAAAACGCCAAAAATTCAATACTTTTCACGTAAGACCTTAAAGTTTTAAAAGAATTTCAAAAAAGTTAAAACCCGAAACTCCTTGTGCTGCAAGGGGTTTCGGGGATTCCAAAAACTT
>JAZOTA010000039.1:0-57480 GCA_045657425.1 Eubacteriales bacterium
CAACCTTAAAGAAATGTGGAAAAGCCCCAACGGTACCATCCGCGCGATTCTCGACGGCACTGTGTTCCGCACCCCGATAATCGTTAAGGGTATTCCTCCTTACGTGCGTAACTGGACAAAGCCCATTTCCATCGCTCGTCACGCATACGGCGATATCTATAAGGCGACCGAAATGAAGGTCAACGCAGGAAGCAAGGCGGAGCTTGTCGTTACCGATGAAAACGGCAACGAAACCCGTGCGCTTATCCACGATTTCAAGACCGACGGCATAATACAGGGCGTTCACAACCTTGAAAAGAGCATTCAGGGCTTTGCAAGAAGCTGCTTTAATTACGCGCTTGATATGAAAATGGACCTTTGGTTCTCCTCCAAGGATACCATAAGCAAAACCTACGACCACAGATTCAAGGATATCTTCGCCGAGATATATGAAACCGAATATAAAGAAAAGTTCGAATCCAACGGAATCGAATATTTCTACACCCTTATCGACGATGCGGTTGCACGCGTTATCCGTTCGGAGGGCGGCTTTATCTGGGCTTGTAAGAACTATGACGGCGACGTTATGAGCGATATGGTTTCTACCGCCTACGGCTCGTTGGCAATGATGACGAGCGTGCTTGTATCTCCCGACGGAATTTATGAATACGAAGCGGCTCACGGCACGGTTCAACGCCACTATTACAACCACTTAAAGGGCATGTCCACCTCCACCAACTCGGTTGCGACGATATTCGCGTGGACAGGCGCTTTGAGAAAACGCGGTGAATTGGACGGAATCAACGAGCTTTGCGAATTTGCCGATAAGCTTGAGCATGCTTGTATCGACACTATCGAATCGGGCGTTATGACCAAGGACCTTTACCTTATCTCCACGCTTGAAAACAAAACTCAGGTAAATACAACCGAATTTTTGGAAGCAATTGCTTCAAAATTGTAATACTTTTAGAATCACCCCGACGGATGTCAATAAGATGCCGTCGGGGTTGACTTTTGTAATAATATGTGGTATAATTTTGCAAATATTAATGCCCACGGAGGATAATCGTGGATATTCAGGATATATTTACAATATGTAATATCGTGCTTACGGCATCGTTTGTTATCTGCTATATCTATCAGTTTTTCTATATTTTCTGGGTATTTCTCGGAAAAGATAAATCTCAACCGGTGCAAAGCGATAAGCTTAACAAATTCGGCGTTATAATCAGTGCGCGTGACGAAGAAAACGTTATCGGGCACCTTTTGGAAAGTATTAACCGTCAGGATTACCCAAAAGAGCTTATTAAAATTTTCCTTATCGCCGATAACTGTACCGATAATACCGCGCAGGTTGGCAGAGATCACGGTGCAATAGTTCTTGAACGTAACAATAAAGAGCTTATAGGCAAGGGCTATGCGCTTGATTTCCTTTTCAAAAAGCTTATTGCCGAAAAGGACGATTGCGATGCTTATATCGTTTTCGATGCCGATAACCTTGTTGATAAGAATTTCGTTAAGGAAATGAATATCAACTTCAACCGCGGCTACAAAGCGCTCACCAGCTACCGTAACTCCAAAAACTACGGAACCAACTGGATTTCCGCAGGCTATTCGCTTTGGTTCCTTCGTGAAGCAAAATATCTTAACCACGCAAGAATGCGTTTCAACACCTCTTGCGCGATTTCGGGTACCGGCTTTTGTATCAGCCGCGAAATTATCGAAGGCAACGGCGGTTGGCCCTATCACCTTCTTACCGAGGATATCGAATTTTCAACCGATATGGCGGTTCGCGGCGTTAAGATAGGTTACAGCGGCGGCTCGATAGTTTACGATGAACAGCCCGAAACCTTTAAGCAATCTTGGAATCAACGTCTTCGTTGGTCAAAAGGCTTCTATCAGGTATTCGGCAAATACGGCGGAAAGCTTTTCAAGGGCATTTTCAAGGGTAAATTCGCTTGCTACGATATGCTTATGACGATTTTCCCTGCGCTTATGTTTACCATTCTTTCGCTTTGCTGCTGTATTGCGGAATTTATTTACGGTATGACGATATTTGCCGATTATCCCGAATTTTCGGTATTCTTCGAGTTCTGTATGGTTCCGCTGCTCTATTTCTGCTCGATAATCTATATGCTTATATTTATTGTCGGCTTTATCACGCTGATAACCGAATGGGACGTTATCGACTGTCCTCCCGGCAAGATGATAAAATATCTCTTCACCTTCCCGATATTTATGCTTTCCTATTGCCCCATCGCGATTGCGGCAATCTTCAAAAAGGTTGAATGGACTCCCATTAAGCACAGCGTAACAAAATCTATCGACGACGTTCAGTCGACCACAGAAGAATAAAAACCTTTTAAGTCCGAGGTGTAATGCCTCGGACTTCCTTTTTTGCCCATTTAGAACATTTGTTCTTGACAAACAGATGTTCGGGTGTTATGATATTACGAGAGTAAAAAAAGGGGAGTGAAGGATATGTATATGGGATATAACGACGGCTCGGCACTGATGAAAACGTCGAATTTCCGCGAAAAGACAAAACCCGAAATGATTGAAAACAAAAAAATTCGCACGGTATTGCATTGCGATGCGAATTCTTTTTTTGCCTCCTGCGAAACGGCGCTTCATCCCGAATATGCCGCATTACCCATGGCGGTCTGCGGCAGTGTTGAGGAAAGACACGGCATTGTACTTGCCCGAAACGAGCTTGCGAAAAAATACGGTGTTGCGACCGCCGAGCCGGTCTGGCAGGCAAAAAAGAAATGCCCTCAGCTTCTTACAGTCCGTCCGACCTACGGGCTTTATTCAGAAATGTCCGAAAAAATGAACAGAATATTTTACGATTATACCGACAAGGTCGAGCCGTTCGGGATAGACGAAAGCTGGCTTGACGTAAGCGGCTCTTTAAAGCTTTTCGGGAACGGAAAAAGCATTGCCGACAGTATCCGCGAAAGGGTGAAAAACGAGCTTAATATAACCGTTTCGGTCGGCGTTTCCTTTAACAAGGTCTTTGCAAAGCTCGGAAGCGATATGAAAAAGCCGAATGCAACGACTGTAATACCGCACGACCGCTTCGCCTCGATAGTCTGGCCTCTGCCCGTTTCCGACCTCCTTTTCGTCGGCTCGTCTACGGCAAAGGTGTTGAATCACGTGGGGATTTATACAATCGGCGATTTGGCTTGCTGTACCGAATCGGTAATCCAAAAAAACCTCGGCAAAAACGGTGTTATGCTTCGTGAATTTGCCCGAGGCAACGATTTTTCCGAGGTCACGGTAAGCGGATACGAGCCTACACCCAAATCGGTAAGCAACGGTATGACATTCCGTGAAAATCTTAAAACCGACAACGATATTTCGTTTGCGGTAACCTATCTGTCAATGTCGGTGGCGGAGCGCTTAAGACGGCATAAGCTGTGCTGTAACAACGTTGCGGTAACGGTCAGATTGCCCGACCTGACTTCATTTTCCCATTCGGTGTCACTTGCTCACCCGACCTGCCTTTACGATGAAATATCAAAGGTTGCGCTTTCGCTCGTGTATGCGAAAAAGGCGCTGTGGCAGGAAATTTATTCGGTAACGGTACACGCCGAAAAATTAACGCCAGAGGGCGATTTCGGCTATCAGCAAAAGCTTTTTCCCGAAGCGTGGGAGAAAAAATACGCAAAGAGCCATTCGCTTGAAACGGCGGTCGATTCGATCCGTGAAAGATTTGGGAAAAATGCGGTTCAAATCGCATCTGCAATCGATAACCGATTGGTGTAAAAAATGAAAAAATTCATCATATCCTCTTTTAATTTAAAGGAAAATGTGATATAATAATACGATTTACGAAGAAAATCAAAAAAATCTCAAAAAAGGGGGCGTTTTTTGTATGGATAAGTTCGATCTTGTGTCTGATTTTGCGCCTACGGGCGACCAACCCGAGGCGATATCGGCGCTCGTTAACGGCATAATAAACGGCGACCGTGACCAAACGCTTATCGGTGTTACCGGTTCGGGTAAAACCTTTACCATGGCAAACGTCATCGCACGTGCAAACCGCCCTGCAATCATACTTGAACCGAACAAAACTCTTGCGGCGCAGGTCTGTTCCGAAATGCGTGAATTTTTCCCGAACAACGCCGTTGAGTTTTTTGTGTCTTATTACGATTACTATCAGCCCGAAGCATACGTCCCAGGTAAGGACGTTTATATCGAAAAGGACGCGGCTGTCAATAACGAAATCGATAAGCTCCGCCATTCGGCAACGAGTGCGCTTTTTGAAAGACGTGACGTTATAATCGTTGCGTCGGTAAGCTGTATTTATTCGTTGGGTGACCCCGAGGAATATTCCCAACAGGTGCTTTCAATCCGCCGTGGCTCGACCTTTGCGCGCGACGACGTTATCAAGCGTCTTGTTGCGTTGCAATATGCAAGAAGCGATATCGGATTTGAGCGTAACAACTTCCGTGTGCGTGGTGACGTGCTCGATATTTTCCCGTCAAACACCGATACCGATGCCGTAAGAGTCGAATTTTTCGGTGACGAGGTCGACAGAATTTGCAAGATAAACGTCGTTACGGGCGAAGCGGTTGCCGATATGTCGCACGTTGCGATATATCCCGCATCGCACTACGTTACCTCGTCGGAAACGCGTAAAAAAGCACTTGACGATATAATCGCCGAGCTCGACGAAAGAATCGCATATTTTGAAAGTCAGAATAAATTTATCGAGGCACAACGCATCCGCGAGCGCACTATGTTCGACGTCGAGCAGATACGCGAGATTGGATTTTGCTCGGGTGTCGAAAACTATTCGCGCGTGCTTTCGGGACGTGAGCCGGGAAGTGCACCCTATACGCTTCTCGATTATTTCCCCTCGGATTATCTTGTGTTTGTCGATGAAAGCCACGTAATGCTTCCGCAAATACGCGGTATGGCGGCAGGCGACCGTGCGAGAAAGCAAAATCTTATCGATTACGGCTTCCGTTTGCCCTCCGCTTACGATAACCGACCGCTCGTTTTCGATGAATTCGATGAAAAACGCGGTCAAACGGTCTACGTCAGCGCAACGCCGAAGGAATACGAGCGCAACCTGTCCACACGCCTTGTCGAGCAGATAATCCGCCCGACGGGTCTGCTCGATCCTATCGTCGAGGTGCGCCCGACAAAAGGACAAATCGATGATCTTGCAGGCGAGATACGTATCCGCGCCGCAAGGAAGGAACGCGTTTTAGTTACAACGCTTACCAAAAAAATGGCGGAGGACCTTACCGAATTTTTCGAGCTTTCGGGTATCCGCTCAAGATATATGCACTACGATATCGACACGATGGAAAGAATGGATATTCTGCGCGGTCTGCGTGCGGGCGAATTCGACGTGCTTGTCGGTATCAACCTACTGCGTGAAGGTCTTGACCTGCCCGAGGTATCGCTCGTTGCCATCCTCGATGCCGATAAAGAGGGCTTTTTGCGAAGCGAAATTTCGCTTGTACAAACCATCGGCCGTGCCGCACGTAATGCCGAGGGTACGGTTATAATGTATGCCGATACCGAAACCGGCTCGATGAAGCGTGCTATCGATGAAACCAACCGCCGCAGACGTATTCAGCAGGCATATAACGAAAAGCACGGCATCACGCCCAAAACCATTGTCAAGGATATTCGCGCTCCTATCGAAATAACCTCGAAGAAGGAAGCCGAAAAATTAGAAAAGAATAAGAATATGAGCAAAGAAGATAAGAAGAAGCTTATCGATAAGCTCACTGCCGATATGAAGCGCGCCGCAAAGGACCTCGATTTCGAAACCGCGGCATTTATTCGCGATAAGATAAGAAGATTGATGTAGCAGGAGAAAACTATGTCGGACAAAATCGTTGTAAAGGGCGCTCGCGTCCATAACTTAAAGAATATCGACGTTACCATCCCCCGTGACAAGCTCGTTGTTTTCACGGGTCTTTCGGGTTCGGGCAAATCGAGTCTTGCCTTTGATACTCTTTATGCCGAGGGACACAGAAGATTCGTCGAATCGCTTTCGTCCTATGCAAGAATGTTTTTGGGACAGCTTGATAAGCCCGACGTGGATTTGATCGAGGGCTTGTCCCCTGCGATATCCATCGACCAAAAAACCACCTCGCGCAATCCCCGTTCGACGGTGGGAACCGCAACCGAAATTTACGATTACCTCCGTTTGCTTTATGCGCGAATCGGTGTGCCGCACTGTCCGATATGCGGCGAGGAAATCAAACAGCAATCTGTCGATGAAATCGTTGCACGTGTATGCGAATTGCCCCAAGGCAGCCGCTTTATGGTGCTTGCGCCCGTCGTTTCGGCGCAAAAGGGTATGCACGAAAAGGTTTTTGAAAGCGCACGTAAAAGCGGTTACGTCCGTGTCCGTGTCGACGGCAATATGTATGACCTTTCCGAAACGATAAATCTTGACAAAAATATAAAGCACGATATCGATATAATCGTTGACCGTCTTGTAATGAAGGGCGAGGAAATGCGCTCCAGATTAGCAGAAAGCCTTGAAACGGCATCCAAGCTTGCAGGCGGCATAATAAAGATTCTTCTCCCCGATGCGGCAGAGGATAACGAAATAACCTTTTCGCAAAATTATGCGTGTAAAACCCACGGCATTTCGGTCGGTGAGCTTACACCGAGAATGTTCTCGTTCAATAACCCGTCGGGTGCCTGCGAGGCGTGTGGCGGCTTGGGTGAAAACAACGTGTTTTCCGAAGAAAAGCTTATTCCCGACAGAAGCTTGTCGCTTTTCGGTGGTGCGGTAATATGCAACGGCTTTAAAAGCGCAGAGCCGGGCGGATATTTTGCCGAGCTTGTAAATTCGGTCGGCAGATATCACGGCTTTGATATTCACACTCCTATCGCAAGCTATTCCGAGGAAGCTTTCAATATCCTTATGTACGGCAACAAGCGTAAGCGCAAATCGGTTTCCGAGCCGTCGTTCAAGGGTATTATCGGTATGATCGACCACCGCTATAAAATGGGTGGCGGTTACGAAGCACGTGAATATTACGAGCAGTTTATGGATTATATCCCCTGTCCCGAATGTCACGGAAAGCGCCTTAAAAACGAATCCTTGGCGGTAACCGTCGGCGGACTTAATATTTCCGACCTTTGCTCGAAATCGGTTATCGACGTTCGAAAATTCTTTGCAACCTTGAAATTAAGCCAAACCGAAGCCGAAATCGCAAAGGAGATTCTCAAAGAGATAAATTCCCGACTTTCCTTCCTTGAAAACGTCGGACTCGGATATCTCACGCTTTCACGCAAAGCAGGCTCGCTTTCGGGCGGTGAAGCACAGCGTATCCGTCTTGCAACTCAAATCGGCAGTGCGCTTGTAGGCGTTATGTACGTTCTTGACGAGCCGAGCATCGGCTTGCACCAGCGCGACAACCAAAAGCTTATAAACACACTTAAAAAGCTGCGCGATATCGGAAACACGGTTCTTGTTGTCGAACACGACGAGGAAACCATCGAGGAAGCCGACTATATCGTCGATATAGGCCCCGGTGCAGGTATCCACGGCGGTAACGTGATTTTCACGGGCACCCCTGCGCAGATAAAAAAATGCAAGGAATCGATAACGGGACAGTACCTTTCGGGCAAAAAGACGGTTTCGGTTCCCACAACTCGCAGAAAGGGCAACGGCGGCTTTATTACCGTTGTCGGTGCGAGCGAAAACAATCTTAAAGACGTCGACGTTACCTTCCCCTTGGGCAAGCTCGTATGCGTAACCGGTGTTTCGGGCTCGGGCAAATCAAGTCTTGTCAATGCAGTGCTTTACAACACACTTGCGCGAAAGCTTGGCAAACTTTCGGTAATTCCGGGTAAGCACAAGGAAATCGTCGGCGCAGACGATATTGACAAGATAATTCAAATCGACCAATCGCCGATAGGCCGTAATCCCCGTTCAAACCCCGCAACCTATATCGGTCTTTTCAACGATATCCGCGCCGTGTTTGCCTCCACACCCGATGCAAGAGCGCGCGGCTACAACGACGGCAGATTTTCGTTCAACGTCAAGGGCGGCAGATGTGAAGCGTGTAAGGGCGACGGCACTCTTACCATCGAAATGCACTTCCTACCCGACGTTTACGTTACCTGTGACGTCTGCAAGGGCAGAAGATATAACCACGAAACTCTTGAAATCAAATATAAAGGCAAATCGATTTACGACGTGCTTGAAATGACCTGCGACGAGGGTAGGGAATTCTTCCAAAACTACCCCTCGATAAAGCGCAAATTGGATACTATGTGCGACGTCGGACTCGGATATATCAAAATCGGTCAGCCCTCGACAACCCTTTCGGGCGGTGAGGCACAGCGTGTGAAATTGGCAAACGAGCTTTCGCGCCGAGCAACGGGCAAAACGCTTTACGTGCTCGACGAGCCGACGACGGGCTTGCACACCGACGATGTAAACAAGCTTGTAAGCGTATTGCAAAAGCTTGTCGATGCAGGCAACTCGGTAGTGGTTATCGAGCATAATTTAGACCTGATAAAAACCGCCGATTATATCATCGATTTAGGTCCCGACGGCGGCGATGCGGGCGGCAAAGTCATCGCAAAGGGCACTCCCGAGGAGGTTGCCGCAAACGAAGACAGCTATACGGGACATTATTTAAGAGAAAAACTTAAGAATTTGTAATTTGGAGAAATAAAAGTGAGCAATTACGAAAAATACGCACCTCTGCTTGAATGCGTTGAAAAGCCGGGCAGATACGTCGGCGGCGAATACTCGTCTGACGTACCCAACCCCGAAAATGCCGACCTTCGCGTCTGCTTCTGCTTCCCCGATATATACGAAATCGGTATGTCCAACCTCGGTATGAAAATACTTCAGGGTAATTTTAACAACAGCGGATATATCAGCTGTGAGCGAAGCTATATGCCTTGGCCCGATATGCGTGAGCAGTTGATAAAGCATAATCTTCCTCTGTATGCGCTTGAAAGCGGCGATGCGATAAATAAGTTCGATATCGTTGCGTTCACGCTTCAGTACGAGCTTTCCTATACAAACGTTATCGCAATGCTCGGCTTGGGCGGAATCCCCCTTCTTTCGAAGGACAGAGGCGAATCCGACCCCATAATCATTGCAGGCGGTCCCTGCGCATATAATCCCGAGCCGATTGCCGATTTTATCGATATTTTTTCGATAGGAGAGGGCGAAGAGGCTCTGCTTGAGCTTGCTTCTCTTATCAGAGATTGCAAAAAAGAGGGTGTAAGCAGGGAAGAGATACTTTTCCGTGCGTCACAGCTTAACGGCTTCTACGTACCCTCGCTTTACACCGTCGAATATAATGCCGACGGAACGATTGCTTCGTTTGCGCCCAACCGTGAAAACGTGCCTGCAACCGTTACAAAGCGTATCATCGAGGACCTCGACAAGGCATATTTCCCCTGTAAGTGCGCAGTTCCGTTCCTCGAAACGGTTCACGACAGAGTAATGCTCGAGGTTTTCCGCGGCTGTATCCGCGGATGCCGCTTCTGTCAGGCAGGTATGATCTACCGTCCCTACCGTGAAAAATCGCCTTCGGTGCTTAATGAAAACGCACTCGCTTCGATCGAACACAGCGGTTATTCGGAAATTTCGCTCACTTCGCTCTCTATTAGCGATTATACTCATCTTCGTGAGCTTATAAACGGTCTTTTGGAATGGACCGACGATAAGAAGGTAAACCTTTCGCTTCCCTCGATGAGAATCGATAATTTCTATGAGGAATTGCTCGAAAAGGTTTCGTCGGTTCGTAAAAGCGGTCTTACCTTTGCGCCCGAAGCGGGCACGCAAAGACTTCGTGACGTTATTAACAAGAACATTACCGAGGAAGAGATCATTTCTGCCTGCGAAAAAGCGTTCGACGGCGGAAGAAGCAGCTTGAAGCTTTATTTTATGAACGGTCTTCCCACCGAAACCGACGAGGATATCAAGGGTATCGCATCGCTCGGTCAGAATATCGTCGATACATATTATTCCAAAAGACGCTTCGGCGGCGGCAGAGGCGTAAACGTTACGGTAAGCGTTTCCTGCTTCGTGCCCAAGCCCTTTACTCCCTTCCAATGGGAGCCGCAGGACAGCTTGGAGGAGCTTGAACGCAAGCAGGCGCTCCTTCGCTCGGCAATCACAACCAAGAAGATATCCTATAAATACCACGATGCCCGCGTGTCGCGTATCGAAGCTGTCTTTGCACGCGGCGACAGAAAATTAGGCGCGGCTTTACTCGAAGCATATAACCGCAATATGATGCTCGACGGCTGGGATGAATATTTCAGCTACGACAAGTGGATAAACGTGTTTGATTCTTGCGGAATCGATCCCGCATTCTATGCAAACCGCCGTTTCGGTATCGATGAAATACTTCCTTGGGACTTTATCGATATCGGCGTTACAAAAAAGTTTATGAAGAACGAATATGCACGCTCGCTTAAAGCCGAAACAACGCCCGACTGCCGTACAAAGTGCTCGGGATGCGGTGCAAAATCGCTCTGCAACGGAAAATGCGTTTGCGACGGAGGTGAAAACAATGGCTGATATCCGCGTATGCTTCACAAAGCTCGGTAATTTAAAATATATCTCCCATCTTGACCTTCAACGCGCTATTCACAGAATGCTTGTAAGAAGCGGTCTGCCCATTTCCTACAGCGAGGGCTTCAACCCCCATCCCCGTCTTAACATCGCGCTTCCGCTTTCTATCTATCAAGAGGGCGAAAGAGAGCTTTTCGATTTCCGCCTTACCGAGGAGGTCGACGTTGAAGCTGTCAAAGCCAAGCTTCAATCTGCCGCTTTCCCCGGACTTGATATCGTTTCGGTCGAAATTGCCGACCGCAAGCTTACAACAAAGCGTGCGATCTGGCGATTGGAGCTTGAAACCGAAATAAGCGATGAAGAGTTTAAAACCGCATTAAACGGCGAAATGAAGGTCGTAAAACGCTCGAAAACGGGCGAAAAAACGGTTGACATCTCACCTATGGTAAGATTTGTGTCTGTTGCATCGCAAAACGGCAGCGCAACCTTGCGCGTCGAGCTTAACGCGGCAGGCAACGATTACCTTAATCCGTCATACGTAGCCGCATTTTTCGGCGACAGAGTAACAATTAAAAGAGTAGTCCGCGAGAATATTATATTTTAACAATTTTCTATTGATATTAAGCATATTGTTTGCTATAATCATAATGATATGAAATGTTTAAAATTTGATTTTTTGACGAAGTTAATAATTTTTGCGCTTTTAATTGCGCTTGTTACCTCTTTTTGCGCCTGCTCGGATGAAAATGAGCAAAGCTCGGATGCTTCCGACGAGTCGTCGGAGGAAAGCTTTATTCTTCCCGATTTTTCTCAGGAGGAGCTTCCCGTTGACGACGGCTTATTATCGCAGGAGGAGGCAGTTGCTCTGCTTCAAGCGGATAAGCTTGTTACCGATATTTTCATCAATCAGTCGCTTTGCGAGGACGGTGATGAATCTGCCGAATATCAAGGTCTGCCCGTTGAAAGCGAATACGTTAATTTCAAGGCGGTAAAGGCTCTGCTTGAAAGCACCTATACTGCCAACGGCGGTTGTATCGAAGAATTTTTATGCTATCCGCAGGGACTGCTCCCCGCAGTAACCGAAAGGGACGGAAGAACCTTTGTTTTCCGTCACCCTACCAAGCGCTTTGACGACCCTGTATATCCCGAAACCGCAGTAGTTTCGGATACCGAGCTTGAAACCGAAAAAACCATTACCGCAACCACACGCTATTCAAACACCGTAACCTTCAAGGCGGTGCTTGAGGATGGCAGATGGCGTCTTGAAAAGGGAATTTTTCAGCTTAAGCCCTTCGAGGAAACAAGGTTTACCGAAAAGCTTCCGTTTTCGGATATCGGCTCGTTCAAATCGCTTTCGGGCAGCTTGCTTGTTATCGAATTTTTCGTGACCGACAAGCAAACCGATTTTACTTACGAGGAAGAAAACGAATATCACGGCCGTATCTCGACCGCGATAGAATATCTTGCCGATACCGCACAAGAATACGGAAAAACGCTTGAGCCCACCTATAAAAAGGCATATTTCAAGCACGATGGTGTTTTGGGCTCGCGTCCTCTGGATTTCGATATTATGTTTGCCGATACAGGATTTGGTGCGTTAAAAGAATTTGCCGAAACAAATTACGACCTCGCGCAGTACGATAATTACGTTTTCGTGGTGTGTCTTAACAAGGATGTCGAAAGCTCCTGCGAGCTGTTCAGAAACACTGACCAGACCCGTCTTTTTTACGGCGAGCGCGCGATTATCGGCAAGCAGACAGCACCTGCCGAAATCTGTGCTTCTATGTTCAAGCTTATGGGCGCTTACGCCTTTGACGAGGGACTTTGTGACGGGTATACCGAGGCGCTTTATCACGCCTATTATAAAAACGATATTATGATTTCGGGCAGTCTTGCACATTCAATAATTTCGCCCGTGACCGCATACGCCTGCGGACTTACCGATCATCTTGACCGTAACAACAGCATATTCTATTTCGGAAAATAAAAGCGAGGGAACAAAAAATGGCTAATCAATACAAACGGGTACTTATCAAGCTCAGCGGCGAGGCGCTTGCCGGTGTGAAAAAAGGTATTCTCGACGGAGATATGCTTTCGTCGGTTGCCGAAAAGATTGCAACACTTGTTAACGACGGCGTTCAGGTAAGCATCGTTATCGGTGCTGGCAACATCTGGCGTGGTGCAAGACAAAACGGACTCGACGTCGACCGTGTACGCGGCGACCATATGGGAATGCTTGCGACCGTTATCAACTCTCTTGCAATGCAGGATTACATACTCAAAACAGGCGTTAAAGCCCACGTTATGAGCGCGGTGCAGATTCAGCAGTTCTGCGAACCCTACGCTCAGTACAAGGCCATTGAATATCTTGAAAAGGGCGAGGTAGTAATTCTTTCGTGCGGCGTCGGTTATCCCTTCTTCTCGACCGACACGGGCATGATGCTCCGCGCGGCAGAGCTTAAGTGCGACGCTGTTCTTTCGGCAAAGAACGTCGACGGCGTTTACGACAAGGACCCTGCAAAATACAGCGATGCAGTCAAGTTTGACGAGCTTACCTATCAAGAGCTTCTTTCACGCGGACTTAAAGCAATCGACCAAAGCGCCGCAACCATCGGCGAGGAATGCGACATAAAAACCGTAATTTTCCCGCTTTCCGACCCTCAAAACATAATTTCTGCCGCAAAAGGCGAAACTATCGGCACATTACTCCATAAATAAAAAATAAGATATATAACAAAAACAAGGAAGGTAACAAAAATGTTCGACATTAAACCCTTTGAAGAAAAAATGAAAAAATCCATTTCCGTCCTCGAGGAGGATTTTAGCACTATAAGAGTAGGCAGAGCCAGCTCGAAGGTTCTCGATAAGATCACCGTACCTTACTACGGCACCCCCACAGGTCTTGACGGCGTTGCAACCATCAAGGCAACAGACGCAAGAACTCTTGTAATCACTCCTTGGGAAACCAATATGCTCAAGGAAATCGAAAAGGCAATCCTTGCTTCCGACGTAGGCATCACCCCCACCAACGACGGCAAATGCATCCGTCTTACTTTCCCTGCACTTACCGAGGAACGCAGAAAAGAGCTTACCAAGAAGACCGCAAAGATGGGCGAGGACTGCAAGGTTGCAATCCGTAACATCCGCCGCGAAGCAAACGATAACGCAAAGGCATTGAAGAAGAATTCGACCATTACCGAGGATGACCTTAAGGATGCTGAAAAGAAGATTCAGGATCTTACCGATAAGATCATCAAGGAAGTTGACGTTGTTATCGCTAAAAAAGATAAGGAAATCATGGAAATATAATAAACCCCAAAAACGGCAGGCGTTTTCGGGGACCCCGTGATTTACCCCAAAAACACTTCGTGTTTTCGGGGACCCCGTGATTTGCCCCAAAAACGGCAAGCGTTTATAATTTCCAAAAATATTTTTACAAATTTAATCAATTTCTACTGTTAAAACCGAGGTTTAACCCCCTCGGTTTTAGCCGATTTTATGAAAATTTTCGAGGTTCTTATGTCAGAACAGCTTCTCCCAAGGCATATCGCCATAATAATGGACGGCAACGGCAGATGGGCAAAAAAACGTCTGCTTCCGCGCACGGCAGGGCACAAGGTAGGACTTGACGCATTCGTCAATACCGTTGATAATTGCTGTGCTATGGGAATTGAATATTTAACGGTCTATGCCTTTTCGGCAGAGAATTGGAATCGCTCGGAGGAGGAGGTTTCTGCCCTTATGGAGCTTATGAGCAAGGGCATAACCAAGTACGAGCCCGAAATGAACCGTCTTAACATCAAGCTTAAGCTTGTCGGCGATATCGACCGATTTGCGGAAAAATACCGCAACGCATTGCGCGGAGTCGAATCCCGTCTTGAAAAAAACGACGGTATGACGCTTTGCATCTGCCTTTCCTACGGCGGACGTCAGGAATTGGTCTATGCAGTCAATAAGCTGATAAAAGAGGGAAAAAGCGAAATAACCGACAAGGATATTTCAAATTGCCTCTACACTCAGGGAGTGCCTGACCCCGACCTTATCATCCGCACAAGCGGAGAACACCGTATTTCAAATTTCCTTTTATGGCAATCGGCATATTCGGAATATTATTTCACCGACGTGCTCTGGCCCGATTTCGATAAAAACGAGCTTTTAAAAGCGATCGACTCTTATTCAAAACGCGAACGCCGCTTTGGGAGGTAAAAAATGATAACAAGAATACTTACCGCAATAGTCGCTCTTTTGCTTCTTATTCCGCTGCTTATCTGGGGCGGAGTTTGGGGTGCAGGTGCTTTGTTTGCGCTTATTGCCGGCTTTTCGGTTTATGAAATGCTCGGCTGCTGCGGCTTGCTCAAAAAGTGGGCGGTTTCGCTTACTTCTATCGCCGTTTCGGCATTCGTTGCCATTCTGCCCGTGTGGAATATCGATATTGCAATAAAAGCCGTAATTCTCGGCTTGCCTGCACTTATTGTGCTTTTCCTCATTTTTGCGGTAATCACCCACGCAAATACCGACGTTGAACGTCTGCTGATGTTCATCACGCTTGCGGTTTACATCACTGCCGGCTTTACCGCACTTTCTTATATGCGTGTGACTTACGGTCTTTGGGCAGTCGCTTTGGTATTAAGCATTGCTTGGGCGACCGATACCTTTGCATATTTTTCGGGTATGCTTTTCGGCAACAAAAAGCTTTGCCCCAACATTTCACCGAAAAAAACGATTGCAGGCGCTATCGGCGGAACCGCCTTCGGCACAGCGGCAGGCGTTTTGGTGTTCTGGCTTGCCGATAAAAATCCGCTTTTGGGACTTATCGCGCTTCCGCTTTCTGTTGTAAGTCAATTCGGCGACCTTGCCGCATCGGTAATCAAGCGCCGTTTCGGTGTTAAGGACTACGGCAAGATATTCCCCGGTCACGGCGGTGTGCTTGACAGATTTGACAGCATCATCCCCGTTTCGGTAATTACTCTTGCATTTCTTGTAGCTTTCGGTGTGTAAAAGCTTTAAATAGGTGTAAATATGCATGATTCAATAACTCTGCTCGGCTCGACCGGCTCGATAGGCAGGCAAACGCTCGACGTGGTGCGTAATTTGGGATTAACGGTGGAATCGCTTTCCGCCCATTCCAACGCAACCCTTCTTGCCGAGCAATGCCGTGAATTCAAGCCGAAGCGTGCCTGCATCGGCAAGGAAAAATACAACGAATTCAAGCTTCTTGTTTCCGACCTCGATATCCAAATACTTTGCGGTGACGAGGGTGTGGAGGAGCTTGCAAGCGAGGATAAAAGCGAAACTATTGTCAATGCTGTGCTTGGTATGAAGGGCTTAAAGCCCACAATCAACGCGGCAAACAAGGGCAAGAAGATTGCATTTGCCAACAAGGAAACGCTTGTCGCAGGCGGTAAATTGGTTACCGATGCGGTAAAAGCAGGAAACGCAACGCTTTTGCCCGTCGATAGCGAGCATTCTGCGATATTTCAATGCATTCAGGGCAAGAATAAAATAAAAAAGATTTGGCTTACCGGCTCGGGCGGCCCGTTTTTCGGAAAGGATTACGAGTTTTTAAAGACAGTAACGCCCGAAATGGCAATCAAGCACCCGAGATGGAATATGGGCAAAAAAATCTCGGTCGACAGCGCAAGCTTGATGAATAAAGGGCTTGAGTTTATCGAAGCGGTCCATCTTTTCGACGTATCTCCCGACCAAGTGGAGGTTGTCATCCATCCGCAAAGCATCGTGCATTCGCTTGTCGAGTTTGAGGATAACGCAATTCTCGCTCAAATGGGCACACCCGATATGCGCGTTTGCATCCAATATGCGCTTACCTATCCCGAGAGAAAGCCATCGCAAGCCGAAAGTCTTGATCTTTTCGGCAAAAAGCTCGACTTTTTCAATTACGATAAAGCTTCGTTTCCGATGCTTGAAATTGCAAAAAAATCGCTTACGGTAGGCGGAAATATGCCTGCTGTAATGAACGGCGCAAACGAGGAAGCTGTAGCTCTTTTCCTTGACCATAAGGTCGGATTTACCCAAATGTTCGAGCTCGTTATCAACACTGTCGAGAATATCAATACAATTCCCGTTATAAAAGAACCCACGCTTGACGATATTATCGCGTCGGATAAAGCCGCGCGTGAATACGTCCGTTCACATATTTAGGAGTGTTTATTTAATGTTTCAATCTCTTTTAAGTCTTGCAGTAACAATTTTTATTTTTGGTCTGCTCATTTTTGTGCACGAATTCGGCCATTATATGGTCGCGCGCGCCTTTAAGGTCGGCGTTATCGAATTCGCAATCGGTATGGGTCCCAAAATAAAGACTTGGAAAGGGAAATATAACGATTTCACAATCCGTGCTATTCCTATCGGCGGCTTTGTGAATATGGTCGGCGAATACGACGAGGAAATCCCCGAGGAGCATAAATATAAAATTCCGCTTAACGAACGTTCGGTTTGGAAAAGAATGCTTATCGTCGTTGCAGGTCCTTTTATGAACCTTTTACTCGCTTTCGTTATAATGATCGGCATCGTTTGCGGAAGCAATCTTATCGGCACCTCAATAGTAGCCGAGTTTGACGAAAACAGTATTTCAAACAATTACGGACTTCAGGTCAATGATGAGATAATTACCGTTAACGGAAAATCCATCCATTGCTATGCGGATTTGTCCTATAAAATCGTTTCCGACGGAATCGAGCCGGTCGATATCGTTGTTCTTCGCAACGGCGAAGAAATAACGCTTAAGGGCGTCTGCTTCGGCACGCAAAAGGACGATAACAACATCGTTTTCGGTTCAGTGGATTTCAAGGTCTACGGTGTAGAAAAAACCGTTGGCGGAGTAATGCGCGAAGCGTTCTGGCAATCCTATTCGACCGTCTATATGACCTTCGATTCGTTGGTCGATACCTTTAGCGGACGTTACGGCATCGATGCTGTCGGCGGCCCTGTTGCGGTCGGCGGAGAGATCGATAAAACCATCAAGCAAAGCGACGGCTTGCTTGAAACGGTTTTGAGCTTATGCACTATGGCGGTAATGATTTCTGTATCGCTTGGTATTTTCAATCTTCTTCCCATTCCCGTGCTTGACGGCGGCAGATTGCTGTTCTATATCATCGAGGCGATTCGCCGCAAGCCGCTTAACCCCAAATATGAGCAAGCCGTCAGTGCGGTGTTCACCGTGCTTTTGTTCGGACTTATGGCATTCGTTTTAATAAAGGATATTGCAGGACTTTTCTGATATGAAAAACACAAAAACAGTAAAAATCGGCAACGTTGTAATAGGCGGTAATAACCCTATTGCAATCCAATCGATGACAAATACAAAAACCGCCGACATCGAAGCGACGCTCCGTCAAATCAAATCGCTTTCTGCTGCAGGGTGCGATATAGTGCGCTTCACGGTCAACGATATGGCGGCGGCAGAGGCAATACCCTATTACGTTGAAAATACGAATATTCCGCTTGTTGCCGATATCCATTTCGATTACCGCTTGGCACTTGCCGCTGCCGAGCGCGGTATTTCAAAAATACGCATAAACCCCGGTAACATCGGCGAAAAGGAAAATATAAAAAAGGTTGCTCTTGCTTGCCGTGAGCGTAATATCCCGATAAGAATCGGTATTAACGGCGGCAGTGCCGAAAAATCGGTGCTCTTGAAATACGGCGGACCTACTGCCGAAGCACTTGCCGAAAGTGCGTTGCTTAACGCACAAATGCTTGAGGAATTCGATTTTACAAATATCGTTCTTTCGGTAAAAAGCTCCGACGTTAAAACTATGGTCGATGCAACACGCATTTTAAGCGAAAGGTGCGATTATCCCTTACATATCGGCGTTACCGAAACGGGTGACGTAAGAAGAGGAAATATCAAATCGGCAATCGGAATCGGCTCGCTGCTGCTTGACGGAATCGGTAACACCGTTCGTGTTTCGCTTACCGATGACCCCGTAAACGAGGTCTATGCCGCAAAGGATATTCTTTTCTGTTGCGGTATCGGCGGCGGTATAAATATCGTTTCCTGCCCGACCTGCGGCAGAACCGAATCAAACGTTATCGAGCTTGTTAACGAGCTTGAAAAAGCAACGCGCGAAATAAAAACCAATCGCCGCTTGACGGTTGCGCTTATGGGCTGTGTGGTTAACGGCCCGGGCGAAGCAAAGCACGCCGATATCGGCGTTGCCTGCGGAAAAAACGAAGGATTGCTTTTCCGCAAGGGCGAAATTATTAAAAAGCTTGATGAAAACGAGATAGTTAACACTCTCGTTTCCGAAATAAAGGAACTTATTAATGCTTAACGAATTTTTAAACAAATTCAAAAAAGCCTCCTTTAACGACAAAATGAAGGAGACCATAAGCAAATTCGATTCTTACTCCGTAATGGTTGACCGCGAACGTGTTTCGATCGCAGTCAAGGCGGAGCTTTCTTGCTATGTAAAGCCGTCGAAGCTATTTGAGCTCGAAGCGGAAATTAAAAAAGCGTATGCGCTTAATGCCGCGATGATATATCCGCATTACAACATCGAGTTTGAATCGTCTTATATGGACGGCATTATCGAAACGCTAAAGCAGGTTTCAAAGCTCGATTACGGCTTTTTTGACGGCTCGACCTATCAGTACGATAAAAATACCGGCGTTTTCGTTATAAGATTGCGCAAGAATATCACCTCTGTCATTCCCGAAGCAAACGGAGCGGAATTGTTCATTATGCAATGCGTCCGCGACCAATTCGGGGTTGCGATAATCCTTAAATTCGAATATGAGGAAATCGATATTTTTGAATACCGCAACGACCGTGAAAGCGCATTAGCTCAAAGCATCCGCGAGCAAAAGTTTGAAATTGCGCAGGAAACACCCAAGGATGCGCCCAGAGCTTCGTTTGTTGAAGCCGAGGACGAGGAAGCATACGATTTTGAAAAGGACGGCAAATATCTTGTTACCGTCGGCAAAATGACCTTGGATATATCCAACCCCGAGCCGATATTCGGCGAGCGCAGAAACTGGTCGTTCACTCCCATTTCTGCCGTTAAAAACGATACTGCAGTATGTGTCGCAGGCAAGCTTTTCCTTGTCGAAACAAAGGAAAATTACGAAACCGAAAAAATCACCTATACGGTATATATAACCGACAATTCTGCTTCCATTTCGGGCAAATTCAGCTGTCACAAAAAGGAAGCACCCAAAATAAAAGCCCCGATGTACGTTACCGTTGCGGGCAAAGCCGAAAAAAGACGCATTTTCGACCGCAATAAGAACGAATGGGTTGAGGATGACGAAATAACCCTTGCAATAAAAGCCATTTCCAAATGCAAGGTCTACGGCAGACAGGATGAAGCCGAGGAAAAACGCGTTGAGCTTCACTTGCACACAAATATGTCGGCAACCGACGCCTTAAGCGATGCTGCCGATATAATGGCGCGCGCACACGATTGGGGAATGCCTGCGGTTGCGTTTACCGACCACGGCACGCTTCAGGCCTATCCGATAGTTATGAGCGCAGCAAAAAAATATCCCGACGTTAAGCCGATATACGGCATCGAGGGTTATCTTGTCGATGATACCGCACGTGCTGTTTTCCGTTATGAGGATTCAAGCAACACAAGGTTTAGCGAGGATGAATTTATTATCTTCGATATCGAAACAACCGGACTTTCGCCGAAGACTTGCGGAATAACGCAGATTGGCGCATTAAAATATAAAAACGGTGAAATAATCGGAGAGTTTTCGACCTTTGTCGATTGCGGAATGCCCATTCCCGAAAATATAGTCCGTTTAACCGGCATTACCGATGAAATGGTAAAGGGCGCGCCCGATGAATGCGAAGCGGTAAAGAGCTTTCTTGAATTTTGCGGCGACAGAATGCTTGTCGCACACAACGCAAATTTCGATATTTCGTTTATCCGCCGTGTAGCGGACGAAAACGAAATACCCTTTGAAAATCCCTATCTTGATACGGTTGCGCTTTCTCGCTATATCAACAGCGATATTAAAAAGCACACTCTCGATACTCTCGCAAAGTATTTCAACCTCGGCGAATTCGACCACCACAAGGCGGATGCCGATACCGAAATGCTTGCAAAAATTTTTGAATGTATGTCGCGTAAGCTCGCGGCAAACGGCATTTTCACGGTCAACGAAATGAATGCCGCAATGGCAAACAGCTCTGACCCGAAGCGTTTGAAGAGCTACCATATAATTATCCTTGTAAAAAACCTTGCGGGACTTAAAAATCTTTACAAGCTTGTTTCAAGGTCCTATCTCGATTACTATCACAAGCATCCGCGTATCCCCAAAACTCTGCTCAGCGAATACCGTGAGGGTCTGGTTATCGGCTCTGCTTGCTCATCGGGTGAGCTTTATGATGCGATATTGCAGGGCAGACCCGATAACGAGCTTTACCGTATTGCCGAATTTTACGATTATTTAGAGGTTCAGCCCGACTGCAACAACGGCTATCTTATCGATGAAAATCAGGCAACGGTCGAACAGCTTCACGATAACGTGCGCAAGATAATCGGTATTGCAAATAAGCAGAAAAAGCTTGTTGTCGCTACGGGTGACGTGCATTTTATGGACCCCGAGGACGAAATATACCGTCAAATTATGCTGCGCGGCAAGGGCTTTTCGGACGCAATGCGCGAAACGGGAATATTCTTCCGCACTACCAACGAAATGCTTGCCGAATTTGCCTATTTAGGCGAAGAGGAAGCAAGAAGAATTGTTATCGAAAACCCGAAAAAGGTTATTGCCGATTTCGATGATATAAAACCCATCCCCGACGGCACCTATACTCCCAAAATCGACGGCGCCGAGGAGGAATTGCAATCACTTTGCGAGCAAACCGCAATGGAAATGTACGGATTTAAGGGAGAAATTCCCGAAATAGTCCGTGCAAGAATGGACAGAGAGCTTAACTCGATAATCAAAAATGGCTTTGCGGTTCTTTACGTCATCGCGCGCCGTTTGGTTCAAAACAGCGAGGAGCACGGCTATCTCGTCGGCTCGCGCGGGTCGGTTGGCTCGTCGTTTGCGGCAACGCTTGCAAAAATTTCCGAGGTTAACCCTCTGCCTCCCCATTACGCTTGTCCCAACTGTAAATATTCCGAATTTTTCACCGACGGCTCGGTCGGCTCGGGCTTTGACCTGCCCGACAAGGACTGTCCCGAATGCGGCACACGTATGCGCCCCGACGGACACGATATCCCCTTTGAAACATTCCTTGGCTTCCACGGTGAAAAGGCGCCCGATATCGACCTTAACTTCTCGGGTGACGTTCAGTCGGAAGCGCATAAATTCACCGAGGTTCTGTTCGGTAAGGAAAATATATTCCGTGCAGGAACGGTTGGTACGCTTCAGGATAAAAACTGCTTCGGCTACGTTAAAAAGTTCTTGGAGGAGGAAAACATTTCTCTTACCCGTGCCGAGCAATCGCGTCTTGTTTACGGCTTCGTCGGTGTACAAAAAACAACAGGTCAGCACCCCGGCGGTATCGTAGTTATCCCCAAGGAATACGAAATCTACGATTTTACTCCCGTTCAATATCCTGCAAACAAAGCGTCAAGCGGCGTTATAACGACACACTTTGCGTTTGAATATCTGCACGATACGATCCTTAAGCTCGACATACTCGGACACGATGTGCCGACCTATTACCGCATTTTCAAGGACTTCACGGGTATCGACGTGCGCGATATCCCGATGAACGACAAAAACGTTATCGAGCTTTTCGCGTCTACAAAGCCATTAGGCGTCACCCCCGAGCAGATCGGCTGTCCGATAGGCACAATGGGTATCCCCGAATTCGGCACCGATTATTCAATCCAAATGATTCTCGATGCAAAGCCCAAAACCTTTGCCGACCTTTTGCAGATATCGGGACTTTCCCACGGTACGGGTATCTGGCTCGGCAACGGTAAGGACCTTATCGAAAGCGGCACCTGTACGATCGATCAGATCATCGGTACGCGTGACAGTATAATGGTTTACCTTATGCATAAGGGACTCGATTCCGCAATCGCCTTTAACGCAATGGAGCGTACCCGTAAGGGTAAAGGTCTTCTTCCCGAGCAGGAGGAGGCAATGCGTGCAAAGGACGTTCCGCAATGGTATATCGATTCCTGTAATAAAATCCAGTATATGTTTCCCAAAGCACACGCGGCGGCATATACCATCGCATCGCTCCGTCTTGCTTGGTTCAAGGTTTATCAGCCCGTCGCTTATTATGCGGCTTACTTTACCATCAAGCGCGACTTTTTTGACGGCGAGCTTGTAATGAAGGGCAAGGCAAAGATAGAAGAACGCCTTAAAACGCTTCGTGAAATGCCCAACCCGTCTGCAAAGGATGAAGGTAATATGATAATCCTGCGCATCGTTCTTGAAATGCTTGCGCGCGGATTTTCCTTCCTTCCCGTTGAAATCGGCAAGTCCGAGGCGACCTATTTCATACCCGAAAACGGAAAAATCCGTCTTCCTCTTTGCTCGCTTAACGGCTTGGGCGAATCGGTAGCCGAAAAAATCGTTGAGGTAGTCAAAAACGGCGAAGCAAGCACTATCGAGGAGCTCCGCGTTAAGGCGGCGGTCAATAAATCGATAATGGATTTGCTTTCCAAAAACAACTGCTTCGGTGATATTCCCGAATCGGATCAGCTTACAATGTTTTAATTCAGCAAGGTAATAATTATGTTTGACAATCATTCACACACACAATATTCGGGCGATATTCCGCAAGGACACGGCAATTCGGTGCGCGAGCTTTGCATTGCCGCTATCGAAAAAGGACTTACGGGAATCGCAATCACCGACCATTTCGATATCGACGGCATATATGACGGCTATTTTCCTCCGCTCGACCACGAATCGATCGCGCGTGATATAAACGAATCGCGCGAGGAATTTAAGGGCAAATTAAAATTGCTTCACGGCATCGAGCTCGGTCAGGCAACTCATATGCCCGATGAATCGAAGCTTCAGCTTCAAAGTCAACGTTATGATATCGTTTTGGGCTCTGTACACGCCGTGCGCGGAATTATCGATTTTGCCGATACCGATATCGCATCGATGACAAAAAACGAATATGCGCGTCTTTGGGAGCAGTATATCGAGGAAATGCTCGATACGATAGCTTGGGGCGATTTCGACGTTTTAACGCATATCACCTATCCCAAGCGTTATTATCTCAGCAACGGAATTACCGATTTCCCCGATATAAAAAACAAGGGCAGGGAATATTTCGAGCCGATTCTTAAAGCGGTGATAGATAAAGGAATAACCCTTGAATGCAACACGTCGGGCTTGCGTCAGCAAATGGGTGAATGTCTGCCGAACGAGGATCTTTTCAGATTTTATTATGAGCTCGGAGGCAGGGACGTAACTATCGGCAGCGACGCGCACAAGGCAAAGGATTTGGGCGCGAATTTCAAAGAAGCGACCGAAATGTTAAGATCTATCGGCTTTAATAAGCTCGCAAAATTCGAATTACGCAAAAAAGATTTCTATAATCTCTGATTTTGGAGGAATAAAATGAAAGAACGTATACTTGAATATCTCGAAAAGGATGCGCGTATGTCGCATTCCGATATCGCAACAATGCTTGGTATTACCGAGGAAGAGGTTCAAAAAACGGTTGCCGAATGCGAAGAAAACGGCACTATCCTCAATTACCGCACAATGATAAACTGGGACCTTGTCGATAAAAACACCGTTACCGCGCTTATCGAGCTTAAAACGATTCCTCAACGCGATAAGGGATTCGATTCGGTTGCCGAGCGCATTTGTCATTTCCCCGAGGTAAAATCGGTTGCTCTTATGTCGGGTGGCTTCGACCTTGCCATTACGGTTGAATGTAAGAATATGCGCGAGGTTGCGTTCTTCGTTGCGGAAAAGCTTGCCACAATTGAAGGTGTTACCGCAACCGCAACTCATTTTGAGCTCCAAAAGTATAAAGAAAACGGTGTTGTTTACGGCACCGAGAAAACCGATAAAAGAGGAAACAGCTGGTGAAATTCGACGCTTCAAAATGCCTTCCGGCTAAAATAACCGAAATAAAACCCTCGGGCATCCGTAAATTTTTCGACCTTTTGGGCGATATGAAGGACGTTGTGGGTCTTACTGTAGGACAGCCCGACTTCGACACACCGTGGCATATCCGCAATGCAGGTATCCGCTCGCTCGAGGAGGGACATACCTACTATACCTCCAACAACGGCATTATGGAAATGCGCGAGGAGATAGCTAAATATCAAAAGCGCCGTTTTGGGTTGGAATATAACCCTGCTAACGAAATTATCGTTACCGTTGGCGGAAGTGAGGCAATCGACCTCGCAATGCGTGCCTTAATCGAGCCGGGTGACGAGGTAATCATTCCTCAGCCCTGCTTTGTCTGCTACGAGCCGTTGGCACGTCTTGCCGGCGCAACTCCCGTTATAATCAATCTTTCGGCAGATAACGGCTTCCGCCTTACCGCCGAGCAATTAAGAAACGCTATTACCGAAAAAACCAAGCTTCTCGTTTTGGCTTTCCCCAACAACCCCACCGGCTCGGTAATGCGTAAATGTGACCTTGAAGCAATCGCCGAGGTTATTCGCGAAACGAATATCTGCGTGCTTTCGGATGAAATCTACGCAGAGCTTACATACGGCGAAAAGCATGTTTCTATCGCCACTCTCGACGGTATGCGCGAGCGCACTATCGTCGCAAACGGCTTTTCAAAGGCTTATGCAATGACGGGCTGGCGTATGGGCTATACCCTGGCGCCCGAATATTTCACAGAGCAAATGGTGAAAATTCATCAATACGGCATTATGAGTGCACCCACAACAAGCCAATACGCTTCTATCGAGGCACTCAAAAACGGCGATGCCGACATTGAATATATGAAGCGCGAATACGAGGCACGCCGCCGTCTTATCGTCAGCGAGCTTAACCGTATCGGCATCGAAACCTTTATGCCCGACGGCGCATTTTACGTCTTTGCCGACCTTCGCAAGTTCGGTATCGACGATGAGGTATTCTGTGAAAGATTGCTTTACGAGCATAAATGCGCGATAGTACCCGGAAGTGCGTTCGGTGAAAGCGGAAGAGGCTTTGCGCGTCTTTCCTATGCTTATTCGCCTGCGCATATCCACAAGGCAATAAAGCGCATTGAAGAATTTATAAAAACCTTATGAAACTGAAGGCTTTCGCTAAAATCAACCTCACACTTGATATAGTCGGCATACTCGAAAACGGCTTCCATGCATTGCGCTCTGTTATGGTGCCGATTTCGCTTTGCGATGAAATAGAACTCGAAATATCAAATGATTTCGGGTTTTATTGCAATTTGCCCGAATTGTCAACAAACGATAACCTTTGTGTCCGCGCCGCAAATTTGTTTTTCGAGGCGACGGGCATAAAGGAATCGGTTACGCTAAAGCTTACAAAGCGAATACCCTTTCCCGCAGGACTCGGCGGAGGTTCTTCCGATGCCGCGGCTGTGTTAAGGGGATTAAATTGCTTGTTCAATAAGCCGCTTGACGAAAAAGCGCTTTTTGACATTGCCGAAAAATTGGGCTCCGACGTACCGCTTTGTCTTCTTTCAAAGCCTGCGCTTTGCGAGGGGAGAGGGGAAGTGCTGACACCTATTGCCGACTTTCCCGAATTAAATATCGTTATCGCAATCGGAAAGGATCGCCTTTCCACTCCTGCTGTATTTAAAGAATACGATAAAATGAATTTGCCTGTCAAAAACAGCACCGATGAATTTTTAAATGCGCTCGATTCTCTCGGCGTAGTCGAAGCTATATCAAAAACCGGCAACGCTTTCGAGCCGGTAACCGATATTCTTTCGCCCGAAACGAAGCTTTTACGCGATGCGCTTATGTCAAACGGCGCAAACGTTGCGCATCTTTCGGGAAGTGGACCTTCGGTATACGGTGTGTTTGAAACCGGCGAAAAGGCAAGCAATGCTGCAAAAATATTGCAAAGCAAGGGGTATTTTGCCGTTTCCTGTAAAACGGTTATTTAAAAAAAGACGTATAATTTTCCTTTTTCGTGGGCAACAATCAGGCATAACGAAAAAGGAGAAAACATATGAAAACAAAACTTATCGCACTCTTTTGCGCCTGCTTCATTTTGCTTACCGCAGTCGATACCCTTATTCCGCGAAGCGAGAGTAAGGTGTTTGACAACGTCATTCGTTTGCATATTCTTGCGTATGATAACAGTGAGGAAGCACAATCAATAAAGCTTTTGGTACGCGATGCAATACTTCAAGAGTGCGGCGACATTTTTTCATCCTCGGGCGATATTATCACCGCCGAAGAAAAATTGAGCGAAAATCTTGAGAGAATCGAAGAGATTTCAAACCGTGTTCTATGTGAAAACGGTGTCGATTACAAAGCAACCGCAGAATTGGGAAACGAGGATTACCCGACAAGGGAATACGAAGAATTTTCGCTTCCTGCGGGTAATTACAAATCGTTAAGAGTAAAGCTTGGCGAAGCAAAGGGAAACAATTGGTGGTGCATCCTCTTTCCGCCGCTTTGCACAAAGGCATCTTCGGATTTAACCGATTCGGGAATAACCGAAAAAGATACCGAGGTTTTCAAAAAACCGAAATACAAATTCCGTTTTAAACTACTTGAGCTTTTTGGAGGGTAACTATGCTACACCGCATCATCGGTGCTTCGGGCAGCGGAAAAACCGAATATATGCTTGACCGCCTGAGCGAAGCGTTGAAAAAGGGTAGGGAATGCTATGTCATAGTGCCCGAACAGCAGTCGGTTTCCTATGAGGCGGCACTTTGCGAGCGCTTCGGCGACAGTGTGAATCTTCTGTGTGAGGTTCTCAATTTCGAGCGACTTCCAAACCGAGTTGCACGTGATTACGGCGGACTTTGTGTAAATACTATCGATAAAGGGGGCGCTTGCGCCCTTTTGTCGCTTGTGTCGGAATCTTTAAAGGACGAGCTGTCCGAGTATTCACTCGTAGCTTCGGATGCCGATTTTGCAACCTCGCTCTATTCGCTCGTTTCAAGAATGAAAATGGCGCTTATCACACCGCAAAAGCTTTATAACGCATTGAAACAAGATGCGTTGGAAAATGATTCGCGTGTGAAAAGCAAATTAAACGACATTGCGCTTATCTATTCCGAATATGAAAAGCGCTTTAAGGATGGGCTTAAGGACCCGCGCGATGCCTTGACAGTGCTTGCCGAAGATCTTGCAAGCAAGCCCTTTTTCAAGGACAAATGCGTTTTTATTGACAATTATTACACCTTTACCGAGCAAGAATATGCGATAATCAAAGAAATTATTGCCCAAAGCAAGGATACCTATATTTCGTTTACCGTTGATTATAACCGCGCGTTCTTTGAAGAAAACCGAAAATCAAGTGAGCGTGTCCTTGCACTTGCTCATAACGTATCCGACGATTATTTTACCGGCGAATCAAAACGAAGCAGATTTGAATCGCTTAAATACATAGAAAGCAATATTTGGGAAAGCAACGTCGATGCATCGGACGCAGATGACGGTGCGGTTAAGCTGATAACCGCTAAAAACCGTTTTGAGGAGGTCGAAGCCGCCGCAAGCGAAATATGCTCGCTTGTCAGAAACGGCTACCGTTATCGTGATATTACCGTAATCGCAAGCAATGCGATGAATTATACCTCGTTGGTCGATTCGGTTTTTGCGCGTGCGGATATACCCGTTTATACCTCTGCAAAGGAGGAGCTTACGGCAAAACCGTTGTTTGCCTTTCTTTTGGCGAGCATTTCGGTCGTTATCGAGGATTTCTCGTTCAAGAGCATCAAGCGTTACGTTAAAAGCGGCTTTACCGACCTTACCATTGCCGAAAGCGATGCGCTTTTAAGTTATGCAAAGGCATGGAAGCTTCGTGGCAAGGCGTGGTATAGCGATAATGAATGGACGCTCGACCCCGAGGGCTATCGTGAGGGCGACCTTACCAGACGCGGCGCAAAAATGCTTAAGACCGCAAATACGGCGCGAGATAGAATCGTGCCTGCGCTTTCCGCTCTGCGCGATACCTTGACTCAAAAGGGACTTACCGTTTCTATTGCGTTAAGGGCACTTTATAACCATTTGAGCGCACTCGGCGCAGACGAGCGACTTCGCAAGAACGCCGAAAGATACCTTAAAAACGGCGACCGCGAGCAAAGCGAACGTGAAATCCAGCTTTGGAAGATACTTATTAATATAATAGATCAGCTTGATAACCTTGTCGGCGATTGGAATATCACACCCAAACGGTTACAATCGTTGATAAAGCTTATGTGCGACTGTGTCGGACTCGGAGCTATTCCTGCGAGTGCCGATTCGGTCACCTTTGGCGATGCATCGCTCATCCGTGCGAACGGAAGTAAGGCGGTCATCGTGCTCGGCGTTTGCGACGGTGAATTTCCTGCCGCATGCCGCACGGGCGGATTTTTCAACAGCGACGAGGCTGTTTCGCTCGAGGGCATCGGTCTTCAGCTTGCCGATACACTTGACAAGCAGTTGAACACCAACCGCTTTCTTGTTTATGCCGCGCTTGCCGCACCGAGCGAAAAACTTATCCTTCTCTCACCACGCAGTGAAATTACGGGCGGAGAGCTAAGACGCTCGAGCGCTTGGCTGTCTTTGGAAAAAATGCTGCCGGCGGTAAAGGAAAATACAACCGAATTTTCAAGCGAAACCAACCTTTACTCGCGTGAATCGGTTGCCGCAAACTTCCCGTTGCTTGAAAAGGGGGAAATGCGCGATAAGATCGAATATGCGTTAAAGGAACAAAACCAACCCTATTTTGCCGAACATCCGCTTGTTTGCGACAAGGAATCGAGGATAGATTTTAAGGGTGATTCGCTTTACCTTTCGCCGTCGAAGTTTGAAACCTATGCAAACTGCCCGTTTTCCTTCTTCGGCAATTATCTGTTAAAGCTTGAGGAAAAGAAGATAAACGAGTTTTCGGCATCCGAAATAGGAAATTTCGTACATAAAATGCTTGAGCTTTTCCTGCGCGAATGTATCAAAGACGGTGTATTCGCAGTACCCAATGAGTCCGAAAGAAAAAGCATTGTAAAGCGTCTTTCCGACAACTATCTTAATTTCGTTTTAGGTCCTGCCGCCGCAAGCGACAAGCAGTTTATGCATACCTATAACAATATGGTTAAAACCGTTTCGTTTGCCGCAGAAAACCTTTGCAAGGAGTTTGAAAAGAGCAAATTCGTTCCTACCGGCTTCGAGTATAAAATCGGACTTGAAAACGAGGATATGCCTGCGATTCAGTATGACGTCAACGGCAAAAAGGTACTTCTTCGCGGCTCTATCGACCGAGTCGACACCTATGAAGCCGACGGCAAAAAATACGTCCGTGTTGTCGATTACAAGACCTACGACAAGGATTTTGTCGCCGAAAAGGTGGCGCACGGACTCGATACGCAGTTATTACATTACCTTTACGCCTATTGCGAAAGGAATGAAACCACACCTGCAGGCGTTTTTTATTACGGCGTAACGCTACCCAACATAAACGTCAACGCGCGTGAATCTGATGAGGATATCGAAAAAGCGATTGAAAAATCGGTAAAAAGAAGCGGCATCGTCATCGACGATATCGAAATTGTTCGTGCGATGAGCAACGATTTTACTACAACACCCGCAAAGCTTAAAAAGGCAACGAAAACAGAGCCCGAAAAGCTTTACACACGCAGTAAATCAAAGCGCCTGTTTACCGAGGAAGATTTTGACGAATTAAAGGTTACGCTTCGGGACGGTCTTAAGGGCATTGCTTCCGACGTCTTTTGCGGAAAAATGGATATTACCCCGTTGGATCTCGAGGACTTTAAGACAGAGCCCTGTAAATACTGCAAATTAGGCGATTTGTGCCGCAATAAAAAACAGGAAACGGAGGAGCTCGACAATGACGATGAGGATCGATGATTTTACACCGAAGCAACAGCAGGCAATCGTCACGCGCGGCAAGGATCTGCTTGTAAGCGCAGGTGCGGGAAGCGGTAAAACGACAGTTCTCACTCGCCGCCTTATCGAAAGAATCAAGTCGGGCGAATCGGTTACCGATTTCCTTGTGGTAACCTTTATGAAGGCGGCTGCTGCAGACGTAAAAAGCAAGCTTTACGATGCGCTTTTAGAGGAAAGTGCGCTCGATCCGAGCAACAAGCACCTTTTCCGTCAATCTCTGCTCGTGTCAGAAGCAAATATATGCACCATTTCCTCCTATTGCCTTAATCTTGTTAAGGAAAACTTTGCACTTTTGGGAATATCACCGCACGTTCGCGTTATGGACGAGGTCGAGGAAGCGATGCTTCTGCGCCGCGTTACCGAGGAATTGATTTCCAAGGGTTATGAAAGCGGAGATAACGAATTTTTAACCTTTGCCGATAATTTTACCGGCGATAAAAGCGACGATTCACTTGCCGAAACGATGATGAAGCTTTACAACACTCTGCGCGTAACGCTCAACAGGGAGGAAACGCTTGTTGACTGCGCCGAGGAACTGCTTAAAGAGGCGGAAAAAATACGCAGTAACGGCTTGTTCGCATCGAATATCGGCAAAGAGATACAAAGCCGTCTTCGTACCTTTTACGATGAATTCATCGAGGATGCAAACGATATTTATGCTTATGCCGCCACCGTGGCATACGACGACGCATATCTGGCGCCGTTGGATAAGCTTGTAACCGCCTTTGAAACGGCAAGAGAAACGATAGAAAAAGATTATGTTAACTATTCCGCGTTGACGGAAAGCTCGTTTTCAATAACCCTTGCAACAAAGGGATGCGATAAGCCCTTTAGCGAGAACATTAAGGAATCAAAAAACGAGCTTATGAAAAGGCATAAAAGGGTAGTCGAGCGATATGTTCGCGGTAATGACGAATATAATGCCCAAAGCTTCGAGCGATGTGCCGCACTCGTACTTAAAATCAATAGCTTTTTGAATGAAATCGAAAAGGCGTATACTGCGGAAAAACGTGAAAACGGGGTTCTCGACTATACCGATTTCGAGAAAAAAGCCTTGGAATTGCTTGAGGTTCAGGATGAAAACGGCATTTTTCATCCGACCGAGCTCTGCCTTAAAAAGCAAAGCGAATTTAAGGAGATACTTATCGACGAATATCAGGACGTCAACCCAATGCAGGACCGCATTTTCACGCTGTTGTCCGGAAAAGGTCAACGCTTTATGGTCGGTGACGTCAAGCAAAGTATTTACCGATTCCGTAATGCCTATCCCGATATCTTCCTTAATTACAAGGAGGAATTTGCAGATATAGACAATTCAAACGGAAAGAGCAACGCCTGCATCTTCCTGCGCGAAAACTTCAGATGCAGTGAATCCGTTATTAATTATGTCAACTATTTGTTTGAATCGGTAACAAAGGATACACAGTATTACCGCGAGTACGACGGCGAATGGCTCATTCACGCATCAAAACGTGCAGACCGAAAGCACCCCGTCGTTATTGCCATTTCCGAAAAGGAAAAGGGCAAGGCCGAGGATGCACGCAGAGCCGAGGCGGAATTTATCGCACAGGAAATTTTGCGTCTTAAAAATGAAGAATGCACTTGCGACGGCAAGGATTACAAATTTTCCGACTTTGCCGTTATGCTCGGTGCGATGAAGGGATATTCTATCGAGTACGAAAAGGCGTTTAATAAGTACGGAATACCGTACAAAACCGAAACAAGCGAAAATTTCCTTGAAAATCCCGACATACGTCTTACCGTTTCTGCATTAAAGGCAATCGACGACCCGACCGACGATATCTCGCTTTGTTCCTTGATGCGCAGTCCGATTTGTAATTTCAATTCAAACGAGCTGTATAAGATTCGCTACTGCCTAAAGGACGTTCCCTTTTGGTATGCGGTAAATAAGGCGGCAAAGCCGAGGGTAAAGAAAACTAAAAACAAAAAATTCACCTTTGCAACGCAAAAGGGCGAAAGTTCGCTTCTAATCAAATGTAAAGCTTTCATAAAAACGCTTATGAATTGGCGAAACGCAAGCACGGGTGTGCCTTGCTGTGAATTTTTAAAGGGCTTTTACATCTCATCCGGTCTGCTCCGCATCGCATCCACGACCGGCAACAAAAAAAGCTTGGAGCTTCTTTTTGATTATGCAAACCGCTTTGAAAGCACCAAAAACGTCGGACTTTCAAGCTTTTTGGATTATTTAGAGGAGCTTTCGTCAAACGACCGCGAGATTTCCGATGCCGCAAAATCGGGTTCGGAGGATGCAGTTTCCTTCATCACGGTACATAAGTCAAAGGGACTTGAATTTAACGTCTGCTTCCTTGCAGGTGCTCAAAAGCGATTCCGCAACAGCGGTAAGGGTGACCGAATTATTGTAACGCGCGGTAAGGGGATAAGCTTTACGCTACGCGACCGAGAAAGCTTTACAACCTTTGATCCGCTTTGCAATATCAATGCGGTCGATAAAGAACGTGAATCTGCCCTCGGCGAGGAGCTCCGTAAGCTTTACGTTGCGCTTACACGCGCCAAGGAACGCCTTTACATCACAGGCAGCGCCGATATCGGCTGGAACGAAAAAAGGTACACAAGGACCTCGTTTGCGAGCTGGCTGGATATGGTTCTATATTCAACATTCGGTGGGGAAGACAAACCGTTTTACACTCTGCGTGTTATCGGCGAGTCCGACGGCGCTTGCGGTTACCGTACAGAAAAGCCGAAAAGGACCGTACAGCCGACTGCCGAAATGGTGGATATCGTTAATTTCCGCTATCCGTTTGAAAAGTC
Organism: Eubacteriales bacterium; assembly: GCA_045657425.1. Taxonomy (GTDB): domain Bacteria; phylum Bacillota; class Clostridia; order Oscillospirales; family CAG-382; genus Coliplasma. The sequence goes on from JAZOTA010000039.1 coordinate 33,250, forward strand.
GATTACAACCGCAAAGAAAATTTCGGTTTCGGAATTGCGTGAGGGTCTTCTTGAAGACGATGAATATGACCGCAGTTTACTTTCGGTTCCCTTTTCACGCGTTTCGATGCGCCCTGCGTTTGCCGATTCGTCAAGTCGGTCGGCGGCTGACATAGGCACTGCAAACCACCAGTTTATGCAGTTTTGCAACTTTGACCATATCGAAAAAAACGGTATCCAAGAGGAAGCAAAGCGTCTGCTTGATATCAAAATGATAACCGAACAGCAATTCAAAATGCTTGATTTTGTATCGTTGAACCGCTTTTTTGAAAGCGCGCTGTACCGCAAAATGGCAGAGTCAAAAAAGCTTTACCGCGAAAAACGTTTTTCGGTAAGCGATATTCTGGATGCTGGCGGTGAAAACGTGCTTGTTCAGGGTGTTATCGACTGCTTTTTTGAAAATCCCGACGGCACCTACACTGTGGTCGACTATAAGACCGACCGTGTGCGTACGTCTGACGAGCTTGTCGAAAGACACCGCGTTCAGATATCCTATTACCGTCGAGCCGTCGAGCGTATGACGGGATGTAAGGTAAGCAAATGTCTGCTTTATTCCTTTGCGCTTAATTGCGAGGTCGAGGTATGATTCGCAAAAAATCGCTTTATCCGATAACGGTAAAGCAGTTGCAGAACGATAAAAATGCGGTTATCGATATATTCAAAAGAGTATGTCCCCACAAGGGCGGTTTTATCGGCGTTTGCGAGCTAAAGGGCTGTTTTTCGTGGGAAAACGTCGGCGAAACCTTCGATTCTCTGGCTAATGGCGAGGTGCTGATGGCAGTTCAAAGCGAATCGGCAAAATCCATGCAACCGCTTAACGTCATTAAATACGACGGAAGCGTTTTGGGTTATCTGCCGTATGCCGAATCGGTTTTACCCAATATGCTTCTTAAAAGGGGAATAAGGGTGCGGTGCTACGTCGAGGCAAAGGAATTCAACGGCGGTCTGCCGTCTGTTGCCGTTTCGATCTATTCCGACGATTACTAAACCAAAAATGTCAACCTGTCGCTATAAACAGGTTGACATTTTGATTTTGTTATGTTATATTCATTCGGGAAAGGAAGTGAGCCGATTGAAAAACCGCAGGAAAATCAAAAATATTACATTGACTGCGCTTGGCGTGGTGTTACTTGCCATTTGCTCGTGGATCTCAATTGCGGGCGTAACACTTCAAACCTTTGGCGTATTCTTCCTTCTTTCTTATTTCGGTGCAAAGCGTGGCACCTTAACGGTTTGCATTTATCTTTTAATGGGCGCGTTGGGAATCCCCGTTTTTTCGGGCTTCGGAGGCGGAATCGGTTGGCTTTTGGGACCGACGGGCGGTTTTCTTCTCGGCTTTCTTGCCGTCGGCGTGTTGCATATCCTTGCCGAAATACTTCTTCCCAAAATATCATCGAACCTTATTGTCAAAATACCCGTGATAACAATCAGCGTTTTATGTTGTTATCTCTGCGGTGCGTGCACAACCTTTTCCTATTATCTGCAAAACGGCTCAAGCATTTCGTTTTCCGGTGTTTTTATCGCTTTCATCTTTAATTACGGAATTTTCGATGCAGTAAAAATCATACTTGCTTGCTATCTCGCAAAATATTTAAAAAAGGTCAAGCCAATTTAACGCTTATTTCACCGCTGTTGAGAATCATTTTTTCACCCGAATCGCAAATGACCTCCAATTCGCCGTTATCGTGAATTGCAACCGCTTTTGCTTGATACGGTATTCCGTTACGGTTGAAATTAACGGTCTTTCCAAGCACAAGCGAATATTCGCGGTAGCTGTCCATAAACGATTTGTCGGGCAGCTTTTTGCAAAGCGCATCAAGACGTGAATAAATGTCTGCAACAAGCGCACATCGGTCTGATTTAACACCGACGGATGCCGCAATGCCTTTTAATTCCTCGGGGAAGCTTTCGGTCGTAAGGTTAATGCCGATGCCGACGATGACCGCATCGACCTTACCGCTTTCAAAGTCGGAAATCGCCTCGGTAAGTATACCGCAGACCTTAAAATTATCGATAAAAATATCATTCACCCATTTAATCAACGGGTGTTTTTTTGTTGCATTTTTAAGCGATTCGCAAACCGCAACTGCGGCGGCAGACGTGATAGCCGTCGAATCTGCAAGCGAAACCTCGGGATGCAAAATGCAGGAAAAATAAATGCCGTGCTCCTTCGGGGAATAAAAGCTTCTGCCCCTTCTTCCTCTGCCGGCAGTCTGCTCGTTTGCGACAAACAGTGCGTTATCGGTCAAACCGTTTGCAATGGCTCTCTTTGCCTCTGAATTGGTCGAGTCAATAATCTGAAAGACTCTCACGTCAACGCCCGAATCGCTCATATAAGCGCGTACAGCGCCTTCTGACAGCACGTCGTGCGGCTTGTTAAGGCGATGCCCAAGGTTATTGACCGAGGTAATGTCAAATCCCTCGTCCTTAAGAGCGTTAACGCATTTAAAGACGGCACTGCGTGAAACGTTTTCGCCTGTCGCAATTTCCTGACCGGAAACGAATTCGCCTGTTTTGGTCGTCAGCATATATATGATTTTATCGCGCAAGGTCATAAAAATTCACTTCCTTTAAAAAGCAAAAGCCCGTTTTACGGGCTTATTGTGCTTATTGGAGCTCTTCTTCAAAAATACGCATTCTCGAGTGGGAGGGTGTGTTTGTAAAACCGTCGCCCTTAATGTTACTTTCGTCAAAGCTGATAGCGCTTACGAAATCTTCGGGAACCTCATATTCGAAGGTCTTAATGAAAAGCTCGCTGACCGACGAAGCATAAAATTCTTCGGTTTCGGGTAACTCGGAAATATCCTCCGAGGTACCGTCGATGCTAACGTTAAGCTCGCCGAAAATTTGATCTTTGGTTTCTGCTTCGGAAATATATCCGTCGGAAACAATAACAGATTCCTCGTCTGTTACCTCGGATGATTCGTTAACGCTTTCCTCGGTATGAGCTTTAAGATATTTTTTGTATTTGTTTTCGGTAACGTACGCCAATTTTATTCTGTAGGTACCGTTTTGCATACTGGCAACCTTTTCCTCGGGAACCGTAATTTCCCAGTCCTCGCCGGGCTCAAGCTCCGCAAAGGTGCCGTTGTACTGTTGGGATATTGCGGTGGCGTTTCCTTGTGTATAATACACGTCGCAATATTCAACCCAACCATCGTTGCTTAAATATTCGATCTTGCCGGTCATTTCATCGTTTTCGTGGAAAAGTAATACTGTGCCGGCGGTGTTTTTAACCGAAATGGTAACCTCATTGCTACCTTCCTCGGTGTCACTTACAATATCGACCGAAATGTCTTGGCTTTGCCAAACAAGAACCTGTACCGCTAAAAGAGTAAAGGCAATCATAAATACCAAAGCAAGAACAAGCAACGTCAAAACGGTTGATTTCTTTCGTTCTATCGCAATTCACCTCAATATAAATATACCACAAAATTTGTTTTTGTAAATGTATCTTTTTACCAAAAAATCACCTTTTGGAAATCCCTGCATAGAATAGTATTGATAATATCGAAAGAAAAAAACAAACAAGGTATTATCCAAACATCAAGGAGGAATTTCAATGAACGAAAGAACCGGTCCGCTCGGCGGACTTTGCGGAAACGGCAAGGAACAGCTTTGCTGTATCAGCGTTGATAAAGTATTTGATTCTGCGCGCGACAAGGATTGTCTGGAGGATGTGCGCGTTCACCTGTGTGACTGCGGTCAGGAAATTATCGATAAAGCAAGTGCGGTAAGATGCAAATGCGTCGAAATCATCAATACCAACATCCACATCGAGCCCGTACCCTTCAATAAGGGCTTTTACCAAGTAACGGTACGCTATTATTTCTGCGTAACGCTTGAAGCTTGTCTTTGCGGCGGCAGAGTGCAGGAGGTTAAAGGTCTGTGCGCATTCGATAAAAAAATTATCCTTTTCGGCAGCGAAAAGAACGTTTCGGTGTTCACTTCCGACCCCGAAAACAACAGCTTCTGCTTCGACGAACGCGATTTGCGTTGTGACAGCGAGCCCACTCTTCCTACCGTGGTGGTTGAGGTTGCATCGCCCATCTGTCTTGACAGCAAGCTCGTTGAACGCTGCAAGCCCTTCGGACATTGCTGTATGTGCATAGACGCCATTCCCGACCGTGTACGCTCGCGCTTCGACGGTAATTTCGTAGACGGTGTCGGCTCGAATAACGTTTATGTCACTATCGGTGTATTTTCGGTCATCAGAATGGAACGTAAAGTTCAGCTCATGCTTCCCGCGTGCCACTTCTGCTTGCCCGAAAAGGACTCCAAGCCCTGCAACAATGACGATCCCTGCTCGATCTTCGGCAAAATGCAGTTCCCGTTGGGTGAATTTTACCCTTATGCCGACGAATGCAGAAATGCAAACGACCGCTGTGTCCACGGCAATAAAAACGGTTGCTGTGATAAGTGCTGCAAATAAAAGTATAATTTCAAAATGCCACAATTTATGTTGTGGCATTTTTTTGATTTCACTTGAAATTACGCAACGAATATGTTATCATATCATTACATTAAACCGAATGGAGATAATTATGGAATTTGTAGAAGTTGTAAATCAAAATCAACATCTTCAAGGCTTTACAAAGGGAAACGGCTTTATGTATTGGTCGTTTACCGACAGTCTTGTAAAAACCAATTTTAACAACACCGTAAAATGTCAGGTCGAAATACACGGCGGACATCTTGGCGATTGCGATTATCACGACGGAAAGATATATGCAAGCTATCTTCAGAATTCTCTTCCCGGACATGCTTGGGAGGATTGGACCGGATTTAAGATTTACGTTTTTGATGCGAATGACCTTCGTGTTTTAAATATAATAAATCTTGATATTTGCGATTATTACAAGAGCATCACCTGCAGTGATGAGGATACCCGTGGATTTCAGGGCATCGACGGCGTTACAATAGCTCCCGATCCCGTAAGCGGCGAGGATAGACTTTTTGTGGCTTGCGCTCTTTATACGGGCGAAAAGTATGCAAATCAGTTAATACTTCAGTTTACTCTTGACGGCGTTTATGAAACCGAATATCATATTCCCACCGGCAACACCGTTTTCGGTATACAAAATTTGGATTACGATGCCGAAAACAAGGAATTTTGGTTCACCACCTACGGTCCCAGCGAGCCGTATCAGCCCAAGGAACTCCTTTTCTGTATTTCGGGAGATTTAAAGGAAATCAAGAGAAAATATTGCTTCTCTACACCCTACGGTATAGAGTGTCTTGGTAAAGAGGGCTTTTACGCATCCTATCAATACGGACAAAACGGCAGACGCGGCGGTGTTGCTTACCGTTGTGACGAATCGTTATTCCAAAACAAAGTTTCCGAAGCCGAAATCGAAGGCTTTATACGCGGCAAATAAGCTTTTGGCAAGGAATTGAATTTAAAGCTTTGTAGCTTAAATATTAAACATAATTCACAGGAGTAATTTATGGAATTTGTTGAAGCTCTTAATCAGAATCAGCATATGCAGGGCTTTTCAAGCGGAAACGGACACATGTTCTGGTCGTTCACCGACAGCCTTATAAAAACTACTATGAACAGCATCGTTAAATGTCAGGTGCACATCAGCGGCGGACATTTGGGTGACGTAGATTATCACAACGGCAAAATTTATGCGAGCTTTATGAAGAGTGCTCTTCCCGGTCACGCGTGGGCGGATTGGTCGGGTTATAAATTAATGGTATTCGATGAATATGATCTCAGAACGCTTGACGTTATAAATCTTGATATCTGCGATTATTACAAGAGCATCACCTGCACCGAAGAGGATACACGCGGATTCCAAGGCATTGACGGTATCGCCGTCGCACCCGATCCCGTAAGCGGCGAGGATAAAATCTTCATCGCCTGCGCGCTCTTTACGGGCGAAAAATATTCCAACCAAATCATTCTTCAGTTCGATATGAACGGCAAATACGAAACCGAATATCACATTCCCACGGGCAACACCGTTTACGGTATTCAGAATTTCGATTACGATGCCGAAAACAAGGAATTCTGGTTCACTACCTACGGTTCGTCTCAGCCCTATCAGGCCAAAGAGGTCCTTTATTGCGTATCGCACGATTTTAAGGAAATCAAGAGAAAATACCGCTTCTCGACAGCTTACGGTATCGACTGCCTCGGTAAAGAGGGCTTTTATGCTTGTTATCAGTTCGCAAGACACGGCAGACGCGGAGGCGTTGCCTACCGTTGCGATGAAGCTTGGTTTGAAACTCCCAAGACCGATGCCGAGCTTAAAGAACTCGTCTACGCTGACCTTGAAAAATAATTTAAGCATTAAAAAATCCCGTTGTTTCATACAACGGGATTTTTGTTGTTATTCGTTATCTTCGTTAGCTTCTTCTTTGAGTTCTGCTTCTGCTTCCTCCGAGGTATCGCCGTCATTGGATTCTTCTGCAATTTCTTCAAGCGAATTGTCCGCAATCGGAATTGCAGTTACCTCGACGACCGAACCGGTGTCGAATTCCGCACCGCAATCGTCGTAAAAGTCAAACGAGAAGAATTCGTTTGTCGCCTTTTGCTTCTTCAAAACCTTGAAGTAAAGCATATAAAGAGCATACACGAACAATGCGCCGAGCGATATCCAAACACCGCCGGGAAGGGTCAAATCGACACCTGCAAAGCTTACGTCGGTCGAAACGACAAGTCCGGGAGTGGTGTAATTGAACGCAATCTCGTTTTCGCCTGCTTGACATTCAACGCCGACAAAACCATAGGTAACGCGCAAAACGTCGGTATCCTTGCCGTTTACCTTTGCGTGCCAGCCGTTTTCTTCATAAGGTACGCTGAAGTAAACGATTCTCGGCTCGTCGAGAGTGATTTTTGCATTGAAGCCGTAGGAATCATATTCAAACTCGCTGCAGCTCATACCGCGTCTGTCGCTGACCGAATCGGTAAATGCCTTCTCGGTTGCCGTGACAGCATCCTTAACCGTTACTCTGGTCATAAATTGCGAATAATACGCAACCATATCGTCGGGCACTACAAGATATTTACAAAGCATCTTGTCGCGGTTGACCTTGTTGTACTTCTTTTCGAAATCGCTTTGAGTCATAAACTCATCGTAAGCAAAGCCCATGGGGAGATAATTTTCGTTAACGTAAATATCAAAGCCGTTTTGCGATTCGAGATATTTAAATCCGAAAGCATCGTGCTTTTCGGTATAGACCGTTTCACCCGTTTCGGTTAAGATGATCTCGCCCGTTTTGGAATCGACTTTTTCTTTTCTCTTGTTTTTAGAGGTTTCGATAAAGGAATACTTCGTCGAGGTAAACGCTCTTAAGCCGTAAAGTGAGCTTTCAGCTCTCGAGCCAACGCTTCTCGTAACGCCGATGATGGGATAGAATTCCATAATCGAGGGCGGCACAACGGTGTGGAAGCATTCTATTGTGGGATAATTCCAATAAATACCGAGGTTGTCAATAGTCGATATGCTTGAATTACGGAAAAAGTCGATACGGTAAAATTCCTCGTGCGGATCGGGAAGTATAACCTCACCCTCAATACACTGGTCTACCATAAAATTACTGTTGTGCGCATACTGCTTACCGTTGGTAATGTGAACGCATCCGTAAAGCACGGTCATTCCGCAAACGCCGTAAAGCAATGCACATTCAAACACCTTCGTTCCGCGGAATCTGCGAATGATAAATGCTGTAAGCGCAATGCCGAGGAAAGCAATGCCGACGTAAAGCCAGAATCTGAAGTAATATGGAGGATAACCAAGACTCATAACGTCATCCTCATTTTCGTGCCAGATAAGGCCGAGCGGCAACGCCACAGCGGTGCAGAAGAAGGTCATCAACGCTGTCGGAACTTTCCATTTTGTGCGGTTGTCCTCCAAAGCGATTACCGTCGCCAAGGTGAACATAAGAATCATCATATAAAGCCATCTTGCGTAATATGACGAATTGAAAAGGAAGAATATACTGTTAAGCAACGGTACAAACGAGCAGATAACGAGGAATATCATCAAGCCCTTAAGCCATCTGCGTTTTTTGACCGTAAACAGAGCAAACACACCCGAAAGCGAGAACATGGGAAGATACATAGAAATCGATGCCCATCTCGTTTCGTGACCGCTGAAGAAGTTAACGCGCGAGGGAATATCGGGCGGGAAGAAATAGGATTCAAATATCTGACCGTATCTCTGCCAGTAAAATTCACCGCTCTTGCGCCAATATGAAAGCGATTTAAAGCTGTTCCAAGCCCCTTCGGTGTTACCATCGCCGAGCTGCTCAAACAATTTGCTTACAGTGTCCATATAAGAGCTCGATATTCTGCTGTTGCCCATCAGTGCCGCCGCGGCAGGCAGGAACATAAACATCGACATCGCAAAGCCGATGACCGCCTCAAGCGCAAGCAGGCCTAACTTGCTCAAGGTAATCTTAAATGAACGCGTTGACATTCTGAACAGGAAGTAGATGATACAGAAAACAACCTGACCGGCAAACATAAAGTAGTTTATGACCGCGTTTAATGCAACTGCGACCGCAAAAACACCCTTGCGATCGTTTTGCACAAGCTCCTCCATACCAATCAAAAGCAAGGGAAAGAAGGCAACTACTTCGTGGAATTGGTTGAAAAACGTGTTATAAATCTGGAATCCCGAGAAGGAATAAAGTAATGCGCCGATAACCGCATAATTCTTGTTTTTAACGAATCTTTGCAGATAAGCATAGGCAATAACTGCGGCAACGATGTATTTAACAATATAAATCGGAGCCATAAGGTAAGGCGCCCAAGATGACGGGAAGGCGCACATAATCCAGAAAAAGGGACTGCCGAGCATATAGTACGAATAGCTTCCGATAAAGTTCGAGCCCATATCGGTAACCCAGTCCCAGCCGAATGAACCGTCCTGCACCATTCTTACGCAGTTTTCATAAAAGCATATCTGCTGTGCGTTATAGTCGCCGTAATACAAAAACACGGGCGAGCCGGTCTTTACCCATTCAACGATAACGAACGGTACTGTTATACAAAACGAAACGATAAACGACCACCAAATAACCTTACGGTAGAAATACCAAGGACTTTCGCGGTCAAATTTGAATTTATTTCTAAGTGCATCCAATGCGCTCATAAATTAACTCTCCGATCAAATTTTTACAGTTTATTGTACTACTTAATCGCTTAAATGTCAAGCGGTGATATATCTTATACGTAATTAATTGTTTGTTCCTTGACTTGTTAAGCGCTCGATGCTATACTTGTAAAAAACACCGTTTGGAGGATAAAAGCTTTGAAACGATTTTTGGCAATTTTACTTTGCGGCTTGCTGATGCTTTCTGTATTGCCGTCTTGCGCACAAGCGGAAAGCAAGGTAAAGCATAATTACGTTATATCCGACGGATATATTTATAACGTCACCGAAAAAACAACTCCCGAAGCATTGATTTCGTTCGGTAAAAACCTTGAATCGGTCGATACCGAGGATGAATACGTCAAAACCGGAGATATTGTTACCGATAACAACGGTAATAAGTATTCGGTCGTAATTTACGGCGACGTTGATCCCGACGGAATTATCGATAAGTTTGACTACGTTTTGTTGAAACGCTGTTATTTGGGCACCGCCAAGCTTTCGGGTGCGGCTGTGGAAGCGGCAAAACGTGAAGAACAGTCGGACGTTTTTGATTATATCTTTATAAAGCGTCACGTAACGAAAACGGTCAACCTTTTTGCGTTACCGCACCGAGTCGAGGCCGAAAACGGCACCGTGAAAATTGCTTATATCCCTTTGGATAACCGCCCCGTAAACAAGGACCGTGTTGAATACCTTGCGGCATCTGCAGGATTTGAACTGCTCATTCCCGAGGAATCGCTTTATCGCACAGCGCTTGACAATATGACGCCCAACCCCGACGGCTCGACGATAGGAAATCGCAAGGAATTGCTCAAATGGCTTAAATCGGTCGAAAATGACTGCGAATACTTCGTTATTTCTCTTGACCAGCTTATTTCGGGCGGTCTTGTCGGCTCAAGGTATCTTTCAAATACCGACCTTGCGTTTGAAATGGAGGTTGCCGATTATTTAATTTATCTTGCCGAGAAAAAGCATATAATCCTTTTCGACACGGTGATGCGCCTTGCATCCACGGTTGATTATCAGGGCTATAAAATGGAAGAATACAACGCATTGAGGGCATACGGCAAGAAGGCGCGCAAGACCTTAAGCGGCAATCAGCTTACCGTTGAGAATATCATCGCCGGTTACCGCTACGATGCAAACGGACGTGAAATAAGCGTTTCGGTCACCTCGCAAAAGCTCGACCAATACCTCGCATCGCGAACCCGTAAGCTTAAGGTAATCGATTATCTTCTCTCCAACGCAGTTGACGATATCGAGCGAATTTATATCGGCGTTGACGATTCGTCGCCCGAAACGACTATCCAAACCAACGAAATTAATTACATAACCTCGCTCGGTGGCGACAATTTAACTCTTTTCGCAGGTGCCGATGAGCTTGGACTTATGGGCATCGCCGCGGTTGCGACCGACGTTTACGGCGAAGCGAAATGCAAGGTAACCTATTTCGGAGAGGGTAAGGATTGGGCGGCAGACAGCTTCGATACGTCAACACTTTCCGACTGTATCGAAAAGCACTTCTCATCTATCGGCGCAACGATGAACAGCAATGATGACGACGCACTTCAGGTGCTTGTGCTTACACGCTCGAACAACGTTTCAAAGTATGCCGATGCATTAATGAAGCAAGCCGTCGCTAATATTAACAACGGCATTCCTACCTGCATAATCGATGCATCCGTAAACTCTAACGAGTTACCCAATAAGGTAATAGATTTTAACTACGATATTGCCAAGCTGCTCGGTTATTCAAACTGGAACACAGTTGCCAATGCAACGGGCATCTCGCTTTCCAATGCTGTTGCAAGATACCAATACATCAAAAATAAATACCCGACCGAGGAATCCAACCAAGCGTTCCTTAAAACGCTCACCTTCTCGTTTGTTAAGGATATTTCCTACAAGAAGAAAGGCATTACGAATTTAAAGGATTCTTCAAAATACGGCCCTGCAACAATCGTAAACCGCATAAATGCATCTGACATTCTTATCGGAATAAACCAAGATGCACCTCACGGAAAGGTTAGCGTTTCCAACTTCCGCTACCCCTGGAACCGCTCCTTCGAAGCAACCTTTGATATTCACGTTGAATAACAAGAATAACGAAAAAATCCCTTCGGTTTACTTCCGAAGGGATTTTTATATCGTTATGCCAAGCTGTACTTAATAACAAACGCTTCGTAATCGGCGCGGAACTGCTCGTCGTTGCCGCCCTTGACTGCGTTAAGGTATTTGTGGGTTTCGAATTCGCCTTCCGCAACCTCGATCATAGCAACTGCGATGTTCGAGCAGTGGTCGGAAATGCGCTCGAAGCAGTTGATAAGGTCGTTAAGAATAAATCCGAGCTCGATGGTACAGGTGCCTGCTTGCAATCTGAGAATGTGATTGCTTCGCATTTCGGCAGTAATCTTGTCGATAACCTGCTCAAGCGGTTCAACCTTGCGCGCAAGAGTGGTATCGCCGGTTTCAAATGCGGTAAAGGTAAGGTCGACAATTTCGCGCAGTGCGTTTTCCGCAACCGCAATTTCCTTTTGAGCCTCTTGCGAGAAATTAAGCTTCTTTTGGTTCAATTCCTCGGAGGTTTTGGAAATTTCAACCGCGTGGTCGGAAATGCGCTCGAAATTACCGATAGAGTGAAGCATTGTCGAAACGTTTTGAGAGTCTTTAACGGTTATATCGTTACTCGAAAGCTTAACGAGATAAGTGCCTAACTTGTCCTCGAACTTATCGGCAAGACCTTCGTCTTCTTCAACCTTGTCGGCAAGTGCCTTGTCGTACTTGTTCAAAACCGAAAGTGCATCGAGAAGGGCTTCCTTGACAACGGTGCTCATGGTTACTGTTATATTGCGGCATTCCGAAATAGCGATTGCCGGAGTGGCAAAAAGACGTTCGTCGAGGAATGCGATATGCTCTTTTTCGTCCTTCTTGTCGCGGATAACCTTGTTTGCAAGAGTAACGAGGGCATTTTGGAAGGGAATAAGCAATGCCGTTGTGAATAGGTTGAAGGTAAGATGGCAGAACGCGATGCCCAACGCATCGATTTCCCAAGCCATAAATGCAAAGCTGAAAATCCAGTTGAGCGAATACAAAACAACGAGTCCGATTACCGTGCCGATAATATTGAACGCGATATGTACAATCGCAACTCTTTTTGCATTTCTGTTAACACCGAAGCTTGAAATAAGCGCGGTTACACAGGTACCGATGTTCTGACCCATAATAATGGGAATTGCCATACCAAAGGTGAAGCCCGAGCCGGGGCCTACAAGCGTTTGCAGGATTGCAACAGATGCGGCGGAGCTTTGGATGATACCCGTGATAACGGCACCGATAAGAACACCGAAAACGGGGTTGTTGAATATCGTAAGAAGCTTTGCGAATTCGGGATCGTCCTTGAGTGCGGCAACCGAATCGCCCATAAGTCCCATACCGCACATCAAAACGGCAAAGCCGACGATGATGTTACCGATATCTCTGCGCTTCTTGTCCTTGCCCATAACGAGAAGAACACCGAAAAGCGCAAAAAGGAGCGAGAAGTTAGCTGGTTTAAGCAGATCCATAAAGTTAAATCCGCTTCCGCTGCTTTCCAAGCCGACAAGCGAGGTGAGGAACGCAGTTAACGTCGTACCGATATTAGAACCCATAATAAGACCAACAGTCTGCTTAAGGTTCATAATGCCCGAGTTAACAAGACCTACAAGCATAACCGTCATAGCAGACGAGGATTGCATTGCAATCGTTATACCTGCGCCGAGTAAGAGGCTTTTGAATACGTTGGAGGTCATCTTTTTAATAGTTGCTTCCAACTTGCCGCCCGACATCTTTTCGAGCCCGTTTGACATAACCGTCATTCCGTAAAGGAAAAAGGCAACGCCGCCGATGAGAGTGATAATTTCGATAATTCCCATAAGTTCTCCTGGTTCGCCGTCTTTTTATAAAGACAGTTTTTTCGGCCGCCGGATAAATCCTGTCGCGGCTGTGGGACAATTTATTGATGAAAACCGCGCAAATGCGCGTCGAGTTCGAACTTCCCTCACGTATATCATAACAAATCAAATGTCTACTGTCAACGGGTAATTTTTGAAAGTTGGCAAAAAAACAGTAAAAAAGCTCCGATGCATTTTCGGAGCTTTTTAACGTGATGAATTATTCTGTTCTCAATGCAACAACAGGGTCTTTCTTGGAAGCGCTTCTCGAAGGAATTATACCTGCGATAAGCGTAAGAACAACGCTTATGCCGATAAGAAGCAACGCAACCTCGATTGGGAATTCGGTTTTAAGATTTTCAATACCCGTAAGAGCGTTCAGGATTGCATCAACTATCAGGCAAAGCAGATAGGTAACCGTAACACCCAATGCGCCCGATGCAAAGCCGATCATAACCGTTTCGGCATTGAACATTGTCGAAACGTTGCGCTTCGATGCGCCGATCGCACGGAGTATACCGATTTCCTTGGTACGCTCCTGAACCGAAATGAGCGTGATAACACCGATCATTATCGAAGAAACGATAAGCGAAATTGCAACGAATGCAATAAGAACGTAGGTGATTGCGTTAATAATGGTCGTTACCGAGGACATCATAAGTCCGACGTAGTCGGTATAGGTTATCTGCTGAAGCTTATCCTTGCCCTTGTTGTAATCGATGATTGCCGCCTCGATAGTATCCTTTTCTTCAAACGAGGAAGCATAAAGGTTAATGCTTTCGGGATCGTTAATATCGACGTGGCCGAGCTTTCTTATATTGTCCTTATAGGTCGATTCCGAAAATTCAAGAACCTCGTCGTGATAAAGCGCAAACTGTTCAGGCGTATACGTTTGCATCGCCGCATCAAGCGCGCCTGCAAGCTGTTCGGGAGTAAGGCCGTTAAGCTGTTCCTTTGCGGTTGCGGCATATTGCATCTTTACCTGCTCGGTAATAAGCTGAGTGAAAATTTTCTTAACGTCATCGTCGTTCATCGCGCCGAGGTACTGTGCGACCTCGTTTTCGGACATACCCATTTGCTGGGTAAGCACGCCGATAAGAGTTTCCTCCATCTGCGCTCTGTTAAGATCCTTCATCGCCTGATTTACCATCTGGTTAAGCATTTCCTTGGTGGGCGTGCAGACTATCTTAACGTAGGTTTCTGCCTTTTTGGCAACGTCAAGTGTGCTTACGTAATTTTTGAATTCTGTTGCTTTTTCTTCATTAGTAAGCTTTCCGGTGCTTTCACGGAAGGGAAGTCCTGTGAAAATATCGGTCGTTTCGTCATTAAGCTGTGCGTTGAGAGCGGCGGAATCCTTGGTCTTTTCGATGATATACTTGGTCAACTCGTTTGTGTAGCCGATAGAGCCCTTAAGCATTGCGGAAACCGCATCCTCGCTCGGGCGGATAATACCTACTACCTTAAGGTCAAGACCGTTTGCATAAAGGTAACGAAGACCTGCTTGGGTATCGCGAAGGTCGGTATAATTACCGGTTTTTTCGTCAAGTGTGAAGCAATCTGCCGAAAGGACTGTGCGGAATTCCATACCGCAAATTTCTTCATAGCTCCACTTTTTGGTGGAGAAATCAATAGGCTTCTTGTTAAATGCCGCATCTGCAAGAGCGTCGATATCGTCTTTGGACATAAGACCCAATGCATAAAGCGCCATATCGTCGATTTCGTTGTTTTCGTCAACAACAAGAACGATTTCGTTGTAATCGTTGGGCCACGAGCCGTGGATAACCTCATATTGCTTTTCAAGCAAGGGGTTGATAAGCTTACCGTTGTCGCCGGGAAGCATTTCCTGCCAAAGCTTTACGCTCGCATTTGACATCGACATGGTTGCCGAGCCGCCCATCATGCTTTCGTTCATCTGCATCATGCCGCTTAAGTCGAGTCCGAAGTATTCAATAAGCAGCTCCTGCAAAAGAGCACTTGTATCCGATTGAATAATATCGCCGTCGATGTTTTCGGTATAAATAAGCAGGTCTATCGCATAGGTGTATTGTACACCGTTAATTGCGTTTTGTAAGCCCGTTGGACTGTTCGGGTCATTTCGTTCTTTTTCAATAAATTCCTTAAAGGATTTAAGGTCGTTTTCTGTTGCTTCCATTGCGTCAAGCGAGTTTACGAGGTTATAAAACATCGCCTTTTGGTAAACCGCATCCTTTTCGTGGCCGGAGTTGGATGCAACGTTATCCATAAACGCCGTAAGCAACGAGCTTATATCCATGTGTTGGGATTCAAGCGTTAAGGGGTAGGATGACAGAGTATCCTCCTGAACGGTGTTGATATACGACGTCATACCCTGCGATACCGCAAAGATAAGCGCAATACCGATAATACCGATACTGCCCGCAAAGCTCGTGAGTATCGTTCTGCCCTTTTTTGTAATGAGGTTTTTAAGCGAAAGACCGAACGAGGTGCGCAACGACATCGAGGGCTTCTTCGCCTTCTTTTCGGCTTCCTTCTTGATTTCGTCGTTTTTCTTTTCCTTTTCCGCGTCTTCTTCGGTAAGGGGCGCACTGTCGGAAAGAATTTCGCCGTCAAGCATTTTTATAACGCGCGTTGCATAACGGTCTGCAAGCTCGGGGTTATGGGTAACCATAATAACAAGTCGCTCTTTTGCAACCTCTTTAAGGATATCCATAACCTGAAGACTCGTTTCGGAGTCCAAAGCACCCGTCGGCTCGTCGGCAAGGATGATATCGGGATTGTTAACAAGCGCTCTTGCAATAGCAACGCGTTGCATCTGTCCGCCCGACATTTCAGAGGGCTTTTTATGAAGCTGGTCGTGAAGTCCGACCTCCTCCAAGGCTTTCTTTGCACGTTTTCTTCTTTCGGATTTTGAAACACCGCAAAGAGAAAGCGCCAATTCTACGTTTGAAAGGACCGTTTGGTGGGGAATAAGGTTATAGCTTTGAAAAACAAAGCCGATTGAATGGTTGCGGTATTTGTCCCAATCCGAATCCTTGTATTCCTTTGTTGATCTGCCGCTTATTACCAAATCGCCGCTGTCATATTTATCAAGACCGCCGACAACGTTAAGCAACGTCGTTTTGCCGCATCCCGAAGGACCCAAAATAGCAACAAATTCGCTTTCGCGGAAATCAATGGAAATGCCTTTAAGTGCCTCGGTTACCGTATCTCCCACGGTATAGGACTTTTTAATATCCCGTAGTTCGAGCATAGCTTCTCCTCATAAAGTTGAAATTTTTACATTTTAATAATAAAACATTCCCCGATTGTTTGTCAACGATAAAATAAATACAAATTGTAAATAAATACACGTAAATATTTGAAAATTATTCGATTTAATGCATTTTACGACAAAAAACACCTCCGAAAAGCCGTGGCTCATCGGAGGTATTCATTAAATAAATTTTATTGTGTGGATTTCATAGGGTGTGAACGAAACGTTGCCGTCGGTTTCGCAAATGACGTTTTCCATCAAATCGCAAATATACACCTTCTTGTTGCCGAACATTTCGTTCAACGAAATATTAACGTTTGCGTTTTTGCCTGCAAATTCATAAGCGCGTACTATAACACCGCTTCCGTCCTCTGCAATTTTAACCCAGTCGATTGCCACGTTTTCGCCAACGCATTCAACAAAGGATTTGTCAATCAACGCTTCGTCAACGCTTCCGTCAAATGCCTTGGGCGGATCGTTAAGCGCATATCCCTCGGCTGTCAGCGAGTTTACATAATCCTTGCCGTGGACGTAGAACGAATATGTAAACGTATGCTTGCCCTTGTCGGCATCCTTGCCGGGGTACATACTGCTTCTTAACAGGTCGATATCAAGCACACTGTTCCAAACTCTGTGACCGTATTTGCAATCGTTCATCAAAGCCGCACCGTGTGTGCCGTCGAAAATATCGATCCACTTGTGAGCGCAAATTTCCTTCTTCGCCGCCGCGAAGCTGTCACGCTTGTGGGTAGGTCTTTTGATAACGCCGTATTGGATATCGCAATCGGCTTCGTCGCTTTGTGCCGCAAGCGGGAAAGCGGCGCGAAGCATCTGGTGCGTTTCCTTCCAATCAACGTCGGTAACAAAATCGATTTTTGCGCTGTCGGGATAAATTATCGCGGTTTGCGTTATCACGCTGTCGTTAACTGTGTAAACGGTTTTTCTTTCGGCAATTCCGTTAACGATATTTGTCGAAACCTCTTTAACCGCAAGGCGTTTTTGGGGATTTACAGCGTAATCAGCAGGAACCTCCCACGCGTTAACGGTATCGGAATAAGCGGTCAGAATATTGCCTTCGCTTCGCAAATATTCAAATCCGTCTTCCTTGCCGATGACCGAGGAAATACCGCCGTCGGGCGTGAAGGTGACCTTTATCTTGCTGTTTTCAATGCAATCGCCGTTAACCGAAACACCGTCGCATTTGCAATCCTGCGCCAACGCAAAGCTCATCGGCTTTGCCGTTACGCGGTCATAGCTGTTGCCGTTTTTAACGTATCCGTCAAATTCAAAGGGCGAGGGATTGAAGTAGGTCTTGCCCTCTTTTTTGCTTGCCAACGAGTCGAACGCAGATTGCTCGATTGCCTTGATTTCCTTCAAAATGCAAGCATATCGAACGTCGGTTTCGTCGTAAACGCGCTTTATCGAGCTGCCGGGAATTATATCGTGGAACTGATAAAGCAAAACCTCTTTCCAAAGCTTTTCAAGCTCTGTATTGGGATAATTTTTCTTATTCAAAAGCGCGGAAGTGGTTGACATAATTTCGGCATCATGGAAGCCGAATTCGCACTTTCTGTTATATCGCTTATTGCGTGATTGAGTCGTGTAGGTACCTTGATGCTTTTCAAGATAAAGCTCTCCCTTGTAAGAGGGGAATTTTTCTTTATCCTTGTCAAGATCTCTGAAGAAATCGATCGCAAACGCCTGCTTGACCTTCGGAATGCCGATAAGGTCATATTCACGCTCCAATCTTTCAAGATGCTCCATACCGGGACCGCCACCGCCGTCACCGATGCCGTAAAGAAGCATTGAGCGGTTATCTATTTCGCGCTCACGGAATTTTTCTTCCGTGGTTATCATCGATTCGGCTCTTGCCGCGCTGTTGTAGTTGCCTTCGGGCGGCATGTGAGTAAGTATCGTCGAGCCGTCAAGACCTGTCCAATTAAAGGTGCTGTGAGGGAAGAGGTTAACCGCATTCCAGCTCATTTTTATGGTAAGGAAGTATTTAACTCCGCTTTTTGCCATAATCTGAGGTAATTGCGCGGTATAACCGAACACGTCGGGAATCCAAAGAATCTCCTGCTCGTATCCGAATTCCTCCTTGAAAAACCTCTTGCCGTAAAGCATTTGACGGACAAGGCTTTCTCCCGAGGGTACGTTTGTATCGCTTTCAACCCAAAAACCGCCTTGAAGCTCAAGACGTCCCTCGTTGTAAAGCTCTTTCATCTGCTTGTAAAGCTCGGGATGCTCGTCACGCACCCATTCAAGCATTTGCGGCTGGCTTACACCGAAAAGATAATTTTTGTATCTCTCGCTGTGTCTTAAAACCGTTGCGAAGGTTCTTGCGGCCTTGCGCTTCGTTTCTCTTAACGGCCAAAGCCACGCAAGGTCGATATGAGCATGACCGAGCGCTGTGATTTTAAAATCGCTTTCGCTCTTTTGCGAAAGAAATTCCTCGGTAATCCTTTTTGCGGACGCAATATCATCGGAATAAACCGAAATTGCCTTTTCGAAGCATTCCTTCGCGTTCTTTTTAAGCTCTTCATCCTTGGTCGCTTCCGCAAGATGCCAAATAACCTCAAGGTCGTAATAAAGGTCGCGCTTGGCGTTGTCAACAGTCGCAATTTGCGCCTTGTGAAGCACGCCTATCTTATCAAGTGGGCAATGCTCGTCCTCACCGAAAAGGTCGTTTGCACCGCAATCAAGCCAAATATCGATATCGCCGCCGTTTAACATAACGTCATCGGGGTAAACCACAACCTTGCCCGGCATTCCCAAATGGAACGAGAAAAAGCTGTCTTTGTTGGTAATCCCTTTAAAAGGTACTCCGTTTTTATCGAAAACCAAGCCCTCGCCGCCAACGTCGAGCAAAAAGGCAATGCTTTGCAAATCCATGCCTTCGGGAATCTTGCCCTTCATTTCCATCCAGGCGCAATCCCAAAGCTTACCCCAACGTTGACCCTCGGAAAGCTGCATAACCTTGCCGCTTTGACGGTTTTCATAGGTTACCGGCTCGTCGGTGATATAAGCGGTGACCTCGAATTTCGAAACGGGGGTATATATTTCATCAAAAAGCTTTTGCAATCTTTCGTCCATATCGGTTTCCTTTATTTAGAAAGTAATTTTTTGCAATCCTCGGTACAAGCATCTATCTTGGCGTTTGCATTGCCTTCGTTTTCGGCACGGATGAGGATATATGCTTTGATCTTGGGCTCGGTACCCGAAGGTCTTACAATAACCGCAGAGCCGCCTTCAAGCTCGAAATAAAGCATATTGCTTTCGGGAAGACCTGTAGCGCCTTCGCTTCCGTCTGCGTATTTAATAACGCCGGTTGCATAATCGCGCTTTGCGGTAACCTTCATGCCGCCGATGGATTCAATGCTCTTTTTGCGGATATCCGCCATAATTTCGCCCATAAGGCCCATCGGGTCGATACCGCTTATCTTTACGTTGAGAACACTTTCCTTATAAATGCCATATTCGGCGTAGATATCTTGCAAAGCTTGGTAAACGGTTCTGCCCTCTGCATAATGACGGCAAACCATTTCGGCGGTAAGCACGCTTGCGCCGATTGCGTCTTTATCTCTTGCGTATCCCGCAGAAAGATATCCTTGGCTTTCCTCGTAGCCGAAAATAAAGGTGTTGCTTCCGTCTGCCGACCAAAGCTTTATCTTTTCGCCGATATACTTGAAGCCGGTGAGTACGCTGATGTGGCGCACGCCGTTCTTTTCGCAAATCGCATCAAAAAGGTTCGAGGAAACGACCGATTTGATAGCGCATGCATTTTCGGGAAGGTTGCCGTTTTTCTTCCTTATTTTAATAATATGGTCGATAAGCAATGCACCGATTTGGTTGCCGTTGAGCGCAAAGAATTCACCCTTGTCATTTTTAATGGCAAGACCGATTCTGTCTGCATCGGGGTCGGTCGCAATAATTGCACCGCAATCGATGCCATCTGCATCGAGTATCTTAATAGCTTCTTCAAAGCATTCGCGGTTTTCGGGGTTGGGCGATGCAACGGTAGGGAAGTTGCCGTCGGGTATCATTTGGCTGTCAACAGTTATCAAATTGTCGATGCCGCAACGCTTCAACGCTTCGGGAACAAGCTTATAGCCCGTGCCGTGGAGCGCCGTGTAAGCAATCTTAACCTCGTTTCCGTACTTCTTTGTGTTTTCCGCGTCAAGACGGCAATCGAGCACTGCCGACAAAAACGCCTCGTCGCATTCGTCGCCTATCATAACCAAAAGACCCTGCTTTTTAGCTTCGTCAAGGTCCATTGTCTTAACGCCGTTGAAAATATCGGTTTTTGCCGCGGATTCCGAAACCACGCTTGCGTGTTCGGGCGGAAGCTGTGCGCCATCCTCCCAATAAACCTTATATCCGTTGTATTCCTTCGGGTTGTGCGAAGCGGTAACGTTGATGCCCGCAATACAGCCGTAATGTAAAATAGCAAAGGAAAGCTCGGGAGTGGGTCTCATTCCGTCGAACAAATAAACCTTAATACCGTTTGCGGTAAGAACGCTTGCCGCGGTTTTTGCAAAGGTATCCGAATCGTTTCTGCTGTCATAGCAAACCGCAACGCCGCGGTCTTGTCCGTTTGCCGAAACGATAAGCTCTGCCAAGCCCTGAGTCGTTTGACCGACGGTATATACGTTCATTTTTGAAATTCCGACGTCCATGGTGCTTCTCAATCCTGCGGTGCCGAAGCTCATGGGAATTGCAAATCTTTCGGCAATCAGGGTTTCATCGTCCTTGATTTCCAAAAGACGTTTTTTCGATGCCTCGTCGAGATTTTCGTTATTAAGCCATTTTTCGAATTCCCTGTTCATAAAAGGAGTCCTCCAAAATATTGTGAAAATTTATGCGTTCTGAAGCGCTTCCTCTAATGCCTGCGCCAATTGATCGGGGCACGAGGTGGACTTAAATCCGCAGGTTATACCCTTGCATCTCGAAATAATTTCTTCTGCAAGCATTCCTTCGCAGAGCGCCGCTACTCCTTTTAAGTTGCCGTTGCAACCTCCGACAAAGGAAACGTTGGTTACTTTGTGGTTTTCGTCAAGGTCAAAAGTGATACTGCGCGAGCAAACGCCCTTGTTGATTCTTTCGATTTTCATCGTTTTTTCTTCCTTTATTATTATATATAATATATTCTAAAAACATTATATCAAAAAACGGCGCTTTGTAAAGAAGATTTTGAAGATTTTTTAAAGAAAAATATTTTGGGGGACAAAATAATGAATTAATAAATGTTCACAAAATGTTTACAATTAAATTTGGCAATAGGGGTTGCAATTTATATGTATATATGGTAAAATCGACTCCGCTTGGTGTGCGATGAAGCTATAGATTGCTGTCAACCGACAGGTAACTATGGCAGAGTATGTCCGACAATCGGGCGCAGGCTTCGAGCATTTTTTAAGGGTGTTTTACGAAACGCCCGGCGCGGTGTTCAAGGCTCTGCCGTCAAATCATTTCATTTTATTATATTTTATTTGGAGGCAAACCCATGGCAAAGAAAGAAAAGATCAGAATCCGTCTTAAGAGCTACGATCACACCCTTATCGATCGTGCTGCTGAAAAGATCGTTGAAACCGCAAAGCGCAACGGCGCTACCGTTTCCGGTCCCATTCCTCTTCCTACCGAAAAGGAAATCATCACCATCCTTCGTGCAGTTCACAAGTACAAGGATAGCCGCGAACAGTTCGAATACAGAACTCACAAGCGTCTTATCGACATCATCAAGCCCTCTAAGGCTTGCGTAGAAGCTCTTATGAGCACTGATCTCCCCGCAGGCGTTGATTTCAACGTTGAACTCTAATTCTTAATTACCTTTTGTCAAATTAAGGTCACGTTGATGTGCGTTTGGCGCGTCAACCAATAACCTAAGGAGGATAAACAAATGAAAAAAGGCATCATCGGCAGAAAGCTCGGTATGACTCAGCTCTTTGATGAAAAGGGCAAGGTTATCCCTGTTACTGTCATCAGCGCAGGTCCCTGCGTTGTCGTTCAGAAGAGAACGAATGAAAAGAACGGCTATGAAGCAGTTCAGCTCGGTTTCTCGGACATCCCCGAGAGAAAACTCAACAAACCTCAAAAAGGCGTTTTCGCTAAAGCAGAGGTTTCCTTCAAGAAGTACCTCAAGGAATTCCGTCTTGAAGATTGTGCTTCCCTTAACGTTGGTGACGTGATCACCGCTGACACCTTCGAGGTTGGCGAAAAGATCGATATCACCGGTGTTACCAAGGGTCACGGCTTCAGCGGCGTCATCAAGAGATGGGGCTGCCACAGACTCAGAATGACCCACGGTACAGGCCCTGTTCACCGTCAGGCAGGTTCGATGGGCGCAAACAGCGACCCCTCGCGTATCTTCAAGAACAAGAAGATGGCCGGTCAGTACGGTAACGAGCAGGTAACGATGCTCAACCTTGAAATCGTTAAGATCGACCCCGATAACAACCTTATCGCTGTTAAGGGTGCGGTTCCCGGTGCAAAGGGCGGTATCGTTTACCTCCGCAACACTGTGAAATAAGCGGAAGGAGGAAAAGAAATGCCTACAGTTAACGTTTTAAACATGGAAGGAAAGGTTTGTGGCGAAGTCACTCTTTCCGATAAGCTCTTTGCTGCAGAAATCAATAACGCAGCAGTTCACTCCGTAGTTAGAGCATATTTGCTCAACCAACGTCAGGGTACTCAATCTACTCTTACCAGAAGCGAAGTTCGCGGCGGTGGTAGAAAGCCTTGGCGTCAAAAGGGTACCGGCAGAGCAAGACAGGGTTCCACCCGTGCTCCTCAATGGACCCACGGCGGTATCGCACTTGGACCTAAGCCCAGAAGCTACCGTGTAAGCATCAACAAGAAACTTAAGCAAGTTGCACTTTTCTCCGCTCTCACCTCTAAAGTGGTTGCAAACGAATTGATTGTCGTTGACAATATCGCGCTTGACAGCTACAAGACCAAGAGCATGGTTAACTTCCTTAAGGCAGTTAATGCTGAAGGCAAAGCTATGATCGTTACTCTCAATGTTAACGAATACGTAGTTGGCTCCGCGGCTAACATCCCCGGCGTAATCACCGCTCCTGTTAACACCATTAACGTTTACGACATCCTTAAGTATGACAAAATGGTCATCGCTCAGGATGCACTTGCAAAGCTTGAGGAGGTATACGCATAATGAAATCGGTTTACGACATCATCAGAGAGCCGGTTATCACCGAGGCCTCTATCAAGAATATGCAGGACAGAAAGTACACTTTCAAGGTTCCTGCTTCCGCTAACAAAGTGGAAATTAAGAACGCTATTGAAACCATCTTCGGTGTAGAAGTTGAAAAAGTTACTACCATCACCATGAAGAGAAAGACAAAGCGTGTTGGCTACCACGTAGGCAAAACTGCTGAATGGAAGAAAGCCATCGTTAAGCTCACCGCAGAATCCAAGACCATCGAATTCTTCGATAGCCTTATGTAAGAAAGGAGAAAGTAGCAAATGGCTGTTAAGACATACAAACCTACAACCCCGTCCCGCAGAAATATGACTACTCCCTCCTTCGCGGAAATTACCAAGAAGACTCCCGAGAAGTCGCTCCTCACGGTTCTTAAAAAGAACGCGGGCAGAAACAACACCGGTAGAATCACCGTTCGTCACCACGGCGGCGGCAACAAGAAGAAGTACAGAATTATCGACTTCAAGCGTGCATATAGCGAAGGCGCTAACAAGGTTCTCGGTATCGAATACGATCCTAACCGTACCGCTTACATTATGCTCCTTGAAGATGAAAACGGTAAGAAGAGCTACGCTATCGCTCCTGACGGAGTTACCGTTGGCACACTTCTTTACTCCGGCGAAAATGCCGACATCAAACCCGGTAACGTTCTTCCCATCAGCGCTATCCCCGTTGGTACCATTATCCACTCCATCGAGTTGTATC
>JAZOTA010000040.1:0-46869 GCA_045657425.1 Eubacteriales bacterium
TTTGTCAACACCTTTTTTGAAATTTTTTAATCTTTTTTGTTTTTTCTTTTTGTCATAAATTTATAAAACAAAAAACGCTGTTTTCGGTTGTCTTTCTCCTAAACACTTCTATTAAACAAACTCGTTTCGTAATACAGGCAATTTGCAATTCCGTCAAAAGTCTGGTATTAAAACCAAAAACCGACTTGATCGACAAGTCGGTTTTACTGTTTTATTCGCCTATTTCGTAAGTGCCCAAAATTGAACGCTTGATGAGGATATAGTCGTATTTATCGGCTTCGCCGTTTTTGTTTACGTCGGTCGCGAAGCTTTCGAGGTCGCCCAATTCAACATTGCCGACGATGGAGCGCTTAACGAGAACGTAGTCGAACTTATCGACGTCGCCGTCGCCGTTTACGTCACCGGTCGCGTTAAATACCTGCTTTTGGAGGGTTAAAGTGTTTTCAACAAGCTTTGCAGTAATCTCGGCACCGGTATTTACCTTGCCCTTGAAGATCTGTGTAAGCTGTTGCTGATACTGCGATCTGTCGATGATAACAAGACCAAAGTCGACACCGCTTGTACACTTATTATTGTTCCAATCGGGCATACGCGCGTTGGAAACGCCGAGAATGAGCTCGATAAACTTGTTGTAATCCTTAAAGCCGTCGCTTGCCTTACCTACGTTGAAGCAGCCCGAGGAGCTGTAGGAGCTGGGGGTGATGCCGTCGGTGGGAGCACCGCTCCATTCGCTGCGCGCGTGGATATTGATATATTTCGAGGTGCTTGCGTAGTGAGTATTTTCGTCACAACGCATTACGGGAACCTGAATACCGTCATCCTCGATCCAGAGTGCGGCATAGCTACCGCCGTGGTTGATGGATTGGATGTTATAAACACCGTCGATAACGGTAGGTACGGGATCGCCCTCGTTAGTTGCGGGGTTACGGGGGTTATCGGGCAGAGTCGAGTTGTTTTCGGACTCGTAAACAATCGTGGGAACGCCGTTCTTAAGCTGAACTACCGCACAGTAGGAGGACATACGGTATTTGGTGTAATCGCTGTAGATTTTATCGTCAACGTTATCGCTGCAGCCGTCGAAGAAGAAGACAATGCTTTTACCGTCCTTAAGATTGCGCTCAACACGATGGTTGTTGGTTTCGGAAAGGATGTGGTAGCGCATCATAATATCAACGTATGCGGCACGGTGCTTGTTTGAGATAATCGTGGACTTAATGCCCTGTACGTCTTTTTCGGTATACCAATCGTCTGTGGCAGATGCACTGATGCCCACAGGGATAGCGGTAATCAGCATACACGCAGCGAGAAGCATTTTTAAAAATCGGTTCGTAATTTTTTTCATAGTTGACCTCCGGTATGTATTCACTACATTATACTACCTTTTTGTTTCTATGTCAATACGGTAGTACAATCTTGACATTTCATACAAAAAATGATATAATATGCAACAATTTAATTAATTGATATCACTTTACTTTGGAGTGCTTTTTATGAAAAGAATTGTGGCGACGGTTATCTTCTCATTATTCTTTATATTCGTTATCGGTTGTAACGCGGTCGACGAGGGCGGTGCTTCCTCTTCCCTGCCGGAAAGTGCATCCTCGGTCGAAGCGTCGTTTGACAGCTCGGTTGTCGAAAAGGAATCGGGCGTTGAGTCATCGGTTGAAGACGAAAGCTCTGACAGCTTTGTTGAATCGAGCGTTGAATCGAATGCCGAGTCAAGCGTTGAATCAAACATAGAATCAAGCGAAATTGAGGAATCGAGTATGACCGAAGAATCGAGCAGACCGACCGAAGAAAGCAAACCCGAGGAATCGAGCAAACCTGAGGAATCGAGTGAACCCGAGGAGTCAAGCGAACCCGAGGAATCGAGTGAACCCGAGGAGTCGAGCCAACCCGAGGATAACAATTTCGGCGATGCAGAGCTTTTGCCTACAAACTACATACTTTTTAACGGCGGCTGTTATTACGGCACATGGTTTAACGAAAGTATTGCCGAGAAGAACGCAAACGTTTATGCCGAATATGCCCGTATCTTCCCCAACACACGCATAAGCATTGTTAATATGCCGCAATCGGCGTTTGGCATTACCGACCCGACGGTACGCGCATGGCTTTCCGACCAGGGTGAGATTCTTGACAAGATGGAATCGAAGATCTACGGCGACGTTAATTTTGTTAATCTGAAAAACATTTTTGCCGAGCACCGAGATGAATATTTGTATTACAAGAGCGATTACCATTGGACACACCGCGCCGCTTATTATGCTTATCACGCATTCGCAACGTCGGTAGGTCTTACCCCTAAAAAGCTTTCGGATTTTGAAGAAAAGATAATTACCGACAATTTTGTGGGCAAGCTCTACAGTTATGCAAAGGACGATAGGGTTCTTTCTTATATCGATACGGTTTATGCTTATATGCCTACCAAAGAGCATACAATGTGGGTATACCGTGACAATATGACGTTGTACCGCGAATTTGATAACTGCATTGTTGACACGAGAAAGAACAACCAATGTTTTATCAACGGTGACCAGCCGTATACCGAAATCAACGTCCCCGAAAACGATCAGGACAAGACGGTGCTTGTTATTAAGGAATCGTCGGGCAATGCCTTCACCACCTACCTTATCGAGCATTACGGTAATATAATCATTATCGACCCGAGACATATCAATATCGATATCCGTCCGTTGGTTGAGGAAAAAGGTATTGACGATATTATCATCTGCGCGACCGCCTCGACAAGCAACGGCAGTGCTTTCAACAAATATTACAACAAGCTTATCGGCAAATAAGAAAGACACGCTCTCAAGGGGGAATCCTTTGAGAGCTCTTTTTTTCACAAAATATTAACAAATCCTTGAAAATCGGTTAGAATTGTAGTATAATAAAGCATTAAAATCTGCGAGGTCTTTTTTATGAAGGTCACAATCGACAATCTTACAAAAATATATCCGAGCCGCAACAAAAAGCAGCCCGAGGACGTTATTGCCGTCAACAGCTTTGATTTCGTTATCGAGGACGGTATGCTTATCGGCTTGCTCGGTCCTTCGGGATGCGGCAAGTCCACAACGCTTAATCTCCTTTCGGGACTTCAGATGCCCACAAGCGGAAGAATTTTCTTCGGCGATGACGAGGTTACCAACCTTCCCGCAGAAAAGCGCGGTGTTGGATTGGTGTTCCAGAATTATGCGCTTTATCCCCACCTTACGGTCAAGCAGAATATCACCTTCCCTTTGGAAAACAGAAAGGGCAAGGAAAAGCTTACCAAGGCGCAGATGTCCGATATGGCGTGTGAGGTTGCAAAGCTCGTGCAGATCGAGGATCTGCTTGACCGCAAGCCGAATGAGCTTTCGGGCGGTCAGCAGCAACGCGTTGCCATTGCGAGAGCATTGGTAAAGAAGCCGCGCATTTTGTTGCTTGACGAGCCGTTATCAAACCTTGACGCTCGGTTAAGATTGCAAACGCGCGAGGAGATAAGACGTATTCAGCGTTCAACGGGTATTACGACGGTATTCGTTACTCACGACCAAGAGGAGGCGATGTCGATATCCGATATGATCGTTGTTATGAAGGACGGCATCGTTCAGCAGACAGGCGCGCCGCAGGAGGTTTACGACGATCCGAAGAACGCATTTGTTGCGAAGTTTTTGGGTACTCCGCCAATTAACGTTTTCGAGGGCGTGATAAAGGATTCAAGGGTTTATATCGGCGACGAGGTAATTATTGAATCTGTTGCGCTTCCCAAGGAAGAAAAGAAAATCGAGGTGGCGATACGTCCCGAGGGCTTTATTATCGACAACGGCGGCTGTTTCACCTGTGACCTTGAGCGTGTCGAGGTTATGGGCAGAGATATCAGCGTTGTTTCAAAGCATATTCTTTCAAAAAATCCGCTTGTACGCGCAATTGTTTCATCTGACAGACTTGATTCCGTAGGACTTGGCAAGGTCAGGTTTTCGCTTAAGCGCGACAAGGTATTTTTGTTCGACCTTGAAAACGGCGACCGTATTAGGTTTTGATTTTTAGGTGACGATATGAAAAACAATCTTAAGGGCTGGCTTTATTTAATGCCCGCCGTTGCGTTTTTGGGTATTTTTATGGTATACCCGCTTGTTGACGTTTTTATATACTCGTTTGAGGAAGGATTCAACTTTGCATCGCAGACCTTTCACGGGATTGGCTCTTATAACTATGAATACGTGCTTCACGACCCTTATTTCCTCCAAGCGCTTAAGAACACGTTTATTCTCGTTTTTATTACCGTTCCGCTTTCAACGGCACTTGCTTTGCTTATATCGGTGGGTCTTGCATCGATAAAGAAGCTTCGCAAGCTTTTTCAGACGCTGTTCTTCCTTCCCTACGTTACAAACACGCTTGCGGTCGGTTTGGTATTTATGATACTTTTCAAGCAAACGCCTTACAGCGACGGACTTATAAACACCTTTTTGGGTTGGTTCGGCGTAAGTCCTATTGATTTTATCGACGGACCTTACTGGGCGAAGATGACGGTGCTTTCTATTTATACGATATGGATAGTTTTGCCGTTTAAGATACTTATTTTCACAAGCGCGCTTGCTTCGGTGAACGATACCTATTACAGCGCCGCAAAGGTCGACGGCACGTCGAAATGGCGTATGTTTTATAAAATTACGCTTCCGATGATATCGCCGACTGTGTTTTATCTTGTTATTACCGGCTTTATCGGTGCGTTCAAGGCATATTCGGATGCGGTCGCATTGTTCGGCACAGACCTTAACGCAAACGGTATGAACACCATTGTCGGTTACATTTACGATATGCTTTACGGCGATTCGGGCGGGTATCCCTCGTTTGCGTCGGCGGCGGCAGTTATTTTGTTCGTTATCGTGCTTACCGTCACCTGCATTAATCTGCTTGTGAGCAAAAAGCGCGTGCACTATTGACGGGGGTGGCTTTTATGGATTACGTTAAAATTGAAAAAGCCGCAAGAAACCGTGCGATCACCACAAAGGTTATTGTTTACTTTTTGCTTGCCGTTTGGGCTTTGGTCGTGCTCTTCCCTTTTTACTGGATGGTGCTTTCATCGTTCAAGAGCTACGGCGAATATTCCTCGGAATGGATACCGAAGTTCTATGCGGCGAACCCTACGTTTGAAAACTACGGCACGGCATTTTCCGCCGTACCGCTTTCGGGATATTTCGGCAATACTCTGCTTTTCACGATTGTGACGACGGCGATAATGCTTTTTGTGACCGTGCTTGCGGCATTTGCCTTTTCACGGCTTGAATTCAAGGGCAAGAATCTTGTTTTCACCTTATTTCTTGCGCTTATGATGATCCCAAGCGAGCTTGTGGTTATCACCAACTTCGTCACGGTTACCGAAATGGACCTTCGCAACACCTTTACGGGACTTATTCTTCCCTCGGTCACCTCGGTTTTCTATATTTATCTGCTAAAGGAAAACTTTTCGCAGGTGCCTAACGAGCTTTATTATGCCGCGAAGGCGGACGGCACGGGCGATTTTAAGTACCTTTGGAAGGTTATGATACCCATTTGCAAGCCGACTATCGTTACGGTTACGATACTTAAGGTTATCGAATGCTGGAACTCCTTCGTATGGCCGCGCCTTGTTACCGACGACCGCGCTTATTATCTTGTTTCAAACGGTATTCAGGAGATACGCGAAAACGGCTTCGGACGTGAAAACATTCCTGCCATGATGGCGGCTGTTTGCGTTATTTCGATTCCGCTTATCGTTTTGTTCATTATTTTCCGCAACAAGATAATGGCAGGCGTTTCGAGAGGAGGTATTAAGGGATGAAAAGATTTCTTTGTATTTTTCTTCTTGTTTTGCTTACATTTTCGCTTACGGCTTGCCACGGCAACCGCGAAAGCAAGGTTTTTGAGCTTCCCGAGGGCTTTGATACCTCGCGCAATTACGAAATCACGTTCTGGGCAAAGAACGACACAAACCTTACCCAAGTCGGCATTTACAAGCAGGCTATCGCCGATTTCCAAGAGCTTTATCCGAACATTACGGTTAAATTAAAGCTTTACACCGATTACGGCAGAATTTACCAGGACGTTATTACAAACATTTCGACCGACACGACACCTAACGTTTGTATTACCTACCCCGACCACATTGCGACCTATCTTACCGGCAAGGACACGGTAGTGCCGCTTGACGATCTGATGGTCGACGAAAAATACGGGCTTGGCGGAAGCGAAGTTTTGTTTGATTCTGCGCACAAGGATGAAATTATTCCGCAATTCCTGAATGAATGCGAATTCAACGGATATTATTATGCATTGCCTTATATGCGCTCGACAGAGGCGTGCTACGTTAACAAGACCTACGTTGAAAAGCTTGGCTTTACGCTTCCCGAGGTGCTCACATGGGACTTCGTTTTTGAGGTTTCGGAGGCGGCGATGGCAAAGGATGAAAACGGCAATTTTAAGATCAACGGTCAAAAGGTGCTTATTCCCTTTATGTACAAATCGACCGACAATATGATGATCCAGATGCTGAAGCAAAAGGGCGGCGATTATTCAAACGAATTCGGTGAGATCAAGATATTCAACGATACTACCAAGGATATTCTTAAACAGATATCGTTGCATTCCGAATCGCGTGCGTTCAACACCTACAAGATGAACGGCTACCCTGCAAACTATCTTAACGCAGGACAGTGCATTTTTGCAGTCGATTCGACTGCGGGTGCGACATGGATGGGCAGCAACGCACCTCTGCTTGACATTCCCGAGGAAACCTTGGTGCAGTTTGAAACGGTGGTCTACCCTGTTCCGCAGTATGACCCCGAAAATATCAGCATGATATCCCAAGGCCCTTCGATGTGTATTTTCAACAAGGAGGACAGTCAAGAGGTTTTGGCATCGTGGCTGTTTATGCAGTTTATGATAACCAACAAGGTACAGATCGCCTATGCGCAGACCGAGGGCTACGTTCCCGTTACCTCGAAGGCGCAAAATTCGGATGAATATCAGGATTACCTTAACCGAAGCGGTGAGGACAATGAGTTTTATTACAACATAAAGCTTGATGCGACGAAGCTTTTGCTTGACAACGTCGATAAGACCTTTGTGACACCCGTATTCAACGGCTCGGTTTCGCTTCGCGATGCTTCGGGACATATGATTGAAACGGTGAACAAGGCGGTTAAAAATAATATTTCGGTTAACGACGAGTATATTGACAAGGTTTTTTCCGACACGAAATCGCTTTACCGACTTGACCGTATAAGCAAGTCATCGGAAAAGGTCAGCTTCGGCGAATTCCCGACGGGCTCGATGCTTTTGATCGGTTTGGTGGCGATTTGTTGGGTTTTGATGCTGATTTATGTCGGAATCAACAAAATCAAAAGCAAAAAGTGATATAAAATCTATTTTGATAACATTGATTTTTTAGTTGGTTAGCATATAATAATTACAATACAATGCATTTATGCATAAAAAAGGAGTTTATGAAATGAAAAAGATCATTGCTATGTTACTCGTTCTTTCGATGTTTGCTGCATTTGCGGCTTGCGCAGGAAGCGAAGAAACATCTTCCGTGGCTGACACTTCCGTTGAAGCTTCTACCGAAGAAGTTAAGGTTATGACCTATGCTGAATACCTTGCGGCAGAGGTTGGTTCAACCGTTACCGTTGAAACCTACGTTCAGGCAAATCAGGCTTGGTGGAATAATTCCATCGTACTTTACTGCCAAAGCGCTGACGGCGGTCTCTTCGTTTACAACCTCGCTTGCTCCGAAGAAAACGCTGCAAAGCTCACCAAGGGTACCAAGATTCGCGTTACCGGCTCCAAGGCTGAATATGACGGCGAAGTTGAAATCATGGATGCTACCTTTGAATTCGTTGAAGGCGGCGATACCTACGTTGCTGAAGCAAAGGACCTTACCGACAAGCTCGGCACCGATGATCTTATCAACTATATGAACCAGTACGTTACCTTCAAGGGCATTATGTTCAAGTCTCTTGAATACAAGAACGGCGAACCCGGCGACGATATTTACGTAACCCTCACCAACGGCGAACAGGATTTCAGCTTCTGTGTTGAGGTTTACCTCACCGGCACCGAATCCGAGGTTTACAAGACCGTAGGCGAACTTCAGGCAGGCGATTTCGTTGAGGTTTCCGGCTTCCTTTACTGGTACAAGGGCGCTAACCCCCACATCACCGAGATCAAGGTTCTCGACGAGAAATAAGACTTGATATAAAAAAAGACCTCAATCGAGGTCTTTTTTTGTTGCTTAAAAATTGATTTGCTGACGGATCGTTGTGCTTCCCTTTTCGAGTGAAACGCTACCCGTTCGGCAGATTTCGAGAATCGTGTATTCACGCATAAGGTTGATAAAATCGTCGATTTTTATTGAGCTGTCAGTAAGACGGAGCATTAAAGAATCCTTTGAATAATCGACCACAGTTGCGCCGAAGGCATCGGCGGCGGTGCGGATATCCTCACGCGTGTCGGGCTCGTTTTGCATTTTGATAAGCAAAAGCTCACAGCTTATCGAATTGTCGGAATTAAATTCCTTTATCGAGCAGACTACAGGGAGCTTATAGAGCTGATTTACAAGCTGCTGCTTATAGCCCTCCTCGCCCTCGAATACGACGGTAATGCGCGAGAATGCGCTTGATTCGGTTTCGCTAACCGTCAGCGCGCTGATGTTGAACTGGCGGCGGCGGAACATACTTGTTACACGGTTAAGTACGCCGAATTCGTTTTTAACGAGTACGGCAAGGGTATATTTATTCATATCAGCCACCTGCCTTTACGATGATATCGTCCATACTTCCGCCGGGCGGTAGCATGGGAAGAACGAGCTCGTCCTTATCGACGGCGCAATCGATGATAAAGGGTGAATCGCTTGAAAACGCAACGGTCAACGCATCATTAAGCTCTTCAACGGTGTTTACCGCCATACCGTCTGCGCCGAAGGATTTGGCGAGTGCCACGAAATCGGTTTTACGGTCGAGCTCGGTATTGGAATAGCGTTTATCGAAGAACAGCTTTTGCCATTGGCGAACCATTCCGAGTACGCCGTTGTTCATTATAAGGATGACCAACGGGACTTTATAGGTAACGGCGGTTGCAAGCTCGTGAAGTGACATTCCGAAGCTTCCGTCGCCCGTGACAAGCACACATCTTTCGTTCGTGCCGAAATATGCGCCGATGGAAGCGCCCAAGCCGAAGCCCATTGTGCCCAAGCCGCCGCTTGTGATAAAACGGCGCTCGGTTTTGAATTTCAGAGTACGCGCAGACCAGACCTGATGCTGTCCGACGTCGGTTGCGACGGGTGTGTTTTCGCCTAAATAGTTATTTAAGGTATTAAGAATATTTTCGGGAGTAAGGCCTTCGCGGTTGTCGGCAAATTCGGTTTCCTTTGCTTTTAATTCTTCGACCGTTTTCTGCCAATCGTCCTTTTTCGATTCGTTAACAAGGGGCAAAAGCTTTTGAAGCGTTTGCTTTAAATCGCCACGAAGTCCGCAGACTGCGTTGACGTTTTTTGAAAGCTCGCTTCCGTCGACGTCGATATGAACGACCTTGACACCGGGAAGGAATTTTTCGCGGTTACCCGTTGCACGGTCGGTGAAGCGAACACCGAGCGAAATGATAAGGTCGGCTTTGTTCATCGACATTGATGAGGCATAATGTCCGTGCATTCCCTGCATACCCAAGAAGCGCGGATGGTCGGTCGGGAGAATTGAAATGCCCATCATCGAGCAACCGAGAGGCGCATCGATTTTATCGGCAAGAGATAGCATTTCTTCCCTTGCATCGGCAGAAAGGATACCGCCGCCGAAATAGATATAGGGGCGTTTTGCTTCGTTAATAAGCGTTGCGGCTTGGGCAATGCGGACGTCCTTTGCGGAAAAGGGCACTTCCCTTTCCACCTTGCCTTCGCTTTCATATTTGCAAAGCGCAATTTGAACGTCCTTGGGAATATCGATCAAAACGGGTCCAGGTCTGCCCGATTGGGCGAGAATGAATGCCTCACGCACGGTTTCGGCAAGTGTTTCGACCGAGCCGACGAAATAGTTATGCTTGGTTATGGGCAGAGTTATACCCGTTATATCTATCTCCTGAAAGCTGTCGGTACCGATTTGATAGGTCGGCACGTTGCCGCACACCGCCACCATAGGGACAGAATCGAGGTATGCCGTTGCGATGCCCGTAACGAGGTTGGTTGCACCCGGTCCCGAGGTTGCGATAACGACACCCACCTTACCCGTTGTTCTTGCATAGCCGTCGGCGGCGTGCGCCGCGCCCTGCTCGTGGGCGGTAAGGATGTGGTTTATTTCGTTTTTATGGTTGTAAAGACTGTCGTATACATTCAAGATCTGTCCGCCAGGGTAACCGAAAACCGTGTCGACACCCTGCTCGATCAGAGTTTTTACAAGTATATCTGCGCCTGAAAGAAGCATTTTTGACTCCTATTTTATGTATTTCACGATCAAATCGCCGCATTCATTGCATCCGACGGTTTGTTCGCCGTCAAGTGCTATATCCTTGGTGCGGTAGCCGTTGTTTAAAAATTCGTCGACGGCAGAATCGATCGCATTGGCTTCGGCTTCCATATCGAAGCTGTATTTAAGCATCATTGAAGCAGAAAGAATTGTACCTATGGGGTTTGCGATATCCTGATTTGCAATATCGGGCGCAGAGCCGTGTATCGGCTCGTAGAGTCCGCGGCTCGTTGCACCAATGCTTGACGAGGGTATCATACCGATAGAGCCTGTTATCATCGATGCTTCGTCCGAAAGGATATCGCCAAACATATTCTCGGTAACGATAACGTCGAATTGCGAGGGGTCCTTAACGATCTGCATAGCGCAGTTATCGACGAGCATATCGGTCAGCTCGACGTCAGAATATTCCTCGCTTAATTTGTGCATTACCGATTTCCAAAGACGGCTTGAATCCAAAACGTTGCTTTTTTCGACAGAGCAAAGCTTTTTTCTGCGTTTTCTTGCAGTTTCAAAGCCGATTCTGCCAATACGCTCGATTTCCGATTCGGTATAAACGAGTATATCGGTTGCTTTTTGCTCGTTATCGACCGTTTCGGTTTTATGCTCACCGAAATAGATACCGCCGATAAGCTCGCGCACGATGATGAAATCGATTCCCTTTTCGACTATTTCGCTTTTTAACGGCGAAGCCGAAGCAAGCTGACGCCAAATCTTGGCAGGTCGGTTGTTGCTGTAAACGCCCATTGCCGAGCGAAGCTTTAAAAGTCCCTTTTCGGGACGTAAATTTGCAGGCATATTATTCCATTTATTGCCGCCGACGGCACCCAAAAGCACGCTGTCGGAAGCTAAACATTTATCGATGGTTTCC
Source organism: Eubacteriales bacterium (assembly GCA_045657425.1). GTDB lineage: Bacteria > Bacillota > Clostridia > Oscillospirales > CAG-382 > Coliplasma. The sequence continues at coordinate 11,347 of JAZOTA010000040.1, forward strand.
AAAGGCAACGGATCGCCGTATTTATCGATGGCGCATCCGCCCATATCGACGTAATTAAAGTTAAAGGTATGGCCGTAAATCTCACCGACACGGGTTAATACCTTGACCGCTTGGGTGATTATTTCGGGACCGATGCCGTCGCCCTTGATGACGGCGATATTTTTTGTCAATTTATTCACCTTCTTTTAAGGATGCAAGAAGTCCGCCTTTTTCGATAATGCTTTGGATAAAAGGAGGAAAGGGTTGCGCTTGATAGGTTTTACCGCTTGTGATGTTTTTGATGATTCCGTTGTCAAAATCGACCTCGACAACGTCGTTTGCCTTTATTTCCTCTGCCGCCGAAGCGCATTCGAGAATAGGCAGACCGATATTTATCGCATTGCGGTAGAAGATGCGCGCAAAGGATTTTGCGATGACACAGCCGACACCGCATCCCTTGATGACAAGCGGTGCGTGCTCACGCGAGGAGCCGCAACCGAAATTGAGTCCTGCGACGATAACGTCGCCCTTTTTTACGTTATTGACGAAATCGGCGTCGATATCCTCCATACAGTGCTTCGACAGCTCGTTTACGTCGGGAGTGTTTAAATATCTTGCGGGGATGATAACGTCGGTATCGACGTTGTCGTTATATTTGAAGGCATTACCCTTTGTTTTCATCGTTTACGCCTCCTTGTATTCTGTTATATAGCCCGTAATCGCACTTGCCGCAGCGGTATAGGGAGAAGCAAGATATACCTCGCTTTCAACGTGTCCCATACGTCCGACAAAGTTGCGGTTTGTTGTTGCGATGCATCTTTCACCCTTGGCAAGTATGCCCATATAACCGCCAAGACACGGTCCGCAGGTGGGTGTCGAAACGACTGCGCCTGCATCGATAAATGCGGTGTAATAGCCGCGAATGACGCACTCGCGAAGTATTTGCATCGTTGCAGGAATGATAATACAGCGCACTCCCTTGGCGATTTGCTTGCCGTTTAAGACCTTAAATGCGGCTTCCATATCCTCGATTCTGCCGTTGGTGCAAGAGCCGATAACGACTTGGTCGATTTTAATGTCATTCAGCTGACTTGCGTTTTTCGTATTTTCGGGAAGATGCGGACAAGCGACTGTGGGAGTGATTTTTGAAAGGTCGATTTCGATTATTTCATCGTATTCGGCGTCCTTATCGGCGGTGAATATCTTTATTTCCCTTTCGCTTCTGCCGTTTAAATAGTCAAGCGTGATTTCATCGACGGGAAAGATGCCGTTTTTCGCGCCTGCTTCGACTGCCATATTGCAAATGCAGAGGCGGTCGTCGATCGAGAGGTTCTTTATTCCCTCTCCGAAGAATTCCATACTTTTGTAAAGCGCACCGTCGACACCTATTTTTCCGATTATGGTAAGTATTACGTCCTTGCCGCTGCAATTGGAGGGCAATTTGCCGACGATATTAAAGCCGATTGCCGAAGGAACCTTGAACCAAGCCTTGCCCGTTGCCATTCCTGCTGCCATATCGGTGCTTCCGACACCCGTCGCAAACGCACCGAGCGCGCCATAAGTACAGGTGTGAGAGTCCGCGCCGATAATGCAATCGCCTGCGGTGACGATTCCCTGCTCGGGAAGGAGCGCGTGCTCGATGCCCATTTTGCCGACGTCATAAAAATGGCTTACAGAATGAAGATTTGCAAATTCTCTGCATTGCTTTGATTGCTCCGCCGCCTTGATATCCTTATTGGGCACGAAATGGTCGAGCACTATTGCGATTTTGTCTTTATCAAATACCTTGTCAAAGCCTGCTTTTTTAAACTCGTTAATCGCTACGGGAGTGGTTATATCGTTGCCTAATACGATATTTAAATCCGCGCTGATAAGCTGACCTGCAACGACTTTATCAAGTCCCGAACGGTATGCAAGTATTTTTTGTGTTAAGGTCATTCCCATAATAATCAACCTCTTACCAAATTGTTGAATGCGCTCAAAAGTGCGTTTGTACTCGCCTTGATGACGTCGGTGTGAGTGCCTGCGCCCCAATACATTTTGCCCGATTCGGTTTGGAGTCCGATATAGGATGCCGCAACCGATTGCGAGCCCTGTCCCTGCATACTGTGCTGGGTGAACACCTGAAGCACGTAATTTCTGCCCGTGTATGCTTTGAGTGCGTTATTGATTGCAGAAAGCGAACCGTTGCCCTCGGCTGTCAGCGATGTATCGGTTCCGTTTTCGTTAAAGGTTATGTTTATCTTAACCGTTTCGTTTTCACGAATGAAATCGAGCTTTTTGACGGTTATTGCGCCGACGGTGTTAAGATAGCTTTCGGTAAATATCGAAAGCACCTCGTCCGCCTTTAATTCGCGGTGCTCGCGGTCGGAGATGCTCTTGCAGAGGTAGCTTAAATGCTCGCGCATCTGCAAAGGAAGCACATAACCGTAATTCTGCTCGAGAAGATAGCCGATACCGCCCTTGCCCGATTGAGAGTTAACACGGATGATGTCGGCATCGTAGGTTCTGCCGATGTCCATAGGATCGATAGGGATATAGGGCACGCTCCATTCGTGAAGCGAATGCTTTTGGCGGTATTTCATACCCTTTGCGACGGCATCCTGATGTCCGCCCGAAAAGGCGGCAAACACCAATGCGCCTGCATAGGGTGCGCGGTCGTAGACCTGCATTCTCGTGCATTTTTCGTATTTTTCGACAAGACGGTTCATATCCGAAAAGTCGAGCTTCGGATCGACACCGTGGGAATACATATTAAGTGCAAGCGTGATAATATCGACGTTGCCCGTGCGCTCGCCGTTGCCGAAAAGCGTACCTTCAACTCGGTCTGCACCTGCCAGAAGCGCCAATTCGGTATTGGCGACACCCGTGCCGCGGTCGTTATGCGAATGCACCGAAATGGTGACGAATTCACGGTATTTCACATTTTCGCTTATATATTCGACCTGACTTGCATAGACGTGCGGAAGGCTCATTTCGACCGTTACGGGAAGATTAACGATGACGTTGTTATCCTTACTCGGTTCAAGGATATCGAGCACGGCGTTGATGACGTCAAGCGCATATTCGGGCTCGGTACCAGTGAAGGATTCGGGCGAATATTCGTAACGGAAATTGCCATCATATTCCTTGGAAAGACGTTTTACAAGACGTGCGCCGTCGATGGCGAGCTGCTTGATTTCGTCCTTGGATTTTTCGAAAACCTGCTCTCTTTGCGCGACGCTTAACGAGTTGTAGAAATGGATTATCGCACTCGGTGCGCCCTTAACCGCCTCGAAGGTTTTGCGGATGATATGCTCGCGGCATTGGGTGAGCACCTGAACGGTAACGTCGTTTGGAATAAGGTCGTTATCGATAAGGGTGCGCAAGAACTCATATTCTGTTTCGCTTGCGGCAGGAAAGCCGACCTCGATTTCCTTAAAGCCGACTTCGAGAAGCACCTTGAAGTATTCAAGCTTTTCTTCGAGGCTCATAGGTATTACAAGGCTTTGGTTGCCGTCACGCATATCGACACTGCACCATACGGGCGCTTTTTCGATACGCTCGGCATTGACCCATTTATTGTATTTGCTTCCGACGGAAAAATAGCCCGCGCGGTATTTTGTGGGATCCATCATATACTGAAAGCTCCTTATACAATACGATTTCTTGTTTCTCCGTTAAGGAAGGAATTTATGTTTTGCTTGATTTCGTTCATACAACGGACTCTTGCTTCGTAAGCGCCCCAAGCCATATGCGGTGTGAGGCAGACGTTTTCGTAATTTTTGATTTTATCAAAGGGGTGTGATTCGGGCATCGGCTCTACAGAATAGACGTCACAACCGAAGAAGCCGAGCTTGCCCGAAATGACCGCATTTGCGACCGCTTCCTCATCGAGCACTGCGCCGCGCGCGACGTTGACAAGCATTACACCGTTTTTCATCATTTTAAGCTCGTCAAAACCTATCATACCGCGAGTTTTATCGGTAAGCGGAACGTGTACGGTAATAATATCCGATTCCTTTAAAAGCGTTTCTAAATCGACACATTTTGCATCGTCGACAGGTGTGCGCTTATTGACGATGACGTTACAGCCCAGCGCACTTGCCGCCGCGCCGACACGTCTGCCGATTCCGCCGTAGCCGATGATACCCCATGTTTTACCGCAAAGCTCGTGATAGACGGGGGTTAAAATATTTTGAACATTTCCGTTTGAATAGCTGCCATTTGCGACGGAATTACGGAAAGTGTTAAGATTGACCGAAGCGGAAAGCACCATTGCAAGAGTCAGCTGTGAAACCGAATTTGCCGAATAGCCTGCGACGTTGCAGACGGCGATGCCGTTTTGCTTGCAATAAGCAGTATCGATATTATCGTATCCCGTTGCGGCGATACAGATAAGCTTTAGATTTTTGGCGTCCTTAAGCACGCATTCATCAAGCTTGACCTTGTTGATAATGCAAATATCGGTATCCTTTATGCGCGAAGCAACGGTTTCACGCGGTGAAACATCAAAAATTTCAACGTCACCCAAATCGTTAAAAAGCGACAAATCTATATCACTGCCGAGAGTGGCAGAGTCTAAAACGGTTATTTTCATAACGGTAACACTTCTCCATATTAAGTTAACCTACATTATAACATAAAAAAAACACTTTGTCAAAGCGGTTGAAAAAATTAATTACATATGATATAATATTTTAAATTATAGGGTTAGGATAAACGATGAAAAGATTTTTATATTTTGTTTTAATTTTTTTGTTATGCTTTTCGGTTTGCTCGTGTGGACTCGAAATTGAGGAAGCATCTGAAATCACCGAAAGCTCGGAAGAAGAAATTTCGGCGGAAAGCACTGCAACAAGCGAAGAATTCAGCGAATCGAGTGAAGAATCGAGCGAAGAATCGAGCGAGCCGTTATTTGATATAACGCTTGATCTTGTTAATCTTTTCGGTCCCTTTGACGATCCCGACGAGCAGGACAAGGTCAACGACTTTTTTAACTTTATTCTTGAATATTACGAATACGAATCTGAGCCGCTTCTGAGCATCAGCAAGGACATTAAAAAGAACGGATACAGCGACGGCATTTGGAAAAAATACACGGGCAACAGTATTCACGTTTGGGAATCGCTTTATTTAAACGAGTATAAAAGCGACAATTTAAGAATCATCAGCTTGGGTGAGGCGGACAGCAGTAAAAAAATAACGCTTACCTTTGGCGGCGATATTTCGCTTTGCGACAATTATGCGACGGTTCCCTTTCTTAACCGTAATGACGGCGATCTTGATTATTGTATTTCCCCCGAATGGCAGGAGATTATGAAGAATGCCGACGTTGCGATGCTTAATTTGGAAAACCCATTTTCCGAGCGTGGCACACCGATGGAGAAAAAGCGTTATACCTATGTCGGAAAGCCCGAAAACGCAGAGATTTTAAACAAGCTCGGCGTTGATTTCGTTACACTTGCGAACAATCACGTTTTTGATTACGGCGAGGATGCTTTTAACGACACCTTTGATACGCTTGACAATTATAAAATCGATTACGCAGGCGCAGGCAAGAATGCAAGCGAGGCGCAAAAGCCCTTTTATTACGTTATAAACGGCAGAAAGATTGCATATATTTCGGCGACAAGGGCAGAAAAAAATATTTTCACACCCGAGGCGACCGAGGAATCCGGCGGCGTTTTCCGTTGCTATGACAACACTCGCTTACTTGAAGTAATTGAGGAAACCAAGCAGAATTGCGATTACGTTATCGTGCTTTTGCATTGGGGAACCGAATATTCGGCAAAGCTTGAAAGGGTGCAAAAGGAATCGGCGCACGAATATATCGATGCAGGCGCAGATCTTATTATCGGCACGCACGCGCATCAGCTTCAGGGTATTGAATTTTACAAAGGCAAGGCTATTTTTTACAACCTCGGCAACTTTTGGTTCAATGCAAAAAAGATAGAAACCGGTTTGATGAAGCTCGAGCTTGACCCCGACGGAAACGAAAGCTTTTATTTCATTCCCGGTATGCAGTCGGGCTGCAGAACAAAATATCTGCTCGGCACGGCGCAGGGGCGCGAGATTCTTGACAACCTTGCATCGCACGAGCCGTCGCAGGTAAGTATCGACGATAACGGAAAAATAACCTTAAAAGAATCGGAATAAACCTTATTTCGGAGGCAAAATATGAAACGTTTAACCTTAATTGTTTTGGTATTAATGATGTTTGTTGCTTGCATTTTTGCGGCTTGTGAAAGCGAAAGTGTAAACGGTTCGAGCAGTGCGACCGATGAATCGAGCGAAATTTCGCTTGAAGAAAGCAAGGGAGAAAGCTCGGTTGATTTAGCAGAAAGCTCGGCAGAATCGGTTGATGCATCGGTTGATGCATCGGTTGAAGCCGAATCTTCACTTCCCGATGAAGAAAGCAAGTCCGAGGAATCGAGCAAGCCCGACGAAGAAAGCAAACCAGAGGAATCGAGCAAGCCCGAAGAAAGCGAAGACGATAACGAAATCAAACGCGTTAAGGTTTTGTTTGCACGCTATACGCAAAAGCCGATTTTCGTTTTGATCGGCACCTGCGAGGATGGTGCGGAGGTTACCGCCGAATTCAACGGACAGAAGGTTACAGTTCCCTCTTACAAGGGTTGGTTTGAGCTTTCGCTCGAAAACAAAAACAATGCTTCGATTGTAAACGTTTCCTTTACCCAAAAGGTAAACGGCAAAACCACCGAAAAGCAAAACCTTGTGGCACGTCCGACCGAGCCCGAATATTTGTGGACTCGCGCTATCGGCAGTAACAAGGCGTTTCAGTTCTTCCTTGACCTTATGGTGCCCGATTTTGAAGGAACGAACCTTTTTGGCGAGCAGGCGCTTAACCAAATGAAGGACCGCGTTACCACACGCCTTAATCAGATGCATCAATACAACAAGGATGCCGAAATCATTTATATGATCGTTCCCTCTCCGATGACGACTTATCCCGAGCTTGTGCCCGAAAGATATACTCAGACAAAGGGGGTTACCGCCTTTGACCAAGTGACGGGCAAGCTTAAGGAGGCAGGCGCAACGGTTATCGACCTTCGCGATACCTTTAAGGAGCATAAAAACGACGAAATGCCGCTTTATTACAAGCTCGACTCGCACTGGGCGGATTACGGCGCTTATCTTGCTTACGTTGAATTGTTTGAGCATATCTCGAAGAAATATCCCGATGCAAAGCCGAGAGATATCGACGATTTCAAGTGGACCGCAGATTATTACACGAGCGCAGACGCTTGTCTTTACCTCGGTATTCCGCAGGTTCAGGTTAAGGAATACGGATATTACCGCGAATTTAATTTCGCAGACCCCGGCAACATTACCTCGGTACCGAGATACAGAGGTATGCAGCTTATTTACAACGACCTCACCTGCAATGAAAAGGTGTTTACCACAAACAGAAGCAATCTTCCCTCCTGCGTGGTCTTCCGCGATTCCTACAGCGCAGGTATTTACGACCTTATTCCCGAAAGAATGGATAAGACTCATTATATCGGTATGTGGAGCTATGCTTGGCAGAATTGGACCATCAACAACGAAAAGCCCGATTACGTTATTTATATCGTTTCGGAATGGAACGCAAGAGAAATAGTTTATAACTGATATGAAAAGAATTTACCATTATTTACTTGCGTTATATACGGTTGTTTTTTCGTTGACGGTCAACTGCTTTTCATTACTTGCCGAAAACACCGCGATGCTTACTTTGGCGGTTACGGTTTTTGCGATCCTTACCGTCGGAATGGGGTATTTTTGTATCAACACCGTTAAAACACGGCTTAGGATTTGCTTCCACGGTGCGGTTGCGCTTATTGTATTTCAAGTTTCGACAGCCGTTGCCGTTATCGTTCACACGGTTTGGCTTGTTTTGGGAACAGAGGGCACCCAATTTTGGCAAAGCGTTATATTCTGCTTTATTCTTGAATTTTTGCTGTTTTGGAACGGTATTTTGTGCGTATATTTAGCGTCATACCGTCTTTCCTTGAAGCAAAGAATAAAGGGTATTTTGGTTGGGCTTATTCCGATTTGGAATTTGATTGTTCTTAATTCCATCATCAAAACGGTTTTTGATGAGGTAAAGAGCGAAACCGAGCGCGAAGAAGAAAGACGTGAAAAGGTTTTACTGCAGGAATGCAACACCAAATATCCCATACTTCTCGTTCACGGCGTTTTCTTCCGCGACAGCAAGATTTTTAACTATTGGGGCAGGATTCCCAAGGAGCTTAAAATCAACGGTGCGAGGATTTTTTACGGCAACCACCAATCTGCCGATTCGGTTCCGAATTGCGCAAAGGAGCTTGCTAAACGTATTGAGAGCATCGTTAAAAGCACCGGATGCGAAAAGGTGAATATTATCGCACATTCAAAGGGCGGACTTGATTGCAGATACGCTATTGCCCATTACGGCGTTGGTAAATACGTCGCATCGCTTACGACGGTAAATTCGCCGCACAGAGGGTGCGAATTTGCCGAATATTTAATAGAAGAGCTTCCGAAAAACGTTGTTGACAAAATCGAAAGCTTTTACAACAGAATGTGGCATCGGTTCGGCGATCACCACCCCGATTTTATGGCGGCGGTCACCGACCTTACCGCAAACGTTTGTATTCAGCGTGACAAGGAAATGCCAATTCCCGACGGTATTTTCTGTCAGAGCATCGGCTCGGTCATGAACGCATCCGACGGCGGAAGGTTTCCCCTTAACTTCTGCTACGTGCTCGTTAAGCATTTTAACGGCGAAAACGACGGGCTTGTAAGCGAGGATTCATTTGCATGGGGCGAAAAATACCTTCTTTTACGCACCGAGGAGGAAATTGGGATTTCGCATTGCGACGTCATCGACCTCAACCGCAAGGACATGAACGGCTTCGACGTGCGCGATTTTTACGTCGACCTTGTTGCCGACTTGAGGAATCGCGGATTTTAAGATTTGTTTTTAAATAAAAAAAGGACTCGAAACGAGTCCTTTTTTGTTATGTCATTTTAGTCGTTAAAGCATTGCTCAACGAGCTTATCGATACCTGCTTGGAATACGGGACGCTTGGATTCGAGCAAGGACATAATGTTTGCGCCCTTGTTATCCTTTTGTCCGAGGAGGGTTGTATAGAAATAGAGAGTACCGCTTCCTGCTGCGCCGTTGGTGAAGTCAAATACAGCGCCCATATCGTAGGTTCTGTTACGGAAGATGAGGTCGAGCATTTCTGCCGATTCATCATCGGTAAAGCGCTTGTAGGTAAGGGTTCTGTCGTAATATTCGGGAGTTACGAGCTGCTTGCCGTAGTATGCCATAGCTTCCAAAGCATAGCAGGTAACGTCCAATTTTTCAACGTTGGTCTTGGGAATGCAGAATACCGAATAGTGATATACGTTTACTGCAGTGGTATATTCGTCCTGAAGCTCGTCTGCTTTAGGCATGGGAAGGATACCGTAACGGATTTCTGCCTTACGGATAAGCTCTTCGCCAACGGTGGTGATGGAGCTGGGCATAAAGAGCGCGTTACCGTTAGCAAAGATTTCGGTTCTTTGACCGTAAACACCGCTGTCCCAAGGACCGTGGTGGTCTGCTACGCCGACGTTTTCAAAGTCGAAAATGATTTCTGCGAGGTTGAAGTAAACTTCAAGGTTACGTTGATCGTCGATACGGATAACGGGCTTATCGCCGGTGTTATCGATAAGACGCTGACCGCAGCCCTGCATGAACTGATAGTAGTCATAGGATTGCGCTACCATACCCCATTGGTCGCCGACCTTGGGATCGTAGGATTTTTGCGAGCCGTTAGTCTTCGAAACGTTTTGAAGCATTTCGTGCATGGTATCGAGATTCCAACGGTCTTCCTTAACAAGAACGTAGGGGCTTTCGAGATTGTGGCTTTGGATAAGGTCCTTGTTGAAATAGATTGCCCAAGTTGCTTGGTCGTCTTCAACAAGCGCGTCACCGGTGATGAAGAAGTTCTTGCCGTTGAGCGAAATATCTCTTTGGAGGGTTTGGTCCCACCATTCTTTATCGAGCTGAATATAGCCGTTGTTGATAGAGTTGAAGTCCAAAAGGTTGCCTTCGGATGCGAGAGGAGTTGCATAAACGATTTGGCTTACGAGCGCATCGTATTCGTTAAGTCCGCTTGTCATATCGTCGCGGAGAACCTGAATAAAATCTTCACCCTCTGCCGCATAGTGAGCAACGATGTTAATACCGAAACGGTCTTGGATAATAGCATTTCTTTCAAAGAATGCGTCGTTTATCGGTTCGCCGGTAACCTCTTCGGTAGCAACCTGACAGGTCGAGAACTCATATTCCATATCGTAGGTAAGGATGTTTACGTCGACACCGCCCCAATTTTTTTCAGCGGGGATGAAGCCGCCGTGGATTCCGGTTTCTGCTTGGCTTTGGTCGCCGTTGTTTCCTTCGGAAACGTCTGCACCGCTATCTTCGCACGAAGTCAAAACGAGAACCGATGATGCGAGGATAAAGCAAAGGAATAAGCATAACAATTTCTTTAACATAATCTAACCCTCTTTTCGTAATTTCAGAAAAATAAACTCACAAGTGAGTTTACTCAACCATATGTTTATTTCATTTTATATCATTACGTGCTATTAGTCAACCATAAAGTGATATTTTTGTCATTTTAAACAAAAAAATAAGCCGTCGCGCAGTATGGCAAAATGCGACAGCTTGATTATTGTAATATTTTAAAAAAACAAAAGGAGTTAAAAATGGAAATAGGTTGCAAGACAGAGGGTAACGCAACGGTTGCCTACCTTGTGGGTGAGATAGACCATCACAACGCGGTAACGGCGCGCGCGGCGCTTGACGAGATAATCGAGCAAACAAGACCTATACGCTTCGGTATCGACCTTTCGGGAGTCACGTTTTGCGATTCGTCGGGGTTGGGCTTGGTTATGGGCAGAATGAGAAAATGCCAGACGGTCGGAAGCAGTATGTTCATTAAAAACCCGTCGGTTGCGGCACAAAAAATGCTTGAGATTGCAGGTATGGACAGAATTTTAAAGATTGAAAGAGGTGTAACGGTATGAGCGGAAATATAACAAACACAATGAGGATAGATTTTGTTGCAAAGAGCGTTAACGAATCGTTTGCCAGAAGCGCTGTGGCAGCTTTTGCGGCGTTAAGCGACCCGAGCGTTTCGGTTATTGCCGACATAAAGACGGTTGTGAGCGAGGCGGTCACAAACGCAATAGTTCACGGATATGCAGGGTTTGAAAACAAACAGGAATGCATTATTTCAATCGTTTGCAAGCTGACCGAGGGCGGAAAGCTTATTATTCGCATTAAGGACAAGGGACGGGGGATTGAGGACGTACATACGGCGATGCAGCCGCTTTACACGACCGACACCGACGGCGAGCGAAGCGGTATGGGCTTTACGGTGATGCAGTCCTTTACCGACGGGATACGTGTTCGCTCGGCGGTCGGAAAAGGAACTGTTGTTACGCTTGAAAAGAGGATAAAAAGGTGACTAAAAGCGCAAACGCTTTGTTGATAAAACGCGCACAGGACGGCGACAGTGATGCGCTTGACGAGCTTGTAAACGACAATATCGGGCTTGTGCGGTCGGTTGCGATACGGTTTTTGGGGCGCGGTGTTGACTATGACGACCTTTGCCAGATCGGGCATATCGGTATGATTCGTGCCATCCGAAACTTTGACCTTGAGCGAGGAACGGCATTTTCGACCTATGCGGTACCGCTTATTATCGGCGAGATAAAACGCTTTTTGCGTGATGACGGCGAGATTAAGATTGGGCGCGAAATCAAGCGTCGAAGCGCAATGATAATGGCAGAGCGCGAGAAATTCATTAATACCCACAACCGCGAGCCGAGTGTTTCGGAGATTGCAAAGATTTGCAATCTGAGCGAGGAGGATGCGGTCGAAAGCATAAACGCCTCGTCATGCATTGTTTCGCTTTCCGAAACGGTTGGCGAGGACGGTACGCTTGAGGATCTTATCGGCGTTGATTTCACATCCGAAATAAACGAAAAGATTGCCCTTAAGCAGGCGATTGAAAAGCTTCCCGACGAGGAAAGGGAGATAATATATTTGCGCTATTTTAAGAATATGACGCAAAGTGAAACCGGCAGAATACTGTCGATGACGCAGGTTTCGGTTTCGAGAAAGGAAGCGAGGGCGCTTAGCAGGTTGAAGGATGAATTGGAATAAAAAAGGACAGAGAATTTTTCGTTCTCTGTCCTTTTATCACGGTGCGTTATTTTTATTTGTTACGTGGCTGGCGATTCTTGAATCGCCCGTTTGTTGCGGTTTGGTCGACGAAACATTGATGCGAAAAACGGAACATAATTGAAATCGTACTTTACAAAAACCGAGCCTTATTTGTTTTCTTTATCGTAGATATGATTTTCGGAAATCACCCGCTCGATATAGTTGCAAAATTCCGAGCCGCTGTAGATAAGCGCCTTATCGACCTCGGAATTGAAATCGCCCGACGAGGCGTTGCCGCGCTCACCGATGAAAAATTCACGAGGGATGGGAGAAAGGATTATTACGTTCTTTTCGCCCTTTTGAGGTCTTTCAAGCTTATATTTAAGCAGCTTTTCCGACGAGAAAATATCGATTTTGAAGAAATAAAAGGTATGTATTCTTTTAACCTCGCCGTTGCCGAGGAAATAAAGCGGAGTTTTACGCAATATTGTGGGGATGAGCACACAATTGAAGCGGACGTTTTTGTGCTCGAGTGTGAATTGCATTACCTGCTGACGCAAAACGGATTTACAGATGCCATTGGGTTCTTTATAGCGCACAGAGTTTTCACGGCAGGCTTTAGCAAGCTTTTTGAAGAATCGGCGCTGAATACTTAAAGCGCGTATTCTGCGCCAGATGAAGAGAAGGACAAGCAAACCGACCAATGCGCCAAGCGCAACGAAGAGATAAACACCGACTGCGGCAAAGATAGCGCCGAAGAGCTCACGTCCGATAAGCGAAAGAACGCACAAAAGACCGATAACGGCAAACCAGATTGCAACGTGAATTGCCATTCTTACTGCGGTGATGCCCTTGTTTTCGGGGATTTTTGCGCCCTCACGAGAGTAGGCGAACCAATTAAGACGTGCAAAAAAATCGGCAATAAGCAGAAACGCAAGCGTTACCAAGAATGCATAAGCATCGAAAATTACGAGATTCCAAGCGGAAAATACGGCAACAAGGGTTAAGAATTCAAGGTCTTTAAACATCGAAACGATTTCACTGCCGAAGGAAAACGATTCCTTTTCCTTGCTTTTTTCGATATATGCTGCACGCTTTGCGGTGTTTGCAAAGCAGACGTCAAGGCAGAAAACGAAAAATGCGATTGCGGCGATAACCGAACAAGCCGTAAAATACGATTCGGGATAGCCGTTGACCTCGGTATTATCGTTTGAATAGAAGATAGAAACCAAGCCCTCGATACATATTCTTATAAAATAGTAACCCCAAAAGGCAACTGTTGAAAGCAAGGCGCTTCTTCCGAAGGGTATGAGTTTTTGCACGTTCATAATATTACCTATTTTTTGTCTTTTTCCGAAATGCCGCGAATGAGCTTGTAATATTCATAGGCGGCGCGTTCGGTCTTATTGTCTCCAAAGGTATAAAATTCGCCCTCTTTGATATCGTTGGGGAGATAACGCTGATTTACGTAGTGATTTGGATAGATATGCGGATATTTATATCCGTTGTCGGCATTGGGACGGTGGGTATCACGCAGGTATGACGGTATATCCCTTCCCCTGCCGCTGTTTATCGCCTGTACTGCCGCGTGGTAAGCATCGTGCGCGGAGTTTGATTTAGGCGCGGTTGCCAAAAGCACCACGGCATCCGCAAGCGGAAGCGATGCCTCGGGCAGACCTATTGAATTTGCGATATCGACACACGCCTTTACTATCGGGATGCACATCGGATAGGCAAGACCGATATCCTCACACGCAATGACCATTAAACGTCGGCAAGCCGAAATAAGGTCGCCGCCCTCAAGGATACGTGCGAGATAGAATATTGCGGCATCGGGGTCGGAGCCGCGGATTGATTTTTGGAACGCAGAAAGAAGGTCGTAATGCTCGTTACCGTCACGGTCGAAGCGGATGCCCGACCTTTGCGCAAGCTGATGAGCCAATTCGACCGACAGCACGTTTTCACTTGCGTAATAGACGTTTTCCAATGCGCCGAGCGCCTTTCTTACGTCGCCGCCGCAGCCGTTTGCGATGGCAAGCAGAACATCATCCGAGCATTCCTTGTTGAGATTTGAATTTTTATTGCAATAATCAAACGCACGGCGAAGCGCAGGAAGCATATCCTTTGCATCGACGGGCTTGAACTCGAACACGCTTGAGCGTGACAAAAGCGCAGGATAGAGCGAAAAGAAGGGGTTTTCGGTGGTGGAGCTTATTAGCGTTACACGACCGTCCTCGACGTATTCGAGAAGCGATTGCTGTTGTTTTTTGTTGAAATACTGAATTTCATCGATATAAAGGATTATGCCGTCATAGGCGGTAATCGTTTGAGAAAGCGATAATATATCCTTTATGTCAGAAAGCGAAGCAACCGTTGCGTTTATGCGGTAAAATTCCCTGCCCGTTTGCTTTGCGACGATGTCGGCAACCGTTGTCTTGCCCGTACCGGGAGGACCGTGAAAGACAAGCGACGGAATATGTCCGCTTTCGATTATGCGGCGGAACGGAGCATTTTGGGAAAGCAAATGCTTTTGTCCTGCGACCTCATCGAAGCTTTTCGGACGTACTGCATCGGCAAGCGGCATGGAATTTCACCTCTTTTCGTTTGAATTTGCTTTGATATTATTTTTTCTTCTTTTTCTTTTCGGTTGCAGGGGGATAATAGGTATTGTCCTCGTCGTTTTCCTTGTCTTCCATATCCATAATTTCCTTGGGCTCGGGCTTTTTGCGGAAGGAGAACTTCGATTCCTGATTGTTGAAGATGCGGTAGAGGTTTGAACGGTGCATATAGATGACCAAAATGCCGACGAAGAGCGCGAAGAAGAGCTCAAACGCATGCTCCATACCGTAGGCAACACGGATAGCCGCAGGATAAACGAGCGCCGCAATGATAGAGGAAAGCGAAACGTAGCGAGTGATAAGAAGCACCAACGCAAAGATTACGATAAGCACCGCAAATATCATCGGGTCGATAAGCAATATCATCGTAGCGGCGGTAAGAACGCCCTTGCCGCCCTTAAAGCGGTAATATACGGGGAAAATGTGGCCTATCATACAGAATGCGCCTGCGAGGTATGCGCCCATTCTGCCGAACATAACAGAACCCATTAATACCGAAACGAGCTGCTTTGCAACGTCGCCGAGCAGAGTCCAGACAGCGCCGTCCTTACCGTAAACGCGGTGCATATTGGTAAGACCTGCATTGCCGCTTCCGAAGGAGCGGATATCCTGCTTGAACTTATAGCGCGAAACGATGATTGCCGAATTGAGCGAGCCGAGAAGATAGGCGATGACTGCACAGATTATCCAGCCGATGATTGTAACGGTGTTGCAAAGTGCGGCATCCTCGATGCCGTATATCCATTTTGCGACTACGCCGAAAAAGTTATTGTTGGGATCAAGATCGAGTAAATATCTCATTTGATTTCAACTCCTTTGGGATTTTCGCCCTTTTGCTTGATTACGAAGCGTATCGGCGTGCCCGAAAAGTCAAACGCTTCGCGCAGACAGTTTTCGATATAGCGCTGATAGGAAAAATGGAAAAGCTCGGAATCGTTACAGAAAAGAACGAACGTGGGGGGTGTTACGCCCGTTTGAGTCATATAATATATCTTCAATCTTCTGCCCTTGTCGGACGGCGGTTGGACCCTTGCCGTAACGTCGGACAGAAAATCGTTCAGCAAGCCCGTCGTGATACGGCGGTTTGCATTTTCGTAAATTTCGTTAATGGTGGGATAAAGCTTATCGACTCTTTGACCGGTTTTTGCCGAAACGAATGCAACGGGTGCATAGCGCATATAGGTAAGTGCGGTGTAAACGTCCTTTTTATAGTTGTTTACCGAGGAATTATCCTTCTCCAAGCTGTCCCATTTATTAATAACGATTATGCTCGATTTACCTGCGTTATGCGCAAGACCTGCAATGCGCTCGTCCTGAGCGGTAACGCCCTCGTTTGCATCGACCATAATAAGGCAGACGTCCGCCTTTTCGACAGCGGCATTTGCGCGGATGACCGAATATTTTTCGATTCTGTCCTCGACCTTTGCGCTTCTTCTTATACCTGCGGTATCGACGAAGATATATTTGCCGTGTTTATTTTCGACGAAGCTGTCGATAGCATCTCTTGTAGTGCCGGGGATGTCCGAAACTATTGCTCGGTCCTCGCCCGTGATGCGGTTGATTATGCTCGATTTACCTGCGTTCGGCTTGCCGATAACGGCAACGCGGATAGAGCCCTCCTCCTCGGGGTTGCTTACCTCCTCGGGGAGATAGGATATAACGCAGTCGAGAATATCGCCGGTACCCGTGCCGTGTACAGAGGAAACGGGGATTACGTCCTCAAAGCCGAGCTCGTAAAATTCATAAAAGCCGGCAGGTACTTCACCGATGGTGTCGACCTTATTTACCGCAACGATTATCGGCTTGCGGCTCTTTTTGAGCATCGAAGCGATTTCCCTATCCGCCGCAGTTACACCGACCGAAAGCTCGGTCATGAAAATGATAACGTCGGCAGAACCGATTGCGATAAGCGCTTGGTCACGCATTTGACGGAGAAGCGTGTTTTCGGTGGTGGGTTCGATACCGCCGGTGTCGATAAACAGCATTTGTCTGCCGTTCCATTCAACGTCGCAATAAATTCTGTCACGGGTTACGCCGGGGGTGTCCTCGACGATAGAGATGCGTTCACCCGCTATTTTGTTGAAAAACGTGCTTTTGCCGACGTTAGGTCTGCCGACAACCGCAACTGTACATTTTGCCATTAAAATCAGTCCTTTCAGGGCTTATTCGTAAAGTCCCGTAATTGCTTCGCAAAGGTTATAGCCGCCGCTTGCAACCACTCTTATTTTAACCGAGAGTGCATTCTCGACATCCTCGACAGATACGTTATCGAGGAACAGATCGCCTTGCGCGCGAAGCATATTTTCGGGGATAAGCAATTCATCGCCGATATCGGTATCCTTCAACTGTGCGATGATATCGCCGCCTGTGACCAAGCCGCTGACCGTTACGCTTCCGCCAAAGAAGTCGTTGCGTATCGGTGCGACAGTCACCTGTAATTTTTTGTATTTTGCGGTCGCATAATCCGAAAGCTTTTGCAAATGCTCCTTTGCGGCAAAGCCGGTTGCGACCGTTACTTTTCTATTATACTCCAAATCATCGAGATTTTCAAGACATTCAAGAAATTCGGTGATATCGTTTCTTATCATTCCGACGCCGTTTTCGAGCTGGGGATAGCCCTCGTAATAATCCTCGTCGGGTATTTCGTAATTTGCGGTAAGGAAAAATTCATCCGACGGATAGATAAGACGCATTCCCTTATCGTTTAGACATTTTTCGCCGTATGCATTTGCGATATCGATAACGTCTTTTGCGCTTTCCATATCAAAGGGCTCTAATTCGTAAAGCCCCTCGCGGTGGCCCGTAAGTCCGCAGGGCACAAGCGCGATCGACTCGATATTTTGAAGCTTGACAAGGTCGGAAAGCGAATTTTCAAGCTCTGATCCATCGTTAATTCCCTTACAAAGCACAAGCTGTGCATTTATCGCAATGCCGCCTTCGTCGAGCATTTTAATAAACCTTAAACAATCGCCTGCAAAGCGGTTGCGCATCATCATAACGCGAAGCGCAGGGTTTGTTGTATGCACCGAAATATTTATCGGCGAGATACGCATTTTAATAATGCGTTCGATATCCGATTCCTTTAAATTGGTAAGCGTTACGTAATTTCCGTGAAGGAAGGATAATCTTTCGTCATCGTCCTTGAAATATACCGTTTCACGCATACCCGACGGGTTTTGGTCGATAAAGCAGAAGATGCAATTATTGCGACAACGCTTTTTTTCGTCCATAAGATAGGTTGAAAATTCAAGTCCGATATCGTCGTATTCATCCTTTTTTATTGCGAACGAAAGATTCTGACCGTTACGCTCGATTTCAAGCGACAGCGACGGTTCCATTATGTAAAAACGGTAATCGAGCACGTCGTTGATGATATTATTATTGACGGATAAAAGGATATCGCCCGATTTTATGCCGACCTTTTGCGAATATGAGCCGGTTTCCACTCCGGTAATTTTTACCATTACGCCACCACCTTACAATGATAATCAAATCACGGAAAAGCAAACTACAAAAAAGCGTGTTGCAAGGTGCAACACGCTATTTCGCTTAGTCTTCTTTATCCTTAACCTGAAGAACTACTTTTCCGCCGTAGCTACCGCAGCTCTTGCAAACACGGTGAGAAAGAATGTATTCACCGCACTTGGGGCACTTGGTCATTCCGGGGAGGTCGAGCTTCCAAACAGAAGAACGTCTTTTATCTCTTCTTGCCTTGGATACTTTTCTCTTGGGTACAGCCATCGTTGGAATCCTCCTTGATAGTTATATATTTTTATTTTTATTCACTAAAATAATCCTTTAAAACGTCCCATCTCGAATCGCGGTCGCTTGTATCGCATCCGCAATCACGAAGATTAAGATCGCATCCGCACTTGGGGCAAAGACCCTTGCAATCCTCCTTGCAGAGGTATCTAACAGGTGCTTCAAGGATGAGCGCCGAACGAACGATTTCATCGATATCAATGGAGAAATTTTCCATTATGATAAATTCGTCTTCATCGTCGTTTGCGAGCTTATCGGTAATCTTGGCATAAAGCTTTATTGTGTCGGAATAAGCAAATTCCTTACCGCAACGCGCGCAGAAAACCGTTAAGTCGGGTGAAATTTCGCCCTCGAGGACGATAAGTCCCGAATGGTTTGTGACAGTTCCTTGCACGTTTGCCATGCCGGAATCGATTCCGTCAAGGAAGCTTATATCCTCAACCGTTTGGGAAAAGGTAACCGAATCGACGCTTCCGTCGACGAGTTTTTTAAGATCTAACATCGTTATACCCCTTTCCGAAAAACACGCGTAAAAACGCACTGTCCATTATATATTTGATTATCGCATTTGTCAATAGTTTTAGCCAAAAATCTTGTAATTTTCGCCAATTTAGGTTGAAAGCACGATTTTTTTGTGGTAGTATAACTTTGTTGACTTCGATGCATAATAGCATTGAGGTGAAAAAGGTTATGAATTTCAAGAAAACCGTGGCATCCAAAAAGGGATGCACGTGTGTTACTATGGCGGCGATGGGCGCTTTGGCGGGCTACGTTGCGGCAAAGATGCTTGTAAACCATTGCTGTTGCTGTGAAACCGTCGCCTACAAGGCGAAAAAGGCGTTTAAGACCATCGAAGACAAGATTACGCCTTAACACTTAAGCATTAATGCACGGGCGGCTTACTTTAAAAGCCGTGCCGTTTGATTCGGGAGTTACATAATGAGTTTGATAGGTTCACGTCTTTCGGTAGTGACAAAGCTGTTAAAAGACGTAAAAGACAATACGCTTTTTGCCGATATCGGAAGCGATCACGCATTTCTTGCTATCGAGGTTCTGAAGCAAGGACTTGCTTCTTCCGCAATTGCATCCGACATTAACGAGCAGCCGCTTTTGAAGGGCAAGGAAAATGCCGCAAGAAGCGGTGTGAAAATGGACTTTTACCTTTCCGACGGGTTTGATGCTATCGACGATCTACCGATAACCTCTGCCGCGATTTGCGGTATGGGCGGTGAGCTTATTGCAAAAATCATCGACCGTAGCAAGGTAGCCCACAACGCAACGCTTATCGTTCAGCCGATGTCGGCGCAGGAGGACCTGCGTAAATACCTTTGGGACAACGGCTTTTCTATTGATAAAGAAATTTTCGTTTACGAAGCAGGCAAAAGCTACACCGTAATGAAGATAAAATTCAGCGGTGAAAGAACCGAATATTCTTATACCGATTTGTTTTTGGGCAAAGAGCGTTTACCCTCCAACGAATTTTCGCTTTACTGTGAAAAGATACTTTTATCGGCGAAAAAGCGCCGTTTGGGTGTCGTTGCCAGGAACGAGGATACCGCCGACATCGATAACCTTATCGAATTTTGTCAGACGCAGACGACGAGCTTGTGAGCAGGTACATATTTAGCGAGAAAGGCGCGCGCCTCGATAGGTGCGACCTTAAGATTACGCTTGGGGATTACGATCACCGAGCGTTTTTCTATATAGATATACATCGCCTTGGGTGCGAGATAAATCTTTTCGATTTCGTCATAGAATATTTCGTTATATTCGTTTTCTTCCGCATTTTGGAACAAAAGCTCGAAAACAAAGCCGTTTTTACCGAACTCGGTGCGTTGCTTTGCACGGATGACCTTTGCGCTTTTGTTGCAGATTCTTTTTACGTTTACACTGATTGTGTAAAGGAACATAAACACGCAGAGAGCGATAGCACCTGCGGCAATCCAAAGATTGCTGTTGTTGTTCGCAAGGCCTGCAAGCAAGAGCCACAAGCACACGACAAGAATCGAAAGCAGCACCGCAATGACCTTGATGCGGTAATATCTTCCCTTTAAGAGGTTGAATTTAAGGTAGGTCGAATAATCACGCGGTGTGACATACCCTTCCGATTCCAAAGGTCTTAATTTATATTTGGGTTGTTCGCTCATTTTATTCCTCCGGTGAGAAGCTCAATCAATTTTTCGCCCTTGTCAAGCATAAAATTGCTTGCCTTGGCGGTTTTTTCGCAATATACGAGCGTTCCGTTATCCTTAATATCGCTTGAATCATAGATTACAAAAGGAACGGGTGCGCGTGTGTGGGTGCGCTCGCTTATAGGCGTGGGATGGTCGGGGAGAAGAAGCACGCGGTAATCCTCGCCCGTTGATGCAAGATATTCAAGCACGCCCTTGAGGATATCGTTGTCGATATGCTCGATTGCCTTTATTTTTTCGTAAACCTTGCCTTGATGTCCGCATTCATCGGGCGCTTCGACGTGGATATAGACCAAATCTGCGCCGTTTTTGAATTCGTTAATCGCGGCATCGCGCTTTGCCTTATAATCGGTTTCGGCGGCGCCTGTTGCTCCTTCGACGTAAGGCACGTTCATCCCTGCGCAGAAGCCGATGCCCTTGATAAGGTCGACGGCGCAGACGACGGATGCGTTAAGTCCCGTTTTTTCCTTAAACGACGGAAGCGACGGCTTTTTGCCGGGGCTCCAGAGCCAGATGCTGTTTGCCTTTTTGAGTCCTCTTGCTTCCCTTTCGATATTCAAGGGGTGGTTATTGAGGAATTCGTAAGACGCCTTCATAAGCTCTTTCATCGGCTTTGACGATTCGTTTTTGGGAAGATAATCGCCAACTCTTCGACCGATGATATCGTGAGGACGTGAAAAGTCGGTAAATTCGGGACAATCCTTCCAAATCAGGCAATGACGGTAGGATATACCGCAATAGAATTTCAAAAACTCGTTGCCGAATTTTTCCTGCACTGCTTCAATCAAAATCCTTGCTTCCTCGGTCGGGATTTCATCCGACGAGTGATCGAGCATAACAAGGTCTTCATATTCACCGTTTCCGCCCAATGCGACGATATTCGCGCGGATAGCCGTTTCGTTATCCGCCATTTCGATTCCCATACTTGCGGCTTCGAGAGGCGAGCGTCCTTTTGAATAAACGCGCGGATCATAGCCCATAACCGCTAAATTTGCGGTGTCGCTTTCGGGAACCATTCCTTCGGGCACGGTTTCGACCAAGCCGTTGAAGCCGTGGGAGGATAAATAGTTCATACAAGGTTTATTTGCCGCTTCAAGCGGTGTTTTTTTACCGAGGACGGCAATTTCGTTATCTGCCATTCCGTCGCCGAGCATTATTAAATATTTCACGTTTCTTCACCTTATTTCGTGTGTATATAAAACTACATGATATATTATAACAAAACACCGCATTGAAATCAATCGTTATTATGACTGTTTTTTATGTAAGAACGCAAATTTCGTTGACAAATCATTAGGTTTGCGATATAATTGTTACACATTTTTTGATAGGATTGATTTTATGAAGGTTGCAATTGTCGGCTCGCGCAGTATTGCGAGCGCCGATTTGAAAAGATACGTTCCTCCCGATGCGACTGTTATCATTTCGGGCGGTGCTGTCGGAATCGACACGCTTGCCGAAAAATATGCCGACGAGCGAGGACTTCAAAAGCTTATTTTTTATCCCGATTACGAGCTTTACGGAAAAAGCGCACCTTTGATACGCAACAAGCTTATCGTTGACAGTGCCGACCTTGTTATTGCCGTTTGGGACGGCGAATCGAAGGGTACCGAATTTACCATCTCCTACGCCAAGCGAAGAAACGTTCCGTGCGAGATTTACATTGTTTGATTTTGTTTATTGTTTTTTGTTTATTAGTTTTAAAGTTTAAGAAACTTTTTGAAAAAAGTTTCTTAACAACTTCAAAAACTTTAAACACTCAAAAATCAATCAAATTCCCAATAAGAATCGAATAAAATTTCAGAGGGTGCTTTTTTAAAAGCTGCCCTCTTTGTTTTTTAATATTAAATTTGTAATAAGGAGTTTTTGAGGGGAGTTTAAGAGGGGGACTTTTTGCAAAAAGTTCCCCTCTTGTTATTACCTTATAATTTCATAAACAAGCGGCTTTTCGTTTGGCTTTTCTTCCGAAAAGGTTAACGATTCAAGCATTTTAGCCTGTGCGGCTGAATGGTCGCTGACCGTCGAGGACTGCAAAACCGCAATAACGCTTCCCTTTTCGACCTTATCGCCGACACGCTTCAGCCAAATTATTCCCGCCGTGCGGTCGATAGCATCCTCCTTCGCGCTTCTGCCTGCGCCGAGCATCATTGCCGCAATACCGATGCCCGATGCGTCCGACGATGAAACATAGCCGTCGCAGGGGGACAAGAGATTGGTTTTATATGTTGCGTCTGCGAATTCATCGAGATTATCGAGCGCCGAAGCATCGCCGTTTTGCAGTGTTACCCAATCGCAAAAGGTTTTAAAGGCGTTGCCGTTTTCAATCGTTTCGACAACTTGATTTTTTGCTTCTTCGACCGAAATTCCCTTTGAAAGCGAAACCATTTCGGAGGCGAGCGTTACGCAGATATCATAAAGCTCCTTATCGCATTTTTGATTTTTAAGGAGTGCGACCGCTTCGGCTACCTCCAAGGAATTGCCGATGCAAAATCCGAGCGGTTTATCCATATTCGTAATAACCGACGAAACGTTTTTGCCCGAAAGCTTGCCGATTTCGACCATTCCCTTTGCCAATTCGCGCGCGTCGTCAAGCGTTTTCATAAAAGCGCCGCTTCCCGTTTTTACGTCGAGGACGATGTTTTTCGCGCCGCCTGCCAATTTTTTGCTCATTATGCTTGAAACGATAAGCGGTATGCTTTGCACGGTGGCGGTGACGTCACGCAGTGCATAAAGCTTTTTATCGGCAGGTGCGATGTTTGCGCCTGCGCCGCAGACGGTAAGTCCGCATTTTTTTGCGACAGACATAAATTCATCGGGCGTTAAATCGATACGCATATCCTTTATCGATTCGAGCTTATCGAGAGTGCCGCCCGTGTGACCGAGCCCTCTGCCCGAAAGCTTAACGACACTGCAGCCGAGAGAGGCAACGGCAGGCGCTACAATGAGCGTCGTTTTGTCACCCACACCGCCGGTTGAATGCTTATCGACGGTGTTGTTGCCGAACTCGGTCAGGTCGAGCATATCGCCCGATTCCGCCATTGCTTTGGTAAGCGTTACGGTTTCTTCATTCGTCATACCGTTTAAGCATATCGCCATTAAGAGTGCGGACGCTTGGTAATCGGGGATATTGCCGTTGACGTATTCTTTGACGAAGAAAATGATTTCTTCATCGGTAAGCGGAAGCTTTTTGCGTTTTTTATCGAGTATATCGTACATTCTCATAGCTTAAACCCGTGCGGAAGGAGGTCCTTTAACAAAAGCTCGTCGATTCCGTCCTTATGAGGAAGAATTATTTTGAATTTTTCGGCATCGCAAAATTCCGCCATAACCTGACGGCAGACACCGCAGGGGTAGCATATCTCTTCGCCGATATTATCCTTACCGCCGACTATTGCGATTGAAACGAAATCGGTCACTCCTTCGCTTATCGCCTTGAAAAATGCGACTCTTTCGGCGCAGACGGTTGGGGTGAAGGATGAATTTTCGATGTTACAGCCGACATAGATATTTCCGTTTTCGCAAAGCAACGCCGCGCCGACCTTAAAGCCCGAATAGGGTGAATAGGCGTTATTTGCCGCTTCAAGCGCAAGTTTTATAAGCTTATTTATCATTACTGCATCTCTTTCGCAATTTTTACTATACGGCTCGTGCCAAGACGGGTTGCGCCGAGCTTTATGAATTCCTCGGCATCATCTATCGACGAAATACCGCCTGCCGCCTTGATTTTAAGCGTTTCGGGGCAATTTTCGGCGAAGATTTTTACATCCTCGACCGTTGCGCCGCCCTTTGAAAATCCCGTGCTTGTTTTGATGAAATCGGCTTTGCAGTCGGCGACGATTTTGCACATAAGCTTCTTTTCCTCGTCTGTCAAAAGACAGGTTTCGATAATGACCTTAAGCACCTTGCCGACACAAGCGTTGCGCACCGCAAGGATATCCTTTTTGACGTATTCGGTATTGCCGTCCCTGAGCGCGCCGATATTGATGACCATATCGATTTCGTCGGCACCGTTTTCGATTGCTTGCTTGGTTTCGTAAGCCTTGCATTCGCTTGTTGTGTTGCCGTTGGGGAAGCCGACGACGGTGCAGACCTTTACCCTGCCCTTTAAGTAGTCGCTTGCAAGCTTAACGTAGCAAGGCGGAATGCAGACCGACGCGGTTTTGAATTTGACCGCATCGTCGCAAAGTGCGATGATTTCGTCGGGTGTTGCGGTTTGCAAAAGCAGAGTGTGGTCGCAATATGAAAGTATTTCGTTTATGTTCATAGCGGTTACGTCCTTTTTTCGTTATTTCTTATTGTAACATATTTATTATGACGTATGCAAGAGGATTTTTAATCCCTGCGCGAGCTTTTGAAAAAGCGAGAAGATTTTTGGGGAATATAGTGCGAGAGCCCCTTTTTAAAAAAAGTGACTCTCGCGCTCTCTCCAAAAAATTTTCAATATTAATTATTATTATTTTTTGTGCATTGACGTTGTGTTAGCCGTATTTGTTTCCAACGGGCGAGAAAGTGAATCGCCCGCAGGTAACGTATAAGGAAAACGTTTTTTTGACCCCTCATCCGTCATTTTACGAGGAAAATGCCACCTTCCCCCGAGGGGGAAGGCAATTTAGGGCGAAACCGCAACGGAATGAAAATAGCGTTAATTCAAACCGTTACGCACGGGCGATTCGTGAATCGCCCCTACAGTTTTGGATTTTACATAAGAGTGCCGCGAGCGGTATGGGGTCCCCGAAAACGCTTGTGTTTTTGGGGTTATATAGCGAGATGCGAATGTCCAGCACTCACAAAACCCCGCCGCGCGGATTCCGACCGAAACGCTTGCGTTTAGTGTCGAGAGCGTAAGCGACAAAAAAAGAGATGCCTGCCACAAAAAGCAGCAGGCATTAGTAATTAAATTCAGCGCGGATTTACGCTATGAAATGATTACGCGTTTCTCTTTTTAGCGAAGCAGTCGCTGCAGTATACAGGTCTGTCGTCAGAGGGCTGGAAGGGAATCTTAGCTTCGCATCCGCATTCAGCGCAAACTGCGGTGAACATTTCTCTGGGAGCCTTGGTAGCCTGTTTTCTTGCGTCTCTGCAAGCCTTGCAGCGCTGGGGTTCGTTCTGGAAGCCGCGTTCAGCGTAGAATTCCTGTTCGCCAGCGGTGAAAACGAATTCGTTGCCGCAATCTTTGCAGGTTAAAGTCTTGTCTTCGTACATTGGTGGTTCTCCTCTTGTGGTTGTTTTTAATTATCCCTTTTAGGGTTTTTTGGTTTAATGGGCAAATTATCAGCGTCGCCGACTATTTGCTTTAGCTTGGTTCTTATCCGAAAGACGGCATTCTGGATACTGCGAACACTTTTTCCGGTTGCGAATGCAATCGATTCATAGGGCATATCCGCCAAATAAAGCTCGAAGACCGTTTTTTCAAACGGCGACAGCGATTTGAAAACCAGGTCAAACAAAATTTTAACCCGTTCGCTGTCGAGATGTACCTCCTCGGCAGATGGTGTTATGCGATCATCGTCAATCACATCGGGCAATGCGACCGTCTTGGACGTTTGGCTTGCGTACCTGCGTACGCCGCTGATAATGCTGTTTCGCACACAAAGAGAAGCAAACGTTGAAAATGCGGAAGACTTCCCATCGTAGTTTCTTACAGCCTTCAGCAGACCGATAAGTCCCTCCTGAAATAAATCGTCGTAATCGGAAGGGTCCTGATCGATTTGTCTGATATGAAAATCAAGAACGCGTTTATACGTCTTGGCGAGGAGCTCAAACGCTTGCTCATCACCCTTTTTGGCGGAGGCGATAAGCACCTCTTCACTCGGGTGAGTGATATTTTCCTGAGTAATGGACTGCACGTTTTTATCCTCCAAAGTCGCCGAAATTTTTTCGTAAACTTCGGCATACTACTCTGTGTATACAATTATACACGCTTCATTTCATTTGTCAATAATATTTTTAAAATTTATTAAAATACAGTTAATATGCACAAAACATATTTAAATCGATTCGACGATATTACCCAATCGGGCACGTAATTCGGGCATTTTGCCGAAAACGTCCTTTGCGAGTGCGATTTGCGCACGTGTGCGGAAGAGATTGTGGTTTATCTTTTTGCACTTGAAATACTTATCGCCGTTAAGATAATCGGTAAGGAAGCGAGCCGCCAATTCAAGCGTTATCGACAAAACTCCGTCGGGCAGAGTTTTGATTTCCTCATCGGTTACCTTGCCGATAATTTGCGGCACGAAGCCCTCGGCAAAGGCGGAAAAATAATCCAAATCGAGATAAACTCGGCTTAAATCCTCGTTATCCTCACCGCCCGGATTTGCGGCAAAGCGCACTGCATCGCCGAAGTCGGTTGCGACAAGTCCCTGCATTACCGTATCGAGGTCGATGACGGCAAGGTGCTCACCCGTTGCATTGTCGAACATTACGTTGTTGCATTTCGTATCGTTATGCACCACTCGGCTTGGGAGCATTCCCTTTTCCTGCATTTCGCAAAGCTTGACTGCCTCGTTTTCCATAGAAAGCAGATAATCATATTCGGTTTTGACCGAATCTAATCGGTTTGCGATATTCTTTTCTGCGGCAAGGCGCAAATCGGCAAAGCGTTTTTTGGTATTATGGAAATCGGGGATGGTCGTGTAAAGCGTTTCCGACGGGAAATCCGACAAAAGATTTTGGAATTCACCGAAGGCGACACCCGTTGAGCGAAGGTGCGCGATATCTGCATGGTCGACGCTGTGTGCGTTATAGATGCAGGAAAGCACACGCCAGTAATCGCCGTTTTCGGTTATATGGAAATAGCTTCCGTCGGGCTTGCGGTAATAATGCATCACGTGACGGCGGACATCGGTCACACCGCGTGATTTAAGCTTGTTTTCGATATGCTCGGTAACCTTTATTACGTTTTCGGCAATTTTTTGCGGCTCGGCAAACACAAAGTGGTTGACTCGCTGGAAGATATATTCCCTCTCGCCGTTTTCGATAAGCGTTTGGGTGAGATAGGTATCGTTTATGTTCCCTCTGCCGATGCAGTCGATCTTGTTGATTCTGCCTTGCAGCCGAAATTCCTTTATTATCTTTTCAAACAGTAAATTAAGCTCTGTTATACTCAAGATCATTCAATCCAATCTATGAAATAATATTGATCCTCGCGGTATTTTTTATCTGCACGCTCCCACATTGCCTTGGTTTGTACCAAATGGCATTGCGCCGAAAGGATATTGCCCACACGCAATTCGTCGCCCGTCAATAAATCGGCAAGGCGGTAATAGCATTGTGCGACACCCTTAAAGCCGTGCGCACGGCAGGGCGCTTTGTAGGTGTTGCCGTTCGCATCGGTAAAGGTATATTCAAACTCGCCGCCGTAGAGATAGCTCGGCTCGCTTAATTCCTCAACCGCGTGCATACTTGTGTTGCAGTTCATACCGCAGCCGATAAACAAAATTTTGCCGTTCAATTCCATAACGCGGCGGAAGGGCGAATTCGCTCCGCAGGGGGTTTTATCCAAAATATGTCCCGAAGTGACAAATTCCGCATTTTTGCCGATAGCGGCGCAGGAGTGTGTGGGGGACATACTGCGGATAACACCCTTAACCTCGGTACGGAAATATTCGGGCAGAGCGCCGACGTTGGATTTTGTTTCGTAATAATCAAAATTCGGTCTGTTGGGGTTGCAATGCATATAGCTTAAGGTCGGGAAAACAAGAGTTCCCTCCTCGCCCAGCGCATCGCGCAAGCCCTCGATAACGTCGGTCGGCGTTGCACCTCCGAGCGATTTAAGCGACGAATGGACCAAAAGCGTGTCGCCTTTATTTATTCCGAGCAATTTCGCCTGCTCGGATATTTTTTTTGCGGTTTCTGTCATTTTTATCTACCTTCTTTTATAATTCTTACCTGCTTCGGTGAAAGCGTAAGTGCGTTTTCAACGATTTCGTCCGACATCAAATCGATACCGTTTATGCCGTTTGCGTCAAAAGCATTATCCGACATATTGGCAAGGATATGAAGCTTTTCACTTCCGTTTGTGCGGACGATATATGCGACACCGTCGGACAGTACCTTTGCAAACAGCTCGGTCGATTTGAAAAGCGATTCGCCATTGCGCACCGAATTGACCTTTTTGAAGAAGTCGATATTTTTATCGTCAAACGCGCCCGACGGGAAGGTTCTGCGGTTGAAGGGATCGTGATAGCCCTCCATACCGAATTCGTCGCCGTAATAGATGCAGGGCACTCCGGGGAGCGATGCGAGCAAAAGATAGGCTTGGTTTAAAAGCTTTAATGCATAATCCCTCTCGGATGCCGACATTTTGCGGTGTGCGAGAATTTCGTTATCCTCGCCCATATCCTCTGCTCCGCCCAAGACGGTGGAAATTCTTTCGGTATCGTGCGAGCCGAGGAAGTTCATAACGCTTGACAATTTATGCGGAGGATAGTTGCGGTAGAGCGTGTTGACGGTTTCGACAAGGAAATCGGCATTGCCGTACTTGACGAAATCGATAATCGCGTTGCGGATGGGGTAATCGGTTACCGAATCGAGCTGACTTCCTCGGAAATAACGTTTTCGCTCGTCATAGGCGATTTTGTTGGATGCATCCTCCCAAACCTCGCCGATTATCAGAGCATCGCTCTTATGGGATTTGATTGCCTTGACGATTCTGTCGAGGAAATGCGATTCGAGCTCGTCGGCAACGTCAAGACGCCAGCCGTCGATACCCATTTGCATATATTTGGGTATCACCTGTTCGGTAATGAAGGAAATATAGCTTTCGCATCTTACTGTGCGAGGCAGGTTTTTTATTCCCCACCAGCTTTCGTAAACATTTGGAAATTCGTTAAAGGTGAACCATTCGTAATAGGGCGAGGCCAATCCCATACTGCAGGCGCCTGTGCCGTATTTGTTATAGGCATCGAAATAGATGCTGTCGTTACCGACGTGGTTGAAAACGCCGTCGAGTATGACTTTTATATCCATTTTATGCGCTTCATTGACAAGATGCGACAAGGCATCGTCACCGCCGAAGCTTTTGTCGACCGATAAAAAATCGGCAGTATCGTATTTATGGTTTGAATATGCTTCGAAAATGGGGTTTAAATAAATACATCCGACACCCAATTCTTTTAAATAAGGAAGCTTTTTTGCAACACCGTAAAGCGTACCGCCGAAATGGGTGTTGTTGGGGAAGGAATCGCCCCGTACCAACGGGTATTCGGGGATGCCGTTTTCCCAATCCTCGTTATAGACCGCATCTTCCCTTCTTTTTGCATTTTCGCTCTTTGCGAAGCGGTCGGGGAAAATTTGATACATAACACGACCGTTAAGCCATTCGGGGGTGGCATATTTTTCGTCGTAGATTAAAATCTGCGTTTCGTTGACGAAATGCGTTTCGGCATAGCAATTGTTCGATTCGTCAAACGCAGTGTAATAGCGCGTTCCGTTTGCGATAAACTCGAAATGGCAGAAATAAAGTCCGTCATCGGTCGGAAAATCATTTTCCGTCAGCAAAACGGCGCAAGAAAAGGAGGAAGCTTGATTTATTACTTCAACCTCCCTTTGGATAAAAACGCGCTCGTCGTTGCCGAGGTAGAACCAAGCTTTTTGGCACTGTGTATCGGCAGACAGCTTTATTAATATTTCGCTCCCCTTCGGAAACGTTTGGTTGCCCGAAGGGGAGTTTTTTGACGTGATTTTGAAATTCAGATTCATTTATCAGTTTTAACCGGCTTGATATGCCAGATGTTTTCGGCATAATCGCGAATCGAACGGTCTGCGGCGAAGAAGCCCGAATTTGCAATATTTGCAAGAGCCTTCTTGTTCCACTTTGTTCTGTCGGCATAATCGGCATAGACCTGCTTGCGTGCTTCGTGATAGAAATCGAAATCGGCAAGGCACATAAACGGATCGCTTACGCCGAAGGAATAAAGCAGATAGTTTGCGATATCGGCAAAGCTTCTGCCGTTAAATCCGGTTTGCAGATAGTCGACCGCCGCTTTAAGCTCGGGGTTGCGGTTGTAATAACTTGAAGAAGCGTAGCCTCTGTCCCAAAGCTCAGCCACCTCGGGTGCGGTGTGGCCGAAGATATAGATGTTATCTCTGCCGACCTGCTCTGCCATTTCGACGTTTGCGCCGTCGAGAGTACCCAACGTCAACGCACCGTTTATCATAAACTTCATATTGCCCGTGCCCGATGCTTCCTTACCGGCAAGCGATATCTGCTCGCTAATTTCGGCGGCGGGCATTAAATGCTCGGCAAGGGTGACGTTGTAGTTTTCGAGGAACACAACGCGTAATTTCTGACGGAGGACAGGGTCCTTTTCGATATCAGCCGCGATATAGCAGATAAGACGGATGATATCCTTTGCGGTGTAATAGCCGGGAGCCGCCTTTGCGGCAAAGATAAAGGTTGTGGGCGTTACGTCGGCATTGGGGTTTTCCTTTAATTTAAGGTAGACCGTGATGATATTAAGCGCGTTTAAGAGCTGACGCTTATATTCGTGCAGACGCTTTGCCTGAACGTCAAATACCGTATCGGGATCGATTATTATACCCTTGGTCTGCTTGATATAGTTTGCAAAATCGACCTTGTTCTGCTTCTTTATCGTATCGAGCTGTTCCAAAACGGATGAATCGTCTTGGTACTTCATAAAGTCTGCCAATTTATCTGCATCCTTGCGGTAATCCTTACCGATGGTTTCATCCAGAAGCTTTGCAAGGCGAGGGTTTGAATAGCAGAGCCATTTTCTGTGGGCGATGCCGTTGGTTACGTTGGTGAAGCGTTCGGGATACATATCGTTATAATCCGAAAAAACGCTTTCCTTTAATATATCCGAGTGCAAACGCGAAACACCGTTGACGGTATGCGAGCCGACAACCGAAAGGTTTGCCATACGGACAGTACCCTTGTTGAGTATCGACATACGCGAAACCTTATCCCAATCGCCCATATAGGCATTCCAAGCATCCGCACAGAAGCGGCGGATGATTTCCTTGATGATCGAATGGATTCTCGGAAGTCTTAATGCAAAGAGATTTTCGTTCCAGCATTCAAGCGCTTCGGGAAGCACCGTGTGGTTGGTGTAGGAACTGGTGCGTGTTACGATATCACAAGCATGATCCCACGAAACGTGGTGGTCGTCGACAAGGATTCTCATCAATTCGGGGATACAAAGCGCAGGGTGTGTATCGTTAATGTGGATAGCCACCTTATCGGGAAGGTTATCGAGCGATTTAAAGCGGAAAAGATGACGCCAAACGATATTCTGAAGCGATGCAGAAACAAGGAAATACTGTTGAGTCAAGCGCAACAATTTACCCTCGTGGTGGTTATCGGCAGGATAAAGCACCTTTGAAATCGTTTCGGCAAGGGTGTTATCCTCGACCGCCTTTAAATACTGTCCCTGCGAGAATGCTTCCATATTGAAGTTGTTGATATCTCTTGCCTTCCAGAGCCTTAAGGTGTTGACGGCTTTGCCGTTACCGCCCGAAATGAGCATATCGTAGGGTACTGCTTCGACCTCGTCGTAATCCTCATAGATGATTTCGCAGTGCGATTCCTTCCATTCCTCGCGGATTCTACCGCCAAAGCGTACCTTGCACGCGCGGTCGTGACGGGGGACGAGCCAGTTTTGACCGTCGGGAAGCCAGATGTCGGGTAATTCAAGCTGTTCGCCGTCTACCAGACGTTGCTTGAAAAGTCCGTATTCGTAAAGGATGCAATATCCTCTTGCAGGATAGTCCTGACTTGTTAATGCATCCATAAAGCAGCTTGCGAGTCTGCCGAGGCCGCCGTTGCCAAGACCGGGATCGGTTTCGCATTCGTAAACGTCCTCGAGCTTAAAGCCCATTTTTTTAAGAACCTTGCGGTATTCGTCCTCGAGTCCGAGGTTGCAGAGGTTCATTTTCAAGGATCTGCCGATGAGAAATTCCATACACATATAGTAGACCTGCTTTGATTCGGTCTTTACTACCTCATCGGTAAATTCCTTGTTTCTCGATGCGAGAATATCGCGCACGGACAGAACCGTGGCGTTGTAGATTTGGTTAAGGTCTGCGTCGCCTTCGCTTATTCCGTAATAGCGCGAGAGCTTTTGATTAAGCGCCTCGCGGATTTCGTTTGCGACAGTTTTGCTTGCCATAGGGTTGAGTTCCTTTTATATTCATTAAAATTGATTGTAAAGTTCTTTATAGGACAATGCGCTTTGCTTCCAAGAGAAGTCCACGCGCATAACCTTTTTGCGCAATTTTTCAAAGCCTTCGCGGTCGTTTTTGAACAGTTCGACAGCACGGTTTACCGAGCCGAGCATTTCATAGGCGCTGTAAGCCGCAAAGGTAAAGCCGTTGCCGCCGCCCTCACAGCCGATATCCTTGATGCTGTCGTAAAGACCGCCTGTTTCGTGGATAACGGGAATCGCGCCGTAGCGTGAGCATATCATCTGCGCAAGACCGCAGGGCTCGCTCTTTGAGGGCATTAAGAATATATCAGCCGCAGAATAGATGCGCTTTGAAAGGTCGCGGTTGTAGGTGATAAGTGTCTTGCACTTTTCGGGGAAGCGTGCGGCGAGAGATTCGAAATAATTTTCGTAGCTCTTGTCGCCCATACCCAATACGACAAGCTGAACGTCATCACGCAGTAAATCCTCGCCTGCGAGCATTACGAGGTCAAGGCCCTTATGGCTGACAAGACGCGAGATGACGGCGATAAGCGGAACGTCACGCTCGGGAAGTCCGAGCATTCTCTGAAGTCCCGATTTGCATATCGCTTTACCGTCGGTATTGCGGGAATTGAAGTTGGCGAAAATTTCGGTATCCTTGCTCGGGTTATAATAATCCTTATCGATGCCGTTTAAAATGCCCGAAAGCTTAAAAGAGAACATATTAAGCACAGTATCGAGCCCGTGCGAGAATTTCGGGGAAAGTATTTCCCTTGCGTAGGTGGGGCTTACGGTCGTCACCTTATCGGCACAGACTATTGCGCCCTTTAACAGATTGATACAGCCGTCGTATTCGACTATTTCCCTGTCCGATTCCATAAGTCCGAACACGTCGCCCAGTATTGCGAAATCGTATATGCCCTGATACTGGATATTGTGGATAGTGAATATCGCCTTTGTGTTCGCAAAGCGCTCGTCAATTTTTGCATAGCATTGCTTGAGATAGATAACGCTCAATGCCGCATGCCAGTCGTGTGCGTGGAGGATATCGGGTATAAAATCGATATCGGGCAATATCTCCATAGCCGCGCGGCAGAAGAACGCAAATCTTTCGGCATCGTCAAATTCGCCGTAAAGCGTTGCGCGCTTGAAATAATATTCGTTATCGAGGAAGTAATAGGTCACGCCCTTTTGCTTGTACTCGAAAATGCCGCAATACTGGTTACGCCAGGAAAGCTGAATATTCTTCGAGCCGATAAACTTCATCTTTTTGCGGTATTTTTCGGTCACCTGTCCGTAAAGGGGCAAAATAACGCGGATGTCGTCCTCCTTTTGCTCGGAAAGAGCAATCGGAAGCGAGCCGATAACGTCGCCGAGTCCGCCCGAGGATGCAAAGGGCAGTGCCTCGCCTGCTATATAAAGTATTTTTTTCATAATTGTTATTTCCTTTTGAAATACAAAATAGTTCCGAGAGGAATTTAAAATTAGTTCCGAGAGGAAAACTTTTTGAAAAAAGTTTTCCTCTCGGGCTCTCTTTTCAAAAACTTTTAAATCAAATAGATATTATATTTTTTAAGGTAAAGCGAGCGGTGACAGTGTTGCATAGCGGGCGATTCGTGAATCGCCCCTACGGTTGTGGTTTTTACGTTTATTTTAAAAATGAGCGTTGTTTTTATTTGTTTCATAGCGGGCGATTCGTGAATCGCCCCTACGGTTGTGGTTTTTACGTTTGTTTTAAAATTAAACGTTATTTTTATTTGTTGCATAGCGGGCGATTCGTGAATCGCCCCTACGGTTGTGGTTTTTACGTTTATTTTAAAAATGAACGTTATTTTTATTTGTTACGTTGCACGCGTTCGTGAATCGCCCCTACGGAGTTACACATCGCGCTCATTGTAAAAACAATCGAATTGCCACCGTGCGGGATTATAATAAATATACTCGGCGATTTTCTCGTAATCGCGATGGTTGCGTATAATATGATCGTGATAACCTCGCTGCCAAACAGTTGCATTCCCAAAAACAGAATGTATCTCCTTGGACGATTTCATTTTGATATACCCAACCGCTTTGGAAATCAACGAACGCAACCGCATTGACGATTTTTGATACGCCCGCTCGTCGCATTCATATATTCCCAAAATCAAATGAATATGGTTGGGCATTATCACATACCGACATACCTCAACTTCAATACGCGCGGGAATATTATTTATCACGGCATCAACTATCTTTCCCATAGGTGTCAAAGCCACCTCGGGCGAATCGTCAAACGCGCCGACAATACGTGAGAGTGTGTTTCTCTTATTGTGCGTGCAGACCGTTATAAAATATGTTCCTGCTGAATTATAGTCAAAATCCTTCAGCCGCAATGGTTTTCTTTGAGGTAATTTATTATCCATCGTTAGGTAATACGTGCGGTAGCTTTTCGCTTTTTTGCGAAAAGCGTTTTTTATTGTAAACGAAACAATTACCATCGTAGGGGCGATTCACGAATCGCCCGCACGTGGCATATAAAACCAACGTTTATTTTTGATGTTGCATTTACATTTGTCGCAATCGTTACATTATTGTTTTGTCATCCGAATTGATACCAAGCGGGCGATTCGTGAATCGCCCCTACGGTTGTGGTTTTT
>JAZOTA010000041.1:0-14625 GCA_045657425.1 Eubacteriales bacterium
TTGTTTTTGACGAAATCAGAATCTATGTCGACGGCGCGGACGCTCAACCCTCAAGCGCAGTCGGCGGCACTTGGAAGCTTACCGCACCGACCGCGTATATCCCCGAGGGCAGAAACTATCACTATCTCGATATGTCGAACTTCAACACCTTCGTTCAGTCGATGGCGGCGCTCAGCGGCGAAAGAGTCGTTGCCTGCGGATTTTCGAAGGACGGCGATGCGACCACTATCGACAAGGAAATACTCGGCAAGTACGGTCTTGACACCCCCGACAAGCATTTTTCGTTTGAATTTCAGGGCGTTGTTACCGATATTTACGTTTCCAAGCCCAACGAGGAGGGCAAATATTACCTCTATTCCACCTTCACGGGTGAGGTCGATGGCGAAACCGTCAATGCGACACCCGACGTTATCGTTGAGGTTTCGAAGGAAACTGCCGAATGGCTTACTTGGGATATCGTTGAGTATCTCGACCATTCGCTCGTTTCAATCTATATCGTAGACATTTCCAAAATGGAAATCTCGGCAGACGGCAAGAGCCATATCTTCGACCTCTCGCTTGATGCAGAGGGCGGACTCGGCGACGTTAAATATCAGGGCAAGAGCTATGACGTCAAGAGCTTTAAATATCTCTATCAGTCGATAATTTCCATCTATTTGCAGGATGCATACGTTCCGGGCGAGGACGAAAAGGGCGAGGAATATTTCCGTGTTAAAATCCACACCGAAACCAATTCGCCCGAAATCGTGTTCTACCGCGTATCCTCCTCGAAGTGCTACTTCACCATCGACGGACAGGGCGGCTACTACTGTCTTGTCGAGGACGTTAAGGAAGCACGTGACAATCTGTTCAAATATATCAACGGCGAGATAATCACAAAATGAGAATCTGCTTAATAACCTGCCTGTTGG
Source organism: Eubacteriales bacterium (assembly GCA_045657425.1). Lineage (GTDB taxonomy): Bacteria > Bacillota > Clostridia > Oscillospirales > CAG-382 > Coliplasma. The sequence goes on from JAZOTA010000041.1 coordinate 912, forward strand.
TGCTGTCGCTCGTTCTTTGCGGCTGCACCGACGGCGGCAACGTCAATAACGGCGAAGTCTTGACCGAGCTTAACGGCGCAATCGAGTCGGTCAATGCCGAAGAACGTGTTTCGGGCGAATATATGATCGAAATTACCGTAAGCGGTGTTACGCTCTATTACGCAAAGGGCGATATTGCGTTTGACCGTCAAACCAACGTTGCCTTTAACGATTTTACTCAAACCTATATGTCGGTTTCGTCGGTTGCCAAAAACTTTTATTCAAACGGCAAGCTCATTTCGGTCGAAAAGGGAAATGTGACCGAGTTTGACCGCACAAGCGAGCAAATTCTCGGTAAGTTCCCATATTGCAAGCTTTTGAAGCTGCCCGAAAATATCAGCGGAGTTACAGAAAAAAGCAGCTCTGTCGGCAGAACGGTCGAGCTTGTCCGCAAGGATACAAGCGTTATCTGCGAAAGCGTTGTCGGCAAGGATATTCACAATCTGGCAAGCGTTATCAAAAAGCCCCAGCCCGACAAAACGCAATACAGCGACACGAAATGCGTTTATACCGTCAAGGACGGACGTGTTGTCGGCTGTCGGTATGAATTTACCGTAAAGCTTTTCGATACGCCTGCTTACGTCCCCGGCTACAGTGTGCCCGAATCGGAATATACCGTTGACCTTGATATCGTAGCAAAGGTAAATTACGACGGTTTCGGTGACGGAGTTGCGATTACGGAATATTCCGAGATCGAAAACACAGATAATTAACAAATTATATATTGACAAATCAAAGGATTTGCAGTATATTGGTTGCAAAGCAAGAGCTCTGCTTGAATTTTTAAAAATTAAATCAAGTAACGGGGTGCTGTGTGCAAACGCATACGGCTGAGAACATACCCGAGGAACCTGATGCGGATAATGCCGCCGTAGGGAGAGTATGCAAAAGCATACAAACTTTAAGGTACATTGTCCCGAAATTTAACGATTTTGGGACTTTGATATTTTAGGCGATTGGCGTTTTTCGTAAGGGTTCGGAAAGGAAAAAACTATGAAAAACACCAAAAGCAAAAAAACGGTTTATTGTCTTTGCGAATCTGCTTTGATGATCGCGTTGGCGGTCGTTTTCAGCATTCTCCGCTTTCCGCCGTTCAGAATCGACCTTTGGGCAAACGGCGGAAGTATAGATTTCGTTATGATTCCCATAATAATCTTGGGTTGGCGACGCGGTCCGATGTGGGCAATTCCCGCAGGTCTTATTTTGGGCTTGCTTGAATGTCTTATCGGCGGCGGTATCGGCTGGGGCTTGCCCTCGGTATTGCTCGATTACGTGCTTGCCTACGGAATGGTCGGCCTTGCAGGATTTTTCCGCAACAAAAGGTGGGGACTTTTTGCAGGCACGGCAGTCGCATCGCTCGCACGCTTTGCCGTTCACTTTATCGCCGGCGTAACAATCTGGAAGCTCGCAATCGGCGACAACGTCGACCTGTTCGGTATGAGCTTTGGCGGCGACACGGCTTATCTTTATTCATTAGTATATAATGGCAGTTATATGCTCGGTAATGCGGTAATTGCACTTTTGGTTGCGCTTTTGCTCTCCAAGCCGTTGCGTAAATTGCCTGAATAGAACAACAATCTTCTGAGGTGAATTTAATTGTACGGATATTTGCAGTATCTTCTCTTTATGCTTCCTGCGATGATAATCGCAGTCGGTGCGCAGCTCCTTGTTAAATCAAGGTTTAACAAGTTCTCGAAAATCGCATCCGAAAAGGGCCTTACCGGTGCGGAGGCGGCAAGCTTGGTCCTCCAAGCAGGCGGTGTGAACAACGTTGCCGTAGGCAGAGTTTCGGGACATCTTACCGACCACTACGACCCGAAAAGCAATTCTATCTCGCTTTCCGATTCGGTTTACGGAAGTAAAAGCATCGCCGCTATCGGCGTTGCCGCGCACGAGGCAGGCCACGCATTGCAGTATGCCTATAACTATGCGCCCATCCGTTTCCGTATGGCAATGGTTCCCATTACCCGTATCGGCTCGATGCTCGGTCCTATCCTTATCGTTGTCGGCTGTGTTATGACCTATGCCGCATCGGCGGTAAGCAACGAGCTCGGATTGGTGATTTATGCTGTCGGCCTTGCGCTTTTCTCGGCGGTTGCGGTGTTCCAGCTTGCAACTCTTCCTGTTGAGATCGATGCATCCTCGCGCGCGTTGGTCGCTTTGGAGCGTGTCGGCGCATTGGATGAAACCGAATTGCAGGGTGCAAAGAAGGTGCTTTCCGCGGCGGCGCTTACCTACGTTGCGGCGCTTATCACCTCGATAATGCAAATACTTTACTACGTATCTCGTTTCAGACCGAGGGACTAAAGGGTAAAAATCACAACCTGTTGGGCAATGATGAAAGAACGACATACAATATATTGAAATTGCTAAAAAATTGCCAAAAATACGCAAAAACACTTGATTTTTTGGAATTTATATGCTATAATTGGTCGTTAAATTACGGGTGGTCCTCTGCGGCTGCGCATGAACGCCTTAGAAAAAATGGAGGTAAAAGCTTTGGATATTTTGAAAGCATTTACAAACGAGCAGCTTAAAACCGAAATCCCCGAATTCAACGTTGGTGATACCGTTAAGGTTTCGCAGAGAATCGTTGAAGGAACAAGAGTCAGAACTCAGATCTTTGAAGGCACCGTTATCGCAAGAAAGAACGGCGGTATTTCCGAAACCTTCACTGTAAGAAGAGTTTCCTACGGTGTTGGTACCGAAAAGACCTTCCCCATCCACTCCCCCAACGTACAGGCAGTTGAAGTAGTACGCTACGGTAAGGTTCGCCGTGCTAAGCTTTACTACTTGCGTGATAGAGTTGGCAAGAACGCTAAGGTCAAGGAAAAAATCTAAAACGGCTCTTTGGTGTCTGCGTTTCTTCGCAGACACCTTTGCTTTTTATCGACTTTTAAGGACAGATTGCTATGAACGATTTTGAAAATAAAAATCAAGATTTGTCGGATATCGGAGAAACTATTAACGAAGCGGACAGCAAAACGGTTTATTTAGACCTTGAAGCTCAGTATTCCGCATCGCAGATCGAAACCGAGGAATCGACGGTCGATGTGGAAGAAAAGCTGAAAACCCGCAAAAAGCGCTCGGTGTTGCAGGCGGTTTACGATTATCTCGAGGTATTTTGCTATGCTCTCGCTACGATGATGGTGCTTTTCCTTTTCGTTTTCCGCTTGGTTACCGTCGACGGCGATTCGATGAGAACAACGCTTACAAACGGCGATAAGCTTATAATCTCAAACCTTTTCTATACCCCCGAAACGGGTGATATAGTGGTCATCAACCCCGAAAATCACGGCGATGCCGACGAGCCCATCATCAAGCGCGTTATCGCAACCGAGGGGCAGACTGTCAGGATCGATTATGAAAACTGGGAGGTTTTTGTTGACGGACAAAAGCTTGACGAGCCCTATATCCGCGATATGATGGCGGTAGAAAAGCAGCGTTGGGGAAAGGACACCCCGATGGACGGCACAAACGTACCCAAATATAAAAACGAATTTACGGTTGGCGAGAACAAGGTGTTCGTTATGGGCGACAACCGAAACAACAGTAAGGACAGCCGAAGCCGTGAATACGGCGAAATGGGTGTTAACCGCATACTCGGAAAGGTCATTTTCCGATTAGTGCCCAATTTCGGCTTGGTAGATTAGGAGAAAATAATGGCAGATATAGTTTGGTATCCCGGTCATATGGCAAAAGCGAAGCGGCTTATCAAGGAAGCGCTTCCCAATATCGATATGGTTATTGAGCTTTTGGATGCACGTGCGCCTATTTCAAGCACAAATCCCGATTTCAAAAACCTTTTCTGCGGAAAACCGACGCTTACTCTGCTTACCAAATGCTCGCTTGCAGACCCGAACGAAACCAAGAAATTTGAAGCAGTATTGCGCTCCTCGGGACGTGAGATTATCGCGATCGACTGCAAAAGCGGCAACGGCATAAAAAATATAAACGGCGGTATAAGATCGCTTATGAGCGAAAAGCTCGCGCGTGATGCGGCAAGGGGAATCAAGCGCCCCATCCGTGCGATGGTCGCAGGCATCACAAACGTCGGCAAATCGACGCTTATCAACACCTTAAGCGGCACAAAAAAGGCGGTCGCACAGGACCGACCCGGCGTAACACGTCACAATTCGCGCATTTCCATCCCCTCGCTGGGACTTGAATTGACCGACACCCCCGGTATACTCTGGCACAAGTTTGACGACCAGTTAGTCGGCATCAAGCTTGCCTGCCTCGGCTCGATAAAGGACGATATCCTTGATACGCTTGAGCTTTCGTGCCGATTGATAGGTCTTATCCGTGAAAATTATTCGGAATGTCTGGTCGAAAGATTTAAGATCGAATTAAGCGATGAAGACACCGATTTTGAGGTGTTTGAAAAAATAGCGCGCCGCCGCGGATTTATCCGCTCGGGCGGTGTTATCGATGAGGACCGCGCGGCAAGTGTTATTCTTGATGAATTCCGCGCAGGTAAGATCGGCAGAATAACCTTGGACAGGGCGTGAAATAATGTCACTCGAATGGGCATACGAAATATCCTTCAGAATTAACGGCGAAACCGTCGTTTGCGGCTGTGACGAGGCGGGCAGAGGTCCTCTTGCAGGTCCCGTCGTTGCGGCGGCAGTCATTTTGCCCGACGGTCTTTATATCGAGGGGCTTGACGATTCCAAAAAGCTGACCGACAAAAAGAGGGAAAAGCTTTACAACGTCATCCGCGAAAGCTGTATCGACTGTGCGGTCGGACACGCCGAGGTTTATGAAATAGAAAAGCATAATATTCTTAATGCATCGATGCTCGCAATGAACCGCGCGGTTGCAAAATTAAGAATTAAGCCCGAATTAGTCCTTGCCGACGGCAATATCGTGCGCGGATTCCAAACACGTGCCGTGCCGGTTATCAAGGGCGATGCGCTTTGCCCGTCTATTGCGGCGGCAAGCGTGCTTGCAAAGGTAACAAGGGATAAATTGCTTGACGAATTGGAGAAGGAATTCCCCGGTTACGGCTTGGGCAAGCATAAGGGCTATGCAACGAAGGCACATCGCGAAGCGATTTTGTCGCAAGGAGTAAGCCCTGCGCACAGAATGAGCTTTTTAACCAAGCTGCTTGGTGATAAAAAATGAAGCTTACGGCAAAGGAAATCGGCAATTTTGGCGAGGATATTGCCGAAAAATATCTTAAAAAACGCTTTTGGCGGATAATTTCGCGCAATTTCAAGGCGCGCGGCGGCGAGATAGATATTATCGCTTACCGATTTGGCGTTTTGGCGTTTGTCGAAGTGAAAACGAGGACAAACGATTTATACGGCAAGCCGAGCGATGCGGTCGACGGCGAAAAGCTGTACCGTATCCGCAATGCGGCAAGACAGTTTTGCGAAATGTATCACGTCGGCGGCAGAATAGAGCTTACAAATCTGTTCGGTGCCGAGGTAAGGAAGAAAATACACCAAAAACGAATCGACGTTATCGAAATTTATTTGTCCAAGGACAAACAAACCGAAAAAATAAACCATATCAAGGACTGGGAAAAACAGCTATGAATTACATCAGCACCCGTACTGTTGACGGCGAAAAAAGAAGCGCCGCATACGTTATCAAAAAGGGACTTGCCGAGGACGGCGGTCTTTATATTCCCGAAAATATTCCTGCGCTCGATGAGGTTGCCATCACTGCGCTTTGCGGTATGAGCTATACCGAAAGAGCGGCATATATCCTTTCGCTTTTCCTTACCGATTACAGTGATTCCGAGCTTAAAAACGCGGCAGAGGAAGCATACAGCACCGAAAAATTCGGCGGTCCTGCGGCACCCATCGCACGTGTGGGCGAGGGCTATTTCCTCGAGCTTTGGCACGGTCCGACAAGCGCATTCAAGGATATGGCGCTTCAAATAATGCCCCGTTTGCTTTCGCTTTCGCTCGGCAAGACCAACGAAACCAAGGATGCGTTCATCCTTGTCGCAACAAGCGGCGACACGGGTAAGGCGGCGCTTGAGGGCTATTGCGATATCGACCGTGTCGGTATTCAGGTGTTCTATCCCGTAAACGGCGTTTCTAACATCCAAAAGAAGCAAATGGCTTCGCAAAAGGGCAAAAACGTTAAGGTCGTTGCAATAAACGGCAACTTTGACGATGCTCAAAGCGGCGTTAAGGCGATTTTTGCCAACGACGATGCGAAAAAGATGCTCGAAGCACGCGGAAAGTTCTTCTCGAGCGCAAATTCGATAAACTGGGGCAGACTCGCACCGCAGATAGTTTATTACATTTCGGCATATTGCGACCTTGTTAAGGAGGGCGAAATCAAATTCGGCGACCTTCTTGACGTAACCGTGCCCACCGGCAACTTCGGTAACATCCTTGCGGCTTATATCGCAAAGAAGATGGGACTTCCTTTGGGTAAATTGGTCTGCGCATCGAACAAAAACGATATCCTTGCCGACTTTATCAACACAGGTGTTTACGATAAGCGCCGTGAATTCTTCACAACCGTTTCTCCCTCGATGGATATTCTTATTTCGAGCAATTTAGAGCGCCTTCTTTGGTTCGTTTTAGGTGCCGAAAAGACTCGCGATTGTATGGAAAAGCTCAACCGTGACGGTATTTATAAGCTCGATGACGAGGCAATGGAAATAATCCGCAAGGACTTTGCGGGAATTTCCTGCTCGGAGGAGGAAACCAAGGAAACCATTAAATCGGTATTCGCCGAATACGGTTATCTTTGCGATACCCACACCGCGGTTGCGGCAAACGCGGCAAAGAAATACGACGGCAAAAACAAAATGCTTGTTGTTTCGACCGCTTCGCCCTATAAGTTTGCGCCTGCAGTGCTTTCCGCACTCGGCGAGGAGGTTCCTGCCGACGATTTCGATGCTTTGGACAAGCTTTTTGCGGTTACCAAATGCGCTATCCCTAAAAATCTCGCAAATCTCCGCGATGCCGAGGTTCGCTTTACCGAAACGGTAGACCCCTGCCAAATGCTCGAAACGATATAAAAAAAGTCCCCTTTTCAGAGGACGTGGGCTATTAACCGAAATTCTTCGGCTTGAAGGTCGCGCAAACGGTTTGCGTGCTGTTTGCGGCGGTCGAAGGGCCGACGGTAATGTGGTTTGCGGTGCAAAAATGCACGCCGTCGTGGTATGCGCATTTAACAACGCTGCAGCTGATGCCGTGAATGTGCTTCGGAGTTTGGTTAAAAGAGATCTCGTTCATAATAATTTTCCTTTCGATAATAGGTTACAGTTTATTATTGGCAAATAATCTTTAATTAATACGGAGAGTATGAATGTCGGTTTTCACTATCGCTGATTTGCATCTTTCGCACACAACGAATAAACCGATGGACATCTTCGGTGCGCGTTGGGAAAACCATACCGAGCGCTTGCGCGAAAATTGGCAATCGGTCGTTTCGCCCGATGATACGGTAATTATCGCAGGCGACATTTCTTGGGGAATGCGAACCGACGATGCCTTGGCGGATTTGATGTTTATCGAATCGCTCAACGGCAAAAAGATTATCGCAAAGGGCAATCACGACTATTGGTGGCAAACGATGAAGAAGCTTTACGAGCTTCGTGATTCTGTCGGCTGTCAAAGCATTGATTTTCTTTTCAACAACGCCTACGTTGTCGAAAATTTCATAATCTGCGGCACACGCGGTTGGTTTCCCGAAAGCAATTACGGCCCCGACGATGAAAAAATCGTCAACCGCGAAGCCGAAAGGTTACGCACCTCGATTCTTGCAGGGCTTAAATTAAAGGAACAGCACCCCGAAAAGGAAATGCTTGTGTTTCTGCATTATCCACCTGCATACGGAAGCGTTAAGTGTGAGCGAATTTGCGAGGTAATCCACGAATACGGCATAAAGCGTGTTTATTACGGCCATCTTCACGGTGCGGTGAAATCACGCCTTATCCATCAAATCGCAGGCGCGCAATTAACTCTTATCGCCGCCGATTGGGTGGATTTTAAGCCGCTTGAGATTAAATAAAAAAACAAAGGACAGAGAATTTTTCGTTCTCTGTCCTTTTTAATTGCTTGTTAATCCTTACGCGATTTCAAGGCAAAGCTTTATCATTTCGTTAAAGCCGGTCTGACGCTCCTCGGTGGAAAGCTCCTCTTTGGTGAACATGTGGTTGCTTACCGTACAAACGCAAAGCGCCTTTGCCTTTGCCTTTGCGGCAATCATATAAAGCGCGGCGGCTTCCATTTCAACACCCAAAATGCCCATATCCTTCCAAATCGCGTTGACCTTTTCGGGTGCATAGAAAACGTCGGTCGAATAGATGTTGCCGACTCTCGCGCTGATGCCAAGCTCTTTTGCCTTTGCATCCGCCGCCTTAAGAAGCTCAAAATCGGCAATCGGTGCAAATGTGCCGGGAAGCTCGTATTGCCAAGCAAAATTGCTGTCGTGGCAAACGCCTTGCGCGATGATGATATCACGAACGTTAACGCCGTCGCCGATACCGCCTGCCGAGCCTGCGCGGATGATTTGCTTTACGCCGTAATGGTTGTAAAGCTCGTAAGCATAAATGCCGATAGACGCCATACCCATACCGTGTCCCATAACCGAAACACGCTTGCCCTTGTAGTAACCCGTGTAACCGAGCATACCGCGTACCTCGTTAAAGCAAACGGCATCGTCAAGATAGGTTTCTGCAATATATTTTATGCGCAACGGGTCGCCGCACATAACGACTGTTTCGGCAATGTCGCCGATATTTGCTGAATTATGAGGAGTAGACATAGAAAAACCTCCGAGTAGTTGAATGAAAAATGAAAAATGAAAAATTACGGTAGCTTTTCGTTCCGAAAAGCGTTTTTATTGTATTTGCAATTTCAAAATACGCAGTATTTTTAAGACTAATAATATATTTTTCAAGGACATGCGCCTTGAAAAATATACCTATGATGTTCGCAACCTTGGACAAGCCGAAGGCGCGCACAAGGTTGGCGCGAGCGCACGAACATCACAAAACCCATTGAAATCCTTGCGATTTCAATGGAGAGCGAAGCGACTCAGTGCTGCCAAGCACCCAAATAATTCTTTTGATTTTCGGTAAGAGTGTCGATCTTGCAGCCCCAGAAAGCGAGCTTGCGGCGAGCAACCTCCTCGTCAACCTCACGCGGTACGCGGATAAGCTTTTCCTGAATGTTGCCCTTGTTGGTAACCAAGTGGAGTGCGGAAAGTGCCTGAATAGCAAAGGACATATCCATAATTTCGGCAGGGTGACCGTCGCCTGCGCAGATGTTTACCAATCTGCCCTCGGCAATAACGTAAACGGTGTTGCCGTTGGGAAGCTTATAGCCGATAATATTGTTACGCGCTTCAAAGGTTTCGGTTGCATATTCGCGGAGCGCCTTCATATCAACCTCAACGTCGAAGTGACCTGCGTTTGTAAGAATTGCGCCGTCCTTAAGAAGCTCGAAGTGCTTGGTGGTGATAACCTCGCAGTCGCCGGTTACGGTGCAGAAGAAATCGCCTTCCTTTGCCGCATCCTCCATGGGCATAACCGCAAAGCCGTCCATAACCGCTTCCATTGCGCGGATGGGGTCTACCTCGGTAACGATAACCGATGCGCCCAAGCCCTTTGCACGCATTGCAACGCCCTTGCCGCACCAGCCATAGCCTGCAACAACGACCTTTTTGCCTGCAACGATAAGGTTTGTGGTGCGGTTAATACCGTCCCAAACCGATTGACCGGTGCCGTAACGGTTATCGAAAAGATGCTTGCAGTCGGCATCGTTAACCAAAACCATCGGGAATTCCAAAATGCCCTCGCGCGCCATAGCGTGCAAGCGGATAATGCCTGTTGTAGTTTCTTCGCAGCCGCCGATAACGTCGGGAAGAAGCTCGCGGTATTTGGTGTGGATAAGGTTTACCAAATCGCCGCCGTCGTCAATGATAATGTTGGGTCTGCCCTCTGCGATAACGCGTGAGGTGTGTTCTTCATATTCCTCGTCGGTACAGCCGTGCCAAGCATATACGTTAAGACCGCCGTGAACCAAAGCCGCCGCAACGTCATCCTGAGTAGAAAGAGGGTTCGAGCCGGTGATATACATTTCGGCACCGCCTGCCGCAAGAACACGGCAAAGGTAAGCGGTTTTTGCCTCCAAATGCACCGAAAGTGCAACACGAAGACCCTCAAAAGGCTTGGTCTTGCTGAATTCCTCTTCAATACCGCGAAGAAGGTCCATATTGCTCTTTACCCATTGAATTTTAGTTTCTCCGCTTTCCCAAAGCGAAATATCCTTAATATCGTAAGACATATTTTTTTACTCCTTAATTGTCAAGAAAGTTGACGATTTTGTTTATATTGTAATAAAGCTGTTCGGTATCTATTGTAAGCAGCTCCTTGTTCTTCATAACTACCTTGCCGTCGATAATGAGTGTATCGGTTTCGCTTCCGTCACAGCAATAGCAGATAGCCGCGTAATAATTGCGAAGCGGTATCATCTGAGGCACGTCGGTATCGATAAGTGCGATATCCGCCGCCCAGCCCTCTTCAATCTTGCCGAGGTTGTCAAAGCCAAGCGCTTTTGCACCGTTTACCGTCGCAAATTCAATCGCCTTCTTGGCAGGAATTGCAGTCGAATCGTAATTTGTGCCCTTGTGGAGAAGCGTCATATAATTAAGCTCGGAGAACATATTAAGCGAGTTGTTCGATGCCGCCGAATCGGTACCGATACAAATGTTAACGCCTGCTTGGTCGAGCTGATAAATAGGTGCGATGCCGTTGCCGAGCTTAAGGTTCGATTTCGGGTTGGATGCAACCGAAACGCCGTATTTCGCAAGTATCGAAATATCGTTTTCGGTAAGCTGAACGCAGTGCGCGGCAAGGGTTTTGTTTTCAAAAAGTCCAAGCGATGCAACGTATTCGGTCGGGGTACAGCCGTTATCGCGTATACAGTCATTAAATTCCGCCTTGCTTTCCGAAAGGTGGATGTTAAGTCCGAGATTTAAGCGCTTTGCTTCCTCGGAAATCTTTAAAAGATATTCCTTGTCGCAGGTATATATTGCGTGGGGCGCAAGCATAAATTTAATATTCTTTTCGTGCTTCCATTCTTCGATTTCCTTGAATTGGTCGTCAAGACGCTTTTGTCCGCCCTCACTTCCGACAAGTCCGCGCGAAACGACTGCACGCATACCGCAATCAACCGCCGCACGTGCCGAATTGCCGGGGAAAAGGTGCATATCGCAAAATGTAGCACAGCCGCGCTTCATCATTTCCGCGCAGGAAAGAAGCGAGCCCCAATATGCTTGCTCGCCGTCAAGACGGTCTTCCTTGGGCATAACGCCGTTGAAAAGCCATTCCATAAAGGGAAGGTCGTCCGCCGCATTACGAAGTGTAGACATATACATGTGAGTGTGCGCGTTTACAAACGCAGGCATTGCCAAACGGTTTTTGCCGTCGATAATTTCGTCTGCAACAAAATCGTCGCCGACCTTACCGATTTTTGCAATAATGCCGTCTGTGATGGCGATATCGGTCGTTTTCAAACCGTCGCCGTCGGGCAGAATTACGTTTTTAATAAGAAGATTCATTCAAAAAAACCTCCGTAAAGAGAAGACTTGACAAGCGATTATTGGGTGAAAACACAAAAAAATAATCACAAACGTCATACATTTTACATTATACTATGGAATTTGTGGAAAATCAAGAAAGCGCTCCGCGCTCCGCAAAAATGCAAGCATTTCTGCGGGTTGCGAGTTCCGTCCGCTCGCGCCTGCGCGCACTCAAGCCTGCGGCTTTCGCACACTTGCGGAACCCCAAGGAGTTTTTTCCAAGGCGCATGTCCTCGGAAAAAACAAAATCGTTGTATAATGCGATATTGTTGCGATTCGATTATATTTCATACAAAAAATAATCACAAACGTCATACATTTTATATTATACTATGGAATTTGTGGAAAATCAAGAAAAAAGGTTGATAATATGAATTTTTGGTGATATAATTAATCGGAATAATTTCGATTTTAAGAAATCAGGTGTTAATAATGTTTAAAATAGTTTCTAAAGAATCATTAAATCCCACCGTTTCGAAGATGGTGATATCCGCGCCTGCTATCGCAAAAAAGGCAGAACCGGGTCAGTTTATCATCCTTCGTGTCGATGAAGACGGCGAAAGAATCCCTCTTACCATTGCCGATTTTGACCGCGAAAACGGTACCGTTACCATTATCTATCAAATTGTCGGCGGCACCACCAAGGCGCTTGACGCTAAAAAAGAGGGCGAATATATCTGCGACTTCGTCGGACCTCTTGGCAAAGCGACCGAAACCGACGGTATTAAAAAGGTTGCCGTTATCGGCGGCGGCGTTGGCTGTGCGATCGCGCTTCCCGTTGCAAAGAAGCTTCACGAGCTCGGCGCGGAGGTTCATTCGGTTGTCGGCTTCCGTAACAAGGATCTCGTTATTCTTCAGGACGAATTTACCGAATACAGCGATAAATATATCATCATGACCGATGACGGCTCTATCGGCGAAAAGGGACTCGTTACCGACGCGCTTAAGAAGCTCATCGAAAGCGGCGAAAAATATGACGAGGTCATCGCGATCGGTCCGCTTATTATGATGAAGTTCGTTTGCAAGCTCACCAAGGAATACGGCATCAAAACCACCGTCAGCATGAACCCCATTATGATCGACGGCACGGGTATGTGCGGCGGCTGCCGTCTTACCGTTGGCGGCAAGGTGAAGTTTGCCTGCGTTGACGGCCCCGATTTCGACGGACACGAGGTCGATTTCGACGAGGCAATGGACCGCGGCACGATGTACCGCGAATTCGAGCGTCACAGCTATGAAGAAACCTGTAATCTTTTGAATAAATCGGTCAATGCCTAAAGAAAGGGGAAAAGAAAAATGCCTAATATGTCATTGAAAAAGAACGAAATGCCCCATCAGGCACCCGAGGTTCGCGCACGCAATTTCAAAGAGGTTGCGCTCGGCTATACCGCAGAGCAGGCAATCGACGAAGCAAAGCGTTGCCTTAACTGCAAAAACCGTCCCTGCGTTTCGGGTTGTCCCGTAAATATCGCAATTCCCGAATTTATCGCGCTCGTTGCCGAGGGCGATTTCGAGGGCGCATATAACGTAATCACCCGTCAAAGCTCGCTTCCTGCAGTTTGCGGCCGTGTTTGTCCCCAAGAAACCCAGTGCGAAAGCAAATGCGTTCGCGGTATCAAGGGCGAACCCGTTGCTATCGGTAGATTGGAACGCTTTGTTGCCGATTGGCATAACGCTAATTGCAATACGTTGCCTGTTGCTCCCGAAAAGAACGGCCATAAGGTTGCCGTTATCGGCTCGGGCCCCTCGGGCTTGGCTTGTGCAGGCGATTTGGCGAAAAAGGGTTATTCGGTAACCGTTTTCGAAGCGCTTCACGTTGCAGGCGGCGTTCTTGTTTACGGTATTCCCGAATTCCGTCTTCCCAAGGCAATCGTTGCAAAGGAAATCGAAACGCTTAAAGCATTGGGCGTTGAAATAAAGACCAACTACGTCGTAGGAAAAACCGTTTCTATCGACGAGCTTATGCAAGAGGAGGGCTTCGAGGCGGTATTTATCGGCTCGGGCGCAGGTCTTCCCAGATTTATGGGTATCGAGGGCGAAAACCTCAAGGGCGTTTACTCGGCAAACGAATTTCTTACCCGTATCAACCTTATGAAGGCTTATAAGGAAGACA
>JAZOTA010000042.1:0-8889 GCA_045657425.1 Eubacteriales bacterium
ATCACCGTTAACGAGGCGCTTGAATTGGCGCGTCATTTCGGCGAGGAGGAATCGCTAGGATTTATCCACGGCGTGCTCGGGAAATACGCAAAGGGCGTTGAAAAGCCGTTGGCAAAGAAAAAACCGCTTGAGGCAGAAGCCGAGGAAGACAGCGAAGCGGTTATTATGTCCGCTTCGGGAGAAGATGCCGAATGAACGGTCAAACCGTAAAGACCCTAACGGTTGAACAGTTAAACACATATATAAAGGATTACCTTTCCACCTCGCCTTTGCTTAACAAGGTCGTTGTTAAGGGCGAGCTTTCAAACGTGCGTGTTTACGGCGGTAGCGGACATATTTATTTCACCCTTAAGGATGAAAATTCCGCAATCCCTGCAACGATGTTCGGCGGCGCTTCGAAATTGAAGTTCAAGCCCGAAAACGGTATGAAGGTCGTTTGCACGGGCAGAGTGGCGGTTTTTGTGCGCGACGGACAGTACCGTATTTATGCCGAGGAGATGGAGCCCGACGGAATCGGCTCGCTTTATATCGCCTTCGAGCAGTTAAAGGCAAAGCTGCAAAAAGAGGGACTTTTTGCGCCCGAGCATAAGAAAAAGATACCGAAAATACCCTTTTCGGTCGGAATAATCACCGCACCGGGCGGTGCTGCAGTGCAGGATATGATAAACGTATCGCGCCGCCGTTTTCCTGCGGTTAAGCTTTATCTTTATCCCTCGTTGGTGCAAGGACCCTCCGCGCCTGCACAGCTTATAAATGCATTAAAGAATCTTGATGCTTCGGGGCTTTGCGACGTTATCATCATCGGCCGCGGCGGTGGAAGCACCGAAGACCTTTGGTGCTTTAACGATGAAAACCTTGCACATGCCGTTTATGAATGTAAAACGCCGATAATTTCGGCGGTCGGACATGAAACCGATTTTACTATCTGCGATTTTGTCGCAGACCTTCGTGCGCCCACACCGAGCGCGGCGGCAGAGCTTGCCGTTCCCGACGTGCGCGATTTGAAAAAGCAGTTTGAAAACGTGCAAAGCCGTCTTACCAACACGCTTTCCGCAAGAACCGATTATTTGCGTCAGCGTCTGCTTACTTTGTCGCAACGTCCCGTGCTTCAAAGTCCGCAAAGCTATTTTGACGACAGACGGATGACGGTTGCAAGAAACGAGGAGCGATTGTATCAGCTTATTGGCACACGCATTGAGCGTGAACGAATGAAGCTGTTCGCACAGAACGAAAAATTAAACAGCCTGAATCCTCTTTCGGTGTTGGGACGCGGATTTTCGGTTGCCTTCGGTGAAGACGGCAAGGCGATAAGAAGCGTTGACGAATTACCCGAGGGAACGGAATTTGAGCTTTTACTTTCCGACGGCAAAAAGAAAGCCGTTGCCAAATAAAACAAAAAGAAGAAGTTACGGAATATGGCAAGAATTATAAGAGCAATGACAAAGGACGGCTCGGCAAGAGCCATTATATTGGACGGACGCGATATTGTTGAGCGCGCGCGTCAGATACACAACACAACTCCCGTTGCGACCGCCGCATTGGGCAGAACTCTGCTTGCGACTTCGCTTGCAGGCTCGATGCTTGGCGAAAAGGAAGACGTTATAACCATTCGCTTTAAGGGCGACGGTGTTGGCGGAAGCGTTGTTGCAACAAGCGACTGGTGCGGCAACGTGCGCGGATTTATCCAAAACCCGTCTGCCGACCTTCCCCTCCGCGCCGACGGCAAATTGGACGTAGGCGGATGCATCGGTCAAGGTGAGCTTTACATTTTGCGCGATGCAGGCGGAAGCGAGCCCTACGTCGGCATTTCAAAAATACAAACGGGCGAAGTAGGTGACGATATTGCCTATTACTATGCAACGAGTGAGCAAATCCCCACGGTTTGCGCCCTCGGTGTGCTTGTCGACAGAGATTACAGCGTTCTCCGCGCAGGCGGCGCGCTTATTCAGCTTCTTCCTTTCTATGACGATGAGGTTGCCGAAAAATTAGAGCAAAACGCGGCAAAAATGCGCCCTATTACAAAAATTCTTTCGGAGGGCACTCTTGAAGACGTGCTTGCCGAGGTGCTTGACGGCATTGAATATGACCTTTTCGACGAGATTGAATGCGAATATAAATGCGTCTGCAGTCGCGAAAAGACCGATAATGCGCTTATTTCACTCGGTGCAAAGGAATTGACCGATATGATCGAAAACGGCAATGAGGTTACCGAAATGACCTGCAGCTTCTGCGATGAGGTTTATAAATATTCGAAAAGTGATTTAAAGCATCTGCTTAAAATCGTTGAGAAAAACAATGAAGAATAATAAAAAAACTGCGCTCGTTACGGGCGGTGCAAGAGGAATCGGCGAAGCGATATGCCGTGCGCTCTCGCGTGACGGATTTTATCTGTATATCCATTGCAATCAAAGCGTTGATGCGGCAAAATCGCTTTGCGACGAGCTTGGCGATGCGGAATATATCTCTGCGGATTTGGCAGATCCGACATCGGTGTCCGTGCTTGCCGAAAAATGCAAGGACGTTGACGTTTTGGTAAATAACGCAGGCGTTGCTTTGGTCTTTCCGTTCGATGCGATAAGCGAAGAAGCGGCAAGAAAAATGTACGAAATCAACCTTTTTGCGCCGATAAATCTTGCAAGAGCACTTTTGCCGAATATGATAAGCCGCAAAAACGGTGTGATAATCAATGTTTCATCGATTTTCGGTGAGGTCGGCGGAAGCTGTGAGGTCGATTATTCGACGGCAAAATCGGGTATCATCGGCTTTACAAAGGCACTTGCGAAAGAGGTCGGACCTGCAGGCATACGCGTTAACTGTGTCTGCCCCGGCATTATCGACACCGATATGAACGAGGACCTGACCTTTGAGGATATCGATTCGCTTTGCGACGAAATTCCGCTCGGACGTCTTGGAAATTCCGACGAGGTTGCCGAATGCGTTGCATTTTTGGCATCCGACAAGGCAAAATATATAACCGGCTCGGTCTTCGACGTCAACGGCGGTTGGCAAGGATAAGGCGCTTGCCCCCGAAAAATAAGAGATTTTATTGTATTTAAATTCTTGTATTCGAGAGGATATAGGGTGAAAATATGAACCGTATTGCAAGGTTTTTCAAGGTTTCAAAGGAACAGTTCGGACGCGACGGATACGAAAACATAATCCTTCCGCGCCGCGCAACGTCGGGGTCGGCAGGATATGATTTTATTGCGCCCTATGATTTTACGCTCGATTCGGGCGAGGAAATTATTATCGATACAGGCATCCGCGCGAAAATAGCAGAGGGCTGGGTGTTGGTTATTTTACCGCGCTCGGGCTCGGGCTTTAAATACGGCGTGCGTCTTGCGAACACCGCAGGCGTTATCGATTCCGATTATTTCAATGCCGACAACGAAGGACATATTAAAATAAAGCTTATCGGCGGAAGCAAATGCTTTAACGTGCGTGCAGGCGATGCTTTTGCCCAAGGCATCTTTCTTCCTTACGGCATCACCGAGGATGACGAGTGCTGTGAAGAACGCCACGGCGGATTTGGAAGCACGGATAAGCCCCAAAAATGACAAGCATTTTCGGGGACCCCGTAGGTCGCTAACGCTCTCGTGAAAAATTCTTCGAATTTTCCCCGTTTTATGTGAACATCGTGCGCTCGCGCCAACCTTGTGCGCGCCTTCGGCTTGTCCAAGGTTGCGATGTTCCAAGGTATATTTTTCGACGCGCATGTCGCCGAAAAATATGTTGATTTTATTAGTAAAAATGCTTTTGCATTTTGGGTTTGAAAAGCTAAAAAATATAAAAAGGGTATAAAAATGATTACGACAAAACAAAGAGCATATCTTCGCTCGCTTGCAAACACAATAGAGCCGACAACTCAAATCGGCAAATTCGGTATTGGCGAAACGCTTATCGATACAATCGAAAAGGCGCTTGAGGCGCACGAGCTTATAAAGCTCACAATCCTCGAAACCTGCCCCGAAACACCCAAGGAAGCAATGGTTTCGCTTTGTGAAGCGCTTAATTGCGAAGCGGTTCAGGTTATCGGCAGAAAGGTTGTCATCTACCGTCAATCGAGCAAGGTCGAAAACCGCAAAATCGTATTGCCGAGAAAGTAAAAGAAAAGGGAACGTTTTTTACGTTCCCTTTGTTTTTTATTTTTCTACAAACATCCAACAGCCCTCGGCTCCGATACCGTTTTCGGGAGGAGTAAGGACACCTTTTTCGATAAGGTGCTCAACCACTGCGTCGAGGATTGGCATATTCGCAAGACTGTTTGCGTGCTCCCATTCATCGAGAAGGTGCTCGGGAATAGATTTTTTGAAAAGGACTGCAAGCTTTTCCGCAACTGTTTCGGCACAGGTGTCAAAATATCCCTTGTCAAGACCGTGGCTGACTTTGAACAGATCGTCGCAGTCTTCAAGCTTACACGCAAGTATTTTGGTATAAAGCATATCGCCGTCGCGGTAGAGATAACCGCATTCGATAGCCTTTGCCGAATGCTCCTTTTCGTTTTCGGTAAGCGTATTTATATCAAGCCCGTCGATAGAGCGGATGGCAAGCTGAAGCAACGGATCCTTTGAGATGTTGTGTCCGCAGGAAAAATGCTTCTTGATGCGCTTGATATAAATATTATCCAAATGCACCTTTTGATATCCGCACACGTTTTCGCCGTCGATGCCGTCCCAACCGCCGCCGTAAAGCTTGCCGTTGTTGACGTAACCGAACACGCTGAAGGGTCGGACCTTGTCAATGCCTCTAAAATGGTTTATGGTTAAAGCTTTGTGGACAGAACGCGAAAATGCGTATGAAACAGAGTGTATCTGTTGCCAGAGGATAAGGTTCAGATCTACCTTCTTGTTAAGATAGGGGAAGGAAAGATATTCGTCTTTGTGTTCCTCGAAAAATTTCGCTATACTGTCGCAGATAAGCGGTAATTGCTCGGTATAGATCGCATTTGCCTCTTCAAACACATCCTTATCAAGCAAAACGAAATTGATAATATGTTTGCCGTTGTCCAAGCGACGCAAAAGTCCGTATTCTCCGTTTTTGCCATGGCATAAGAATTCAAGCTCTTCTTCGACGTAAACGGTAGGAACGTTAAGCGCTTCGGCAATTTCGGATACGCTCATCGCTTTTTTGCGGCAAAGCCAAATAATGTGCTTGTCAAAGGTACGACCGAAGCCCTCACGCGGGTCGCCCCAAGAGGGGTCGCCCGTTCCCCAGATAACGTAATCGATATTTTCATCAAGCGCAACGGGCTTATTACAAGTTTCTGACATTTCTTCTACCTCACTTTTGATTTTTTGTCTTGCCGAAAAAAGTCTTTGACGTATTGCCCCTTCGCTTGTTCCTTGCTTTTTTGCTATTTCTGCCGTGGAAAGACCGTCGATATAGAACATTATCATAACCTCGCGGTATGCTTTCGTCAAAAAGGCGATACGGTGATAGACCGAGTTCAAAAGCTCATCGGTGTTATCATCGCGTTCTTCCTCGGTAACGGTAAGGAGCAGGCTTTCGGGGTCGCCCTCGTAAAACGTTTCGGTATGCTTTTTGCGTTTTTCGGAAAAGTCGGCATAGACGTTACGCGCGATTTTCCAAATAAACGGATATACCGAATCGATTTCGCCGCTTTTGTTTGCGGATTTGACAAGCTCGTACACGATGTCCGAGCAAAGCTCCTCTGCCTCGTAGCTATCGTTGGTTCTCGCGTAACAAAAGCCAAACAGCTTATCCATCAGGTCGTCATCAATATGATTCAGCAAGTCTCTTTTTTTCATTTGTTTCTCCAAGCGATTGATCAATGCTTTCACTTATATAGTCCGTGCGTTTATGGAAATGTTAGGTAGTATTGAGAATATTATATCATAAATTTATAAATTAGTCCACTCGATGAATATATGTTTCGCTTTTGTGTCCGCAAATGCAGTGCTTGTCAAGAAAAGAGGACAGAGAATGTAAAACACGCTCTGTCCTTTTCCTGTCAGTTCGAGTATACTGCTCTATGGCAGACACCCTTTCGAGCGGTTTTTATATTCATCAATTTTCTTTGTAGAGGTAATTGAATCTGCCGATGGGGGCAGTGTCACCGTTGACGTAGAAGTCCATGACGTCGGGCTTTTGCATGTTGTCACTCCACTTGAACTCAAAGCAAAGAGGAGCCGTCAATCCCAACGTGGTGCGTGGTACGGACAGAACCAGAGTCTTACCGTTGACGACAATCTCTGCATCTGCAACCTTTTCCCATGTAAAGCTTCCCTGATCTGCAGTACGAACGTATCTTTCAATGGAAGTCTTGCCGTCTTTGGGTGCAGTTCGGTTTATGACAAAGTCATAGCCCTCCCAACCTGTGGTCTTGGTTCGGTCTGTGTCGATAAACAGCGTCATCCAGCCGCTTTCGGTGGGCTTTGTGATGTCCTTTGCACACTCCACGTAAAAGTATATATTTTTCTCGTCACGTGCTACCATGGCGGCAACGAAGTCGTTTCTGCCTGTGAAATTGGTATAGTGTGTACCCACAAAGCCGTCGTGGTCGCGGTGCACTGTAGTACCCTTGTCGCATACGTATTTCGGGGAAACTTCATCCCATTGTGCTGTTGATCCGTCCATGATAATAGTCTTGGGGGTAGATATCTTCTGACGCTGTACAGCACCCTTGTAGCGGCGGATGTTGGCGCAGAGTTGAAGATAGTATGTATCGAGGTAGCCGTCGCGGTCGGGTTCAATATCGCGGCTGTGCTCACGGTCGTATTGGTCAACCATTGCAAGTTGGGTCGAATCGTTATCACTCAGCCACGGCTCGTGGAACTGACCCATGATCCATTCGTTCCAGCCCGTGACGAATACGATGTCGGGTCCGATATCCAGGACTCTTTCCCATTGCTCCTGAACGTTGTAGCCGTACTTATAGGATTCCTTGTCCAACAGCTTATGACCGAATTTCTTAGTGTAGGAGCGGCCAAAGGTCTCCTTGTCGTTAAAGTGGGTGCAGATGCGGTCCTTGTTGGCGTTCTGACCGACGCCGACCGTCATCATTTCGCAAGAACCGTCGGGGCGAGTTCCGTATTTATGTTGAGGTGAGATCTCCAGCCAACCCCAATGATCAGGTCTGGAAGGACCACAGCCATAACCGGGCTGACCTGGACGGAATGTGAAGAAATTGCGGATCTCGTCCAGCATCTTTGTCTCCTCCTCGCAACAGCCCTTTTCCGGGAGCGCTTCGGGATAAGCCATGATCATTGGTTTGCCGTCCAGCATATACCAAAGGTCTGAGTAAAGTCCCGGTGCGTAAAGGTTTTGGTACAGAGCGCGGAGCATATAATCGGTGGTCTTTATAGGACTGAAGTTGAGCATGAATGCTACCTTGGGGGTATCCACGCCGTCCTCACGCATCTTGCGCATCTCTTCAAACAGAGGCTCGTACGCCATGCGCCAGAGTAAGGCGGCGTTTGTGCAGTCAAAGAGCAGAAAGTCCACGCCTGCATTGTGAAGCATGGTCATATGATGGCGAATAATGTATGGGTCGATGTCCTGATAGAAGCCGTAGAGAGGCTCGTGCCAGAAGCACTGGAATGGGCGCTCTCCCCATGCGGGATGGTCAAGGCGATATTCGGCAGCGGGAAATTTATCAAGAGTATCCACCACGTCCACGGGGCGAAGCTGAAGCGCGTGCTGCTGGTGCCAGGTCCAGTAGAAGATTCCGACTTGTCTGTTGTTTTTTGGTCCCACGTCCTCTACCGAGGGCACGGGTCTGCCCAACATATCCACAGCCTCCCAGGTGTCCGAGTCTATGTGACGGATGGAACTGTCCGGCACAGGGGTATAGGAGACCTGCTTGTAGGCGGGTGTGTCTGAAAATTCAATGGCATGAACCTTTGCGTGGCTGTCTACAATTACTTTGACGTCGTGCACGCCTGAGACTTTGGTGATGTTGCAGTATGCTATGTCGTGGCCGTTGAGGTGAAGATTGTTGAGCGCAGCAACTCCAACGGGGATATCGTCTGCGTAAATGGTGGCAAGATCTGCATTTTCAGCACCGCTGAATTCTACCTTGGCGCAGATAGAATCTGTACCGAAATCACATGCGGGGAAGAGGAATGTCTTGTAATCAAGATTTTCGTTTGACATTGTAAGTATCTCCTATCACCCTATAATATCTTTGCACATATAATACCATTCTTTTTCTCAAATGTCAATCGGGTCGGGGATATTTTACGGAAGAAAGGATAGAAAAAGTGATACCGCAAATAAAAACTGAGGAACAGCCCTTCCTTTTGAAAGACTGTTCCTTTGTTATTTGAGTTATTCGGTTAATTACCCATAAGGATCTTTGCGATATCGCTGTCTGCGGGGAGGATAACGACCTTCTTACCGTCGGAGAGCGCGAGCTTGAGCGCATCGAGAGAACGGTAGAATTCGTAGAATTCCTGTTTTTCAGCGGAGTTGTATGCTTCGGCAAGAATTCTCATGTATTCGGCTTCGGCTTCACCCTTGAGCTTTTCAGCCTGAGCAGCGGCTTCACTGAGGATGATAGCAGCCTGCTTGTCTGTTTCGTTTCTGATCTTGGAAGCTTCAAGCTCACCTTCAGCTGTAAGAGCAGCAGCTATCTGATTTCTGTCGGAGATCATTCTGTTGTATACGGCGCTTTCGTTGTCTGAGGGGAGGTCAAGCTTCTTGATCTCAACTGATACAACCGTGACACCGTATTCTGTGTTAAGGTTTGAGGTTACTTCTTCCGTGATCTGCTGATTTACTGCGTTTCTGTTTCCTTCGTCGTTAGCCGCGGAGATGATCTCGCTCTGAAGCTTTGTACCCATAGTGTTTTTAACAACGCTGTATATTGTTGCATCGAGACGGTTTTCCATTTCGGAGATGGTTCCGATTCTCTGGATGAACTTTTCG
>JAZOTA010000043.1:0-8227 GCA_045657425.1 Eubacteriales bacterium
GAGTCTGGACCGTATCTCAGTTCCAATGTGGCCGATCAACCTCTCAGTCCGGCTACTGATCGTAGACTTGGTGAGCCGTTACCTCACCAACTATCTAATCAGACATGAGCCCATCTTAAAGCGGATTGCTCCTTTATTATACCGAGGATGCCCTCAGTATAAAACATGCGGTATTAGCACAAATTTCTCTGTGTTATCCCCCTCTTTAAGGCAGGTTGCTCATGCATTACTCACCCGTCCGCCACTAAGTTATTTCGTAGCAAGCTACTCCATAACTCCGTTCGACTTGAATGTGTTAGGCACGCCGCCAGCGTTCATCCTGAGCCAGGATCAAACTCTCTAATGAGTTGTTATATTTATCTCGCTCAAAGGCGAGCTAAATTTCCTGTTTTGCTCTTTACTTTTTTAAAGAATTAACGAGTCTTGTTCTACTTCACATTTCTTGCTTTGTAGTACAATTGTTGTTCAATTTTCAATGTCCGTTCGTGCTGTTCGTTCGCTTCGCCGCTTGGCTCTCTCGCCGTCAGCTTGGCTATTCTATCACATACTTTTCCCTTTGTCAATACCTTTTTTCAACTTTTTTTAATTTTTTTGAAAAAAGTTTTTAGAATTCCCGAAACCCCTTGCGGCACAAGGAGTTTCGGGTTTTAACTTTTTTGAAATTCTTTCGTTTTTTTGACTTTTCTGTCAAAAATCGCAGAATTTTGTATTCTTTTTCAAAAATCTTCGCTCTTACACAAACTACGCTTTTGCCCCGGCTTTTTCGAGTGCTTGGAACACGTCGCCATACATATAGAGCGATCCCAGCATCACCAACGGCATATTTTGTGTTTTGGCATCGTTATACGCTTTTTGAACACCGTCATCGAGTGATGAAAACGCTTTTGCCGTCACACCCCTTGCGTTGCATTCTTTCGCAAGGTCCGACGAATCGAGAGCGCGCGGCGAATTCGGTGTGACGCAATACATCGCTTCCGCCAACGGAAGCAATTCGCCAAGCATCGCCTTCCATTCTTTATCGGCAAGCACGCCCATAAGCAGCAATACCTTTTCGTTTCCGAAAAAGCGTTTTATGCTTTCTGCCGCTGCCTTTACGCCCTGCATATTATGAGAGCCGTCGAAGATAACGGTCGGTTCTTTTTCGAGCAGCTCGAATCTTGCACGCCATTTTGCGGTTTTCAAGCCCTCACGCAGTGCCGATTCGGATATGTTAAAGCCTTCTCTGATAAGAACACGAACGGTTTCGATAACGGTAATCGCATTTTCGGGCTGATAACTTCCGCAAAGCGAAAGCTTTACGTCCTTCAATTCGCCATAATCGAAAACGGTTCCTTCGACCGACATCGTCTTCACCGATATCGCGCCGACATCGGTGCGCACGACTTCGCTTTGGCATTTCTTTGCCTTTTCGCAGATAACGTCAAACGCGACGTTATCCCTGCCGCCGTATATCACGGGGCGGTTTTGCTTTATTATGCCTGCCTTTTCCCTTGCTATTTCGGCAACGGTGCTTCCCAGAACCGAAACGTGGTCGATAGCAACACCCGTTATGACCGATACGACAGGCGAATCGATAACGTTGGTCGAATCGAGCCGTCCGCCCATACCGACCTCAAGCACGACGATATCGCACGCGTGTCTTTTATAATAAAGGAAGGCAAGCGCAGTTATGATTTCAAATTCGGTGGGCTTGTCCGTCATATTATCCGCAATAGGCTTGATGATTTCGACAAGCTCGGCAAGCTCATCGTCGGCAATAGGCTCGCCGTTAACACACATACGCTCGTTAAAGCGCACGATATAGGGCGAGGTATAGAGTCCGACCTTATAGCCTGCGGCACGCAGGACCGATTCGCACATCGAGCAGGTTGAGCCCTTTCCGTTCGTACCCGCGACGTGAACGAATTCCATACCCTTTTCGGGGTTTCCGAGCTTTTCCAAAAGCTCCTCGGTACGGGAAAGTCCGGGGCGCGAGCCGAGCCATTCGACCGAATGAATATATTCAAGCGCTTCGTTATAATTCATTTCTTTTCCTCCCGACTGTCGGCAAACCTTGACAGCTGTTTGTTTTTAAGAAGCATATAAACAAGATAGCCCTCGACAAAAGAAATAACAAGCATCACCGGCAGACGGACGACAAGCGTTTCCCAAAATGGCAGACTGTAAAGGTCGGCAAGTCCGTAGGTCTTGATAAAAAGCGAGCCTGCGGTTTGTGCGATGAGCGAAACCGACGTCACAGCGACAAAACTCTTCCTTTTTATTATAATACGCGGAAGGAGTCCAACAATAAGACCTATTGCGGCGGCACCGACCGTAATTATCGGCGTAGGAGCAAAGCCCGCAATAAGTGCCGAGATGATATCTGCGCTTATCGCCGCCATAACACTGTAGACGGGCCCGAACATTACACCCAACAGCAATATGGGCATAGTATCAAAGGTTATGCGGAGTATCGGCGTGATGGTAAAATACGCCTTGCACACGATTCCGATAACAATGCTCATTGCAACCGCAAGTGCGGAAAACACAAGCTTTTTCGTTACGTTATTTCTCGATTTTTTCAAAAAAACAAACCTCCTCCCCTGCATACATAGAGCAAGAAAGAAGGTTCTTCCGCGAAAAAACACGGCATACCTGCGATTTGATGCTTTATGAAGCGGGATGCAGGGCTCAGACCGCAAACGTGCAAACACACGTTTTTCGTCCGATCGGCAACTCCCCGTCCGATCGGCACTTCACGAATAAGCCCTTACTCTTCACTGTTTTGGAAGTACATTATAGCACCGTGTTTTACCGCTGTCAACGATTTTGCGAATTTTTACCTCGCGAACATCCTAAAAAACGGCTTTAAAAGCTTTGGAGAACGGAAACAGTAGATTTTCATAAAAACACCAACCTTATTTAATAAATAGAACCGCACCCGCACCGACGATAAGCGCCGCCTCGACAAACACCAAAGCTCCGAGCGGAAGCACAAGGCAAAGCAAAACACCTGCGCCGAAGGTCAATGCCGATAACCCGACCGACTTTGCAAAACCGCATCGCATCGAAATCACAACCTTTCATTCCTAATATATGCATATTCTTAAAAGACGGCTCATATATTTTTATAAAAAACGAAAGGGCGCGAAGATTTTGCCGATTACAACAAACGAAATATTGATACCGAAAAAGGTCTTTACCTCAAAGGTAGACAAAGACCTTGAGCTTGATGCGACCATACCCGAATTCAGTCCCGACGTTTCAAGGATCGTAAAGGTCGATTGCACCCCCTTTACCGAAAGCGCGACCGTTCAGGACGGAAAAGCAACGCTTAAGGGCAAGGCGGTCTATGACATTCTTTACGAAACCGATTACAAAAATCGTCTGCGGTGCTGTAATTTCACGCAGGAATTTAGCCAAACCGTTCCCATTCCCAAAACCAATGCCATCAATTTGCAGGCGTTTGCCGAGGCGGACTGCGAAAGGATCAACTGTAAGCTTTTAAGTCCGCGCAGAGTTTCGGTAAAGGTCGGTCTGAGCACAAAATTCGAGATCGAGGGCGAAACACCTGTAAAGGCGGTTGCAGTTACCGACGACAAAACGGCATTTTTCCGCAAAAAGACCATCGGCTACGACGGAAAAACGGCGACGCACGAAAACACTTATAAATTTTCCGAAATGCTTGCTCTTACGCAAAGCGAAAAGGCGATCGGCGAAATTATTTGCGGAAACGTCGATATCCGTACACCTGCCTTAACCCTGTCGCCCGGTCGTGCCGAGATCAAAACGGTTGCCACGGTACACGCTCTCTGCGAGGAGGAAAACGGCGAGGGTAAATACTTCACCTCGATGAAAAGCGTGCCGATAAATATCGATTACAGTAACGATTCCATCGAGGAGCACAAGCATATTTCGGTCAAACTTATCCCGACCGACTGCAGCTTTACTCCCGAGCTCGACCAATACGGCGAATCGAGAGTTATCAAAAGCGATTTCTCGGTAGCCCTTTGCCTTAAGATCAACGAGCAATTTGCCCACACGGTTGCCGACGATATGTTTGAAAGAAATTTCGACAGCACACCCATCCGTGCGACCGTTGCACTTCCCCACGCTCATTCGAGATCCGAAAACTCGTTTTCGACAGAAACCAAGCTTCCGCCCATGTCGCCGAAGCCCGAAACGCTTCTTGATTCGACCGCGCATTGCTTCGGCACCGCGGCAGAGGTTGCAGAGGACGGCATAAAGACAAGCGGCTCGTTTATCGTTACTCTGCTTTGCGATACCGCCGAGGGAGTGCAGAGCTTCGACCACCCGATCCCATTTGAAAAGGTATTTCCCAACGAAACACCGACCGATTTCACCTCGGCAACGGCAGAAATTATGCCCGACGAGGTCATCGCAACGCTTCATTCCGATGGCAGTGCAACCGTACGCATTATCGCAACCGCAAGGGTATGCATCTTCACCGAAAGCGAGGAAAGCTTTATTTCCGAGGTAACGAAGCGCACGGCAAGAAACGGCGAAGCGGATGAATCGACGCTGGTTTATTGCTTCCCCACACAGGACGAGGACCTTTGGAGCATCGCCAAGCTTTACCGTGCAGACCCCGAAAGCATAAAAACCTCGAACCCGTTGTATTTCGACGACGGCGGCGCACCGTTTGACCGAACAAAACCCATTCTTGTTAAAATGTAACGGATTGTCGCTCGTATACATAAAATGAAAGCAGAGTATTTGATTTAAGAACGGAGCGACCGAATGAAGATTGCGGTAATTGGAGGCGACCGACGTATGTCGACCGTCGCGCGGCTGTTTTGCGAAGCGGGGTTTGATTGCAAAACGGCGGCGGTAGGAAACGAAAATACCGACGTTTTTGAAGCGGTAAGGGATTCTGCGGTAACGGTTTTGCCGTTGCCTTGCCAAAAGGGCGGCAAGCTTAATGCACCGACGTCGAATGAAGAGATATACGTCGAAGACATATTTGCCGCAGGATCGGGGAAAACTTTTTTCATCGGAGGAATGATGCCTCCGAGCCTACCGCAATCGGCAGATTATTCAATGCGCGAGGATTTTTTGCTGAAAAACGCAGTCCTTACGGCAGAGGGCGCGATTGAGATCGCCCTGCGCGAAACGAATTTTTCGCTTTTCGGCTCAAAGACAGCCGTTTTCGGATACGGCAGGATAGGCGCACGCCTCGCCTCGCTGTTAGCGGCATTCGGCGCAAGAGTCACCGTTGTGGCAAGGCGAAGCGAAAGCCGTTCACTTGCCGAGATTGCAAATCATCACGCAGTCGGGTTTACCCAATTGAGTAATGTTTTGGCAAATTCCGATATCGTTTTCAATACCGTGCCCTCTCAAATCTTCGGCAAAGCCGAGCTTGCCGAAATTCGCAAGGATTCGCTTTTTATCGACCTTGCATCCGCACCCTACGGCATTTGCGAGGAAGACAAATGCCATTGTGCCGCAAGGATAATTACCGCTTCAGGCTTACCGGGAAAAACGGCTTTTGAATCGGCGGGAAAAATAATTTTCGAAACGGTCGTCACGATAATGCGCGAAAGGGGGCTGACGATATGAAGCTGGCATACGCTCTGTGCGGATCATTCTGCACCCACGCAAATTCGGTCAATGCGCTTAAAGGGTTAGCGGTCGACAACAGTATAACGCCGATACTTTCGGAGGTAACGCGCGACACCGACACACGCTTCGGCCGTGCAGACACCCTGCGTGAAACAATTATCGGAATATGCGGCAACAATCCGATACTTTCGATACGCCAAGCCGAGGAAACGGTGACCGTCGGCAACTACGATGCGCTTATCGTAGCGCCCTGCACCGGCAACACGCTTGCAAAGGTTGCAAACGGAATAACCGATTCGACGGTTACGATGTGCGTAAAGGCACAGCTTCGTTGCCGCCGTCCCGTAATAATCGGCATCGCCACCAACGACGGTCTGGGCGCAAATCTGCAAAACATTGCGCTTACGCTCGAAAAGAAAAACATTTATTTCGTACCCTTTTCACAGGATAACCCGACAGGAAAGCCGACCTCGCTTATTTGCGATTTTTCGCTCATCGGCGAAACGCTTAAGCTTGCCTTAAGCGGAAAACAGATACAGCCTATACTTCAATAACACAGCCAAGACGGATAGCTTCCAAATCTATCCGTCTTGACTTTTTTAAGCGGTAGTGTTAAAATAAACGCAGTAAACGTTTAAAATTAAGGAGGTAATTATGAAGAGATTTTTTGCGTTCATCATCATTATCTGTATCGTTACGTGCGCAATTCCGCTGACCGTTTCGGCAGAAGCCGAATACGTTGACGTTGCGCAAGCCGCAGACATTCTGCGTGCGGCAATGGTTAACCGCAAAACCATGATCACCGTCAACTACAAGACCGAATCCGAGCCCACAGGCGAAAGCCTCGAGGCGTTGTTCATGCAATCGGTTGCCGAGAACGGAGAATCCACCTCGGGCGACTATTTGTATTGGCATATCGGCAGCTACAGCGCGGGCGGCTCTTATTGGCCCGAAAACGGATATTATTACTGCGATATCACCTTCGAGTTGTCCTATTACACCACTGCACAGCAGGAAGCAGAGCTCGCGAGTGCAATCAACGAGCTCATAAAGGACTTCGGTTTTACGCAAAGCACCGATGATTACACCAAGGTAAAGACGGTCTACGAGTATATATGCAGTAACGTCGTTTACGACTTTGACAACCTCGCAAACGAAAATTACAAGCTTAAATATTCCGCTTATGCCGCTTTGATCAACAAAACGGCAATCTGTCAGGGCTATGCAAACCTGTTTTACCGCTTGCTCCATGAGGTCGGAGTCAACACCCGTATCATCGCAGGCAAATCGAGCAACGAAAATCACGCATGGAACATCGTTGAGCTTGACGGAGCTTTTTACAACGTCGACTCCACATGGGACGCAGGACTTGATGAATATATGTTTTTCCTTAAGTGCGAGGACCATTTCGACGACCATTTAAGAAACAGCGAGTATTCTGATAACGCATTTTTGACTGCATACCCGATGGCTGAAGAATGCTATACCCCTGCGCCCGAATCCGACCTTTGCAATAAATTCGGACACGATATGGGCGATTGGTACGTATACAGAGAAGCAACCGAAACCGAGGACGGCGAAGATCGCAGAGGTTGTGTCCGTTGCGACCATTTTGAATCAAGAGTGACACATTATACCGAGGAAACCGTAATCAAGTCGGGCGACGTTAACGGTAACGGTCAGATCGAAATATACGACTACCTTATGGTCAAGCGCGCGGTCATGGGAACGTTGGACTTTGACGAAGCACAGCAGCAAGCCGCCGACATCAACGGCGACAATGTGGTTGACAAGTTGGACTACCTCCTTGTTAAACGCCACGTTATGGGAACGTTTGTCATCGCGGCGTAACCAAAACATAAAAAAATAATCAACACAAAGGACAGAGAGCTTCTCTGTCCTTTCTCTGTTGTTGCCAATTTTATTAACATTTTATTAATAATTGGTTGACAATCAGCAGAAAAAGATGTACAATCACAAAAGCATATTAACGCATTAAAACCTTTGAAAGGATTACAGTTATGAAGAAATTAATTTCTCTTCTCCTTGTTGCCGTTCTTTTATTGGCAATGTTTGTTGTTCCCGTAAGCGCAGAAGAATATTTCTGGGCTGAAGGCGAATATGAAACCGACAGCTACGGCAACTGGCACCCCAACAATGCATGGGGTTATCAATTCACTATTGATACCATTAACTCCATTTCCGGTAGCACCACTGCTGTATTTACCAATGCAGAATCTTATGCAGCTGCAGGCAGGTGGTGTTCCAAAGCAATTTTCGCTCCCACAAGCGAAGCTAACGTTTACGAATTGGTTGCTGCTTATCAGTATACCAGCAAGAATGGTGCCGACGACATTGCTGATGGCATCGTAGACTTCTCTAAGGGTCAAATCGTATTGGTAGCTCAGGATTCCGGTACCAGACCCGAAAAGGACGAAAACGGCGCTCTTAAATTCCCCAACTGGGAAGACAGAGCAGCTGTTTGGGGTCTTGTTCATACTCCCGGCGCTAAGGCTACTCTCGCAGGTATCGACGTAACTGCAGGCACCATGACCGACGGCACCGTTACCGTTTTGGACGATCCTAACGGCAGCACCACCGAGCCCTCAATCCCCGTTGACCCCAAGCCCGATGTAATTGCCAAAAACCTCGCTCTCGGCAAGCC
>JAZOTA010000044.1:0-37753 GCA_045657425.1 Eubacteriales bacterium
CCTCATCCGTCACGGCAAGCCGCGACACCTTCCGAACGGGGTCCCCGAAAACGCTTGCCGTTTTTGGGGTATTATCCAAGGGGAAGGCAATTCATATACGAAACCGCAATAAAATATAACGAACGTTAATTTAAACCGCACTACAAACGTAACAAACAAAAAAGAACGGTACAATTACCGTCCTTAAATAATTATTTTGAAAGCTTTTGAAAAAAGAGTGCGAGAAACGTTTTCGGTTGAAAGCGTTTTTTTATAAAAAGAAGCGGACTGTTCCGAGTATTAAATAGCATACGGCGAAAACGACCACCGCCTGCCATGATGCCATAATTTTAACTGCGCGGCGAGCAAAATTAAGCCTGAAAAGCGATAAATTAAGAAAAACGAACAGCAAAATAACGTAAATTATAGCGAAGAAATATAACGGGTTGAGTGAAAGCGATTCCGCAAAATTACCGCTGAAAAATTGGAAAACGCATCTTGTACCGCCGCAGCTCGGACATTGAATCCCGAAAGTGCGAACGAAATAGCAATCGGGGAAGGCGTCGATCATAAGCTTTGCGAGGCTTTTAAGAGTAAACAGACCGATAATCGCAAGTGCGTCGAGCACGATTACGGTGATTATGTATTTTCGTTCCTTTGTCATAGCACTTCTTCAAACTCAATATTTTTATTTTCGTTTTCGCTGTAAACCGACAGCATAAATCCGTTTTCGCAAAGGGTAACACAGTTATCCTTTATGTCCTTATAAGAAACGGTGCGAAGTCCGACAATGCCGATGCCGACAAATTTAAAATATGCCTCTTTTGCCGTCCAGACGGTGAAAAGCCTTTTCAATATATCATCGTTCGGTGTGATTTCGTCAAGCTTTATCTCGTTTTCACCGAAAATATATTCACGGTCGGAATCGGTACAGGCAATGCGCGTTATCCGCATTTCAACGTCGCGTATTTTTTCGATATCGATGCCGACGTTTTGCCTATCTACCGCGCAAATGACGATATCACCGCAATGGCTTACGTTGAAAAACGCATCGCCGTTGACACAAAGCGGTTTGCCCTTTTCGGTACGGGTAAAAGTTATTTCTTCTTTACTGCAATTCAAAAGCTTTGAAATACCCAACCTTGCGAGCGATTCACCCAAAACGCTTCGGCGTCTGTCGTTTTCAATACGCATTCTGTTTACCGCCGCTTTTCGGCTTTCGTCCATCATCGAAAAGCAACGGTCGTATTCCTCGGCTGTGAAATTGCACAGTCTTTTATAATAGATGTTCATAAAACGAAAGCACCAATATCAGCCCACAATGACATAAAATCACCTCTTTTTAATATGCCTATATATCAAAAACAACATAATCACAACAATAACTTTAAACATAAAATCACCTTTTTATTTAATAATATCATTCGTTGAAATATAAGTCAATAAAGTTTAATAATATGTAAAAAGGTAGTAATTAACTACCTTTTCCTTTTTTATTTATTTTCCTTTTTGCTTTTGGAAAACGATTTGAACGCTTCGGTGATTTTTGCAATAAGACCTGCCTTGCCGTCCTTGGGTACTGCATCAACGGTAATCACTCTTGCTTCGCCCTCCTTAATGACAAGGAACGAAACGGGGGTAACCGTAACCTTTGCGCCCGAGCCGGCAGGGGTGTTTGACTTTTTAACGGTCGCGTTGACCATATTTGCGCCGCCGCCGGCAAAGCCTGCCGAAATTTTCGAAACGGGTATGATAGTCATTCCGTCGATAACCGTAGCTTCGCCCAAAACCGAGCCGGCATCTGCCATTTCCATCGCCTTATCTGCCGTAAAGGACATTAATTGCATTAAATTTTCGGCAGCCGTTGCCTTTTTAATTTCGTTATTAGCGTTCATTAGTTGCCTCCGTTTGTTCGATTGCAATATCGCTTACCCCTTTTAAAAAGGCGCGTACGATATGGATAATACGTAATTTTGCGATTATTTCTGTGCCGAAATATGCCTCGTTTTCAAAATCACAGCCGATATTAACGTCAAGCGCCTTGTCGGCACCCTTAAAATTCGTTTCCAAATATCCGATAAAGGGATAGACCGCCGAGCAGACGATGCCGTATTCAATAGCGGCATCCGCCGCGTCACCTCCGCCGCAGATGATATCAAGCCCAAAGCGTTTTAGCTTTATCTTCTTGACAAGCCACAACGCCGAATCGGCAAGCAGGGTAAAGACGGTTATAAAGCCCGTCACCTTGTCGGAAATTGCTTTCTTTGTCTTTTCGCCGTCCTCGACTTGTGAAGCAGCCTTGTCAAAGCCGAAAAGCTTTTTGAAGAATGCGCCGACCTTGCTCGGCTTTTTGTTTTTCTTTTCCTTTTTTGGCTTGTTGATATCAAAAACCGTAAGGAAAAGCAATTTTACTTTTAATTCGGGTCTGCTTTGAGTATTAAAGGAGAAGTGAACCCTTATGCACGACAAAAGCAGAACAACGACCAATGCAATTATTACGGCAAGCAGGATGCCGATGATAGCCAATACCGTCAAAAAGCGCTCCTCCTTATCGAAAATATTGCTTTCATATTGTAACCCATATTATTTTAACATATTCTTTTTCAAATTGCAATAAAAAAACTTGCGCGAGGCAAGTTCTTTTACAATTTAAACCGTTTTGTTGTATTTGCTCATCGCGAGGTCGAAATTACCGCAAACTATCTGCTCGACCGCCAACGATACGTTTTCGATAGCGGAATTAAGAGCTTCCGACTCTTCGTCCTTAAAAAGACTTAAAACCCAATCGACCATCGGGGTTTCCTCGGGGCGCTTGCCTGCGCCGACCTTGATACGGGGGAATTCCTGCGTACCGAGGTTTTCGATAATATCGTTAACGCCCTTTTGTCCGCCCGAGCTTCCGCTTTTGCGAATACGCACACTGCCGACGTTAAACGAAACGTCATCGGCGATAACAAGCAATCTTTCGGGCGAAATATTATGCTTTTCAAGTGCTTGAATTGCCGCATAGCCGCTGTTGTTCATAAAGGTCTGCGGCTTTAAAAGAAGGCAATCGTGTCCGCCTATTTTGCAGTATGCGCCGAGCGAATCGAACATTTTTTTGTTTATCTCAACGCCTGACTTTTCCGCAATGCGGTCAAGACACAAAAAACCTGCGTTGTGACGTGTGTATTCATATTTTTTGCCGGGATTTCCGAGCCCGATTATTACCCATTCGGGCGTGATTTTTTCTTTTTTTCTGAAAAGCATAATCAATTTTTTCCTCAGCTGATAGTTCACTTTATTATATCACGGGAAGTGTTTCATTGCAAGAGGGAAAATCAATGGGATAATTGAGGATTGCGGGTTAAAGTGTTATCTTGTGTTACACTGTTACTGCTGATATTATGTTATTTCACCT
The DNA here is from genome assembly GCA_045657425.1 of Eubacteriales bacterium. Lineage (GTDB taxonomy): Bacteria > Bacillota > Clostridia > Oscillospirales > CAG-382 > Coliplasma. The sequence continues at coordinate 3,380 of JAZOTA010000044.1, forward strand.
TGTCAGATTAGTAAGTAAATGCAATATGGCAACAGAATGTTCTGAAATTACTTACGGTGGTCTATAGTGTTATTCCATTTCGTACTCGACGGAGTTGATTACCAAGCAGTTATCGTCCTTCCAATAGATTTTCATATTTTCATATTCTCCCCAATCACCAAAGTAAACTCGTCGAGGATTCTTTTCAATTCTAAAAAGAAGTGCATTTATGCCACATTCTTGATATACATCAACGTGGGTATCTCCGCCAAGTGCGCCTTGATCACTATCTATCACTTGGGCATAATATTTTCCGCTTGGCGACGATACCGTTTTCACAACTGTATTTTGACCGATATTTCCAAAAGTCAATGCCATAAAACTGAAGCAACTAATCGGTAAAATCATCAGTGCAGATAAAACCAATGCGGTGATTTTGAGTGACAAAGGTTTTCCGTATTTAACCGTTAAGTAACAGCAACAACCTGCAGATAAGAATACGCTTGCTATTACCCAAATTTGAGGATATTCAAAAATATAAAATACAGCGTTGATTAAGGAAAGCGGAGTAATAATGGCTAACAAAATCCGCACCGCTTTATTTTCGAGGGTGTTCTTGCAAATAAGGTCAAGGACTACTATGCACACAGACAGTGCGGCAATATCGATTGCAAAAGCAGATACGCTGATAAGTTCGAAGCTATATCCGAAACGCGCTGTTATTATTACGCCTGCAGGATACAGTATTGTCAGTGAAAATAGTAAGCGTATCAATATTGATATTGCTTTTTTCATACATATCACCTTACTCCTTTCCCAACATCTTTGCGTATTTGTTTGAGAGCGTTTTGGATAAAGTGCAAAATACAACAGTCAACAATATGCCGGCTACATTTAAAAGAAATAATGCGTGTAGAATTTCTAAAACATTAGCAAAATCATTTCCTGCAAATAGGTCAATAAGATTCATTTCATAATGGAATCCTGACCACACATAAGCGCACAGAGTAACGCCAAGAGTAGCGATAAGAGAGCAATTGGAAAAACTTTTCCTGTTTTTATAAACTCTTACAAAATACCAGTTTGCTAAAGAAAGCATAAATCCGGTTGCCGGAATGACGAGATTCGACGCCCAAAAACCGTTACCGATACCTGATGGGGTTCTTGCCTCTAATGCAACGCCGATCGTAATCAAAGAAAATGAAAAAAACAACAAAACCGACTGTAAAACAGAAGCCTTCCAATAGTTAAGCTTGCTAAACGTTTTAGGCGATTCCGATACTGTAACGATATCGGTTGGCGATTCCATTTCCGCAAGAAACTTCTTACATTCACCGCATTCACTAATATGCTCTTCAACGGCGTTTTTGCTTTTCTCACTGCAACATCCGTCAATGTATAGCGGGATCAAATCTTTTACAATATCACAATTCATACTATTACCTCATTCTTTCTAATAGTTTTTGTTTAGCTCGGTAAAATGTAACTCGTGCCCAACTTTCGCTTTTTCCAAAGATCGAACTAATATCTTTTAAGGAAAAACCGCCAAAGACAGAAAGCATAAATACTTCTTTATACGGCTCTTCTAATTCGCGCAAGCAATGTAATGCTTTTTGAGAAAGTTCTTTTTGAACAAAAGTTTCTTCTATGTTTAGATCATCACTTTCCAATTCAAAATTTTGAAGAGGAACTTTTTTCTTCTGTTCGTTATACCACGCAAAATATGCATTCTTTGCGATTTGGCAGAGCCACACAGATGCTTTCTCCTTGTTTCGTAAAGATGCATAGTTCATATATGCACGAAAAAAAGTTTCTTGTGTCAACTCCTCAGAAAGTGAAATATCCCGCGTCATTTTCAAAAGATATTTGAAAATGAATTCTCGGTTTTCATTGAAAAGCTTTTCAAAATCAGTCACATTTTCACCGCCCTTTCAACTATTAGATTGGGGAACTCATAAAACGTTACAACAATTATATCATATTTTTTGCAAAAATTCAAAAAAGTCTATAGATGAAACATACGCCTAAGCAAATTAGCAGAATTTTACGAAAAATCCGATTATACAAACGAAACAAAAGAAGATGGAACAAATCCATCTTCTTTTATTTGGCACCCGCAACGGGAATCGAACCCATAACTAACCCTTAGGAGGGGCTTATTATATCCATTTAACTATGCAGGCATATTTTTTGGCGGTCTAAATAGCGCAGAACACTACGTTCCGCAAAAATTCCCGCTTGCTTTAGATTTCTAAAGCTGCGCGTTTATTTTTACGGTCTGCATCTATTTAACCTCGCCAAAAGGTTTTTGAAAACTTGATATGGCGTACAACGCTTCGCTTTGAACAAACTGCGCCTCGCAGTAGGTTTCTACAGCTTCATCTCGGTTTCTTCAATCTGCACTCGCCTCAAATTCGCAAAGCTGATTGTGTTTTAATTCGTCAAGCAAACCGCCTTGGCGCACTTGATATTTTAATGCCCACACCCATTTTTGTCAAGACCTTATGGGCAAATTGTGCATATTATTACAGTAAGAGCATTAGGTTTGTTAAAAAGAGGTATTGAAATTTTCGATATACTGTGATAGAATACTACCGAAAATATTATAAAATGCGGAAATGTGGCTTATGAAAACATTATTCGAGAAAAAAGTTGTTAAATTCGGCGGCAGCTCCTTGGCATCTGCCGAGCAATTCGTTAAAAGCGCAAATATCATCAAGGCGGAATCTGTCCGTCGTTTTGTCGTGCCCAGTGCACCCGGCAAACGCTTTGACGGCGACACCAAGGTAACCGACCTTCTTATCACCTGTCATAAGCAAAGCGTTTCTTCCGAAAATTGGGAAGCAACCTTTGACAAGATCGAAGAAAGATACAACGATATTATCAAGGGTCTTGGTCTTTCGACCGATCTTAGCAATGAATATGCAAAGATCAGAAAAGCGCTCTCCGATAGCACAACGCTTGACTATACCGCTTCTCGTGGCGAATATTTGAACGGCATTATTCTTGCCGATTATATCGGTTATGAATTCATTGATGCCGCAGAGGTCATCTTCTTCGACGAAAACGGCAAGTTCGATGCTAATACCACCAACACTGTTATGTCGCAACGTCTTGCAGGCAAGCGCAACGCCGTTATCCCCGGCTTCTATGGCTCTAATCCCGACGGAACTATCAAAACCTTCTCCCGTGGGGGAAGCGATATTACCGGTGCGATAGTTGCACGTGCGGTTATGGCTGATATTTATGAAAACTGGACCGACGTTTCGGGCTTCTTGATGTGCGACCCGAGAATTGTTGATAATCCCCGTCCCATTTCGATAATCACCTATCGTGAGCTTCGTGAGCTTTCTTATATGGGCGCATCGGTGCTTCATGAGGACAGCATTTTCCCCGTTAAGCTTGCAAGTATTCCGATAAATATCCGTAACACCAACCGTCCCGAGGATGCAGGTACTCTTATCGTTACCTCGACAGACGGCTATAAGACCGAGGATATCATCACCGGTATCGCAGGTAAAAAGGGTTTTTCGGTCATCCGTATCGAAAAGGATATGATGAACTCCGTGCCCGGCTTCGGTATGCGTGTGCTTAAGGTGTTCGCCGATCTCAACATCAACTTCGAGCATATCCCCTCGGGTATCGATACAATGTGCGTAGTCGTTAATACCGACGACGTAAAGGGCAGAGAATACGATATCGCATCGTCTATCCAAAAGGCGGTTAATCCCGACCACATCCATATCGACAACAAAATGGGACTCGTTGCGGTTGTTGGCCGTAATATGGCGGGTCAGCCCGGTACTGCGGCGCGTGTTTTCAGTGCGCTTGCAAGAAAGAACATCAACATCCGTATGATCGACCAGGGCTCGAGCGAGCTTAACATCATCATCGGTGTCGATGAAAGCTCGTTTACAAGAGCTATCAAGGCAATTTACAAGGAATTTTGTAACTGATATGGGTTACACGACCGTTAAACAGGCATCTGAATTTTATATGGTCGAGCGCAAAAGCGAATTTATCGGCTATTGCGCACCCGTTACTACCGAGGAGGAAGCAATCGCTTTTGTAAACTCGATTAAGAAAAAGCATTCCGATGCAACGCATAACGTCTATGCATACGTTCTGCGCGAGGGCTTTAAGGAACGCTTTTCGGATGACGGCGAGCCGCACGGCACGGCAGGTATGCCCGTGCTTGATTCTATCCGCAAGGCAGGACTTACCGATACTGCGGTTGTTGTTACGCGTTATTTCGGCGGCATTCTTTTGGGAACGGGCGGATTGGTTCGTGCATATACGGGCGCGGCAAGCGGCGCAATAAAGGAAGCGGGCATTGCCGAGGTTGGCGATTTCGATATCGTCGAGGTGAAATGCAATTACTCCGATTACCAAAAGGTTATGCCCTTGGTTTCTGCAATTTCGGCGCGTACCGAGGACAGTGATTTCGGCACCGAGGTGAAAATGGTTCTTGCAGTTACTCAATCGGTAAGTGATAAATTCATTGCCGATATGGTCGAAACCACAAACGGACGTGTTATTGCGAGTAAGATTGGCTCAAAAACAGACTTTGTTTAATGAAAAACGGCACGAGCGTGCCGTTTTTGTTTTTGTAAAATGAAAAACCGCGATAGTCGCGTGGTTCAAAAGAGCTTAAGCGGTGAGCAAATCCGCCGCAACGGTAGGCTCCCTTGTGTAAAGGGAGCTGTCGAGCGAATGCGAGACTGAGGGATTGGTCTTTAACAAAAAAGATAACGGCTACGGATATTGCATATCCTACAATCCCTCCGTCACGGCAAGCCGTGACACCTCCCTTTACACAAGGGAGGCATTATCGAGTAGTTTTGCAACACTGTTTCAACATAGCGTAGAAACAAGCAAAAATTTGATGCAAAATTTGCGATGAGCCCGTTTACGGGTAGCAAGTAACAAATGCATGGCTGGCAGGCCAATTTAAAACGCACTTGTGCGCAGTCGGTAATGTTTAGGGCTATGCCCGAAAATGAAAAACGGCGGATAACCGCCGTTTTTTTAATTTTACATCAGCTTCTTTTTCAAAGCGAGATAATCGTACGTGTTTATCTTTCCGTCGTCGTTGACGTCGGCAAGACGAAGCTGTCTGTCGGAAAGCTTGACAGTATCCATTATCGCACGCTTCAGCAATATGGCATCGTAAATATCCAATTTGCCGTTTTGGTTTATATCACCCTTGATGAATGGCTCAAGGCCGAAATAAATTGCGATAGTTGTCGCCTCGGCAATGGCAAGCTTGCGCAGATTTTCGTCGTTCATCAACCATTTTGACGACCTTTCGTTGGTGTGGAACGAATGCTCGATAATGTAATACAAGGGACAGTCAACGCTTCTTGCACCGCGCATAACACCGTAATACTCGTAATCGCCCTTTTCGCTTTTGCGTGTCTTCACCGAATGACTTGCGATTTCCATACAAGCGGCAACCGTGCTTGCAAGAATATCGCCGAGCTTGTGCGAGTCGTTGATGTTGTCATAGGGTGCATAGACCGAAACACGGTCGGTTTTTGTATTTCCGTTGCCCGTGGCATTGGAATGGAGCGACAAAAACAGATCGCAACCCTTCGCAAGCTTTCCGCGTTTGACGACGGCAAGGTCCTTTTCCTGCTTCTTGCGTGTTTTTAAAACCTCAAAGCCCAAAACGGTCAGCTCCTCCGCTAAAAATTCGCAAAGCTTCCACATTTGAACCGATTCGTAATATTCGGGCAGAACAGGGCTTTGGTTATGTTTTCCATAGTGTCCTGCATCGAGCATAATTCTTTTTTGCAACAAAATCACTCCTTTCTGATAGATTTCCTCCCCACGGTAAAATAATAACAAAAAATCGCGGGACTTTCATCCCACGATTTTCTACGTTTTTTCTACGGTTATTCTGCGTTGATTTTATATGCCTCGCCGTTGATGATAATCGTTTCGTCATCAAGCCAGTTTATCATAATTGTTTCGGCGGCGTGCTTTTCGCCCTCGAATGCAATCATTTCGGGCGCGGAAAAGCTTCCCAAAATTGCACCGAATTCGGGTTCGGTACGTCTTATGACAACGACGGTTTTTGAGCTTATAAGCGATTCTTCAACGTAAACCTCGGCAACGAAAACGTTGTTGAGCGATTCGTATTTATCGTCCAATCTGCGGTCGCTGATTACACCCGAAACAAGATTCCAAACAAAAACGATGCAAAGGATTATCGTCAAAAGCACCGCAACGATAGCCGAAATTGCCTTAAGCACGCTGTCGGGCAGGAATTTGAGATAGATTGCAAAAACACAGCCGCAGGATATCACCGCAAATATCAGCGAGCCGCCCCATTCGCCGTTTACAAACGTAAAAGCGTTAATAATGGACAGGGGAAATGCGAGTAAAAGGCAGATTTTTTCCGGGGATTCAAACCTCGGCTTGAAAATAAACACGGCAACGACTGCGCCGATTGCAAGAACCGACTGTAAGATTGCAATAAGCTTTTCGCTGTAAAGCGTAAAATCAAGCTCGGTCAAAAATCCAACCAATTCGCAAAGCGGAAGGAGGAAGAATATGACCGGAAGCGCTATCGGAACAGCCCTCATAGCAATATTTTTAATTTTAGTTGCATCCATATAAAAAACCTCCATAGGGTAACAGCGTTTTATTCTTTTACTACCGAAATTTCTTCGATTCCGTAGTATTCAAGGCATTTTACCGTGTTCTCGCAAATTCTTTCGCCACTCACCGCAATCGGTACTGCGGGAGGGCAGGCGATGTTGAACTGCGCAACAGTTCTGCCGATGCTGTTTTGTGCTTTGACAATTTCGCTTTCGGCAAAAACCGTATCGCGTATGGTCATAACCCTTTCTCCGACCGGTATTGACGGCGCGGATTCGGCTATCGATTCACGTCTTTCAATCAATTTAAGCACGTTGACAAGCTCATTTATATCTTCAACACCGTTTTCGGGAGTGAGCATAAAAACAATATTATCTCTGTCGGCAAATTCGCAATAAAGCTTGGCTTTTTCAAGCTCTTTCGCAAGCTCAAAGCCGTAATAGCCAAAAGATTTCGGCTTGATAACGATTTTTAATTCCTCGTTGCCCGAAAGCTCAAAGCCGAAGCTTTGCAGTTCGCATTTTGCACCGTTAATAAGCGAAGTAAAATCGTTCAGGCGTTTTTTGTAGCCGTTTGCAATATAACGATTCGCAAGGTCGAGTGATGCAAGGATAAGATAAGACGGACTTGTCGAGCCGAAAAGCGAAAGCGCATTTTTTGCTTGACTTCTGAATATATCGGGTGCGTTCTTTGAAATATGTAAGTAAGCACCGCCCGTAAGCACGGGGAGGGTTTTGTGCGCCGAATCACAGCACATATCGGCTCCAAAGTCTATCGGATGAGCCGATTCGGGCAAAAATTTGCGGTATGCACCGTGAGCATTATCGACGAAAAGATAAGTGTTGTGCTTCTTGCAGACCGAAGAAATTGCACCTATATCACATACGTTTCCGAGATAATCGGGCGAGGTAAGAAAAAGAGCGCATTTTTCCGACTCTTTGGCAAGTGCATCCTCAACCGTTTTTGCGCTTATAAGCCCCGAAAGAAACGCCTTGTCGTCGGGATAGAGCCAAATCGGCTCGATACCGTTGAGCGCGCAGGCGCTTATGAACGATTTGTGAGCATTGCGTGAGGCAAAAATCCTTTTACAGCCGTAAAGCTTCATCAAATATACTGCCGCACGGATGCAATGCGATGAGCCCTCGGTCGAATAAAAGGTATGCGCTCCGAACAGCTCGGATGCGTTCCCTTCGCTTTCGGCAATAATACCGCTTGCCTCGAAAAGACTGTCGGCACCGCTAATTTCGGTAATATCGAAATTTTCACAGCCCAAAAAGGATTTTCCCTTATGTCCCGGCATATGAAGCCGCGAGGCGTTGCTTTGACTGTATTTTTCAATAAAATCAAATATCGGCGTGTTCATTATATATCGCCCAATGCCCTTGCGACCGCAACCGAAATGGCGCATTCCATTCTCTTGCGGAACAAGCGGCAGCCGTATTCGTAAATACCCTTTACCGAGCCGGTTGCGTGATATGCGTTTGCGGGACATCCGCCCGAGCAGTAAAGCTTTGCCCAACAGTCCTTGCAGTCCTCACGGGCATAAACGTTACAGCTTTCGAATTCGTTTTGAATTTCAAAATTGGAAACGCCGTTCCAGATATCGCCAAGCTTGAATTTTTCGTCGCCGACGAACTGGTGGCAGGGATAAAGGTCACCCCAAGGGGTAACCGCCATATATTCGGTACCCGAGCCGCAACCCGAAATACGCTTGTAAATGCAGGGGCCGCCCGAAAGGTCGATCATATAGTGATAGAAGGTAAAGGGCTTGCCCTCCTTTTCGCGCTTTATCATAAGCTCGGAAAGCTTTTCGTATTGGTCGAAAAGAATGGGCATATCAGATTCAAGCAATTCACCCTCGTCACCCGATGCGCAAACGACCGGCTCCATGCTCAATTCGGTAAAGCCGAGGTCGAGCATAGCTTGGATATCCTTTAAAAAGTCGGGGTTGGCGTGGGTAAAGGTGCCGCGCATATAATAGTCCTTGTGTCCTCTTGCATCAACAAGCTTTTGGAACTTGGGAACTATCTTGTCAAAGCTTCCGTTACCTGCATAGTCAACACGGAAACGGTCGTGAATTTCCTTTCTTCCGTCGAGCGAAAGGACGACGTTGCTCATTTCACGGTTTGCGAAATCGATAACGTCATCGTCGATAAGTACACCGTTTGTGGTAAGGGTGAAACGGAAATTCTTGTTCTTTTCCTTTTCGATGCTTCTTGCGTAAGCGACCAACTGCTTGACGACTTCAAAATTCATCAAGGGCTCGCCGCCGAAGAAGTCGACCTCCAAATTACGGCGCGTACCCGAATTCTCAACAAGAAAATCAAGCGCACGCTTGCCTGTTTCAAAGCTCATCAATGCGCGTTCGCCGTGATATTTGCCCTGACTTGAAAAGCAATACGAGCAATTGAGGTTGCAGGTGTGCGCAATATGTAAGCAAAGCGCCTTGATAACGCCCGAGGTCTTCTTTTTAAGCTCGCCTGCCATAGGTGCGAAGGTGTCGGGCACGAAAAGCTTGCCGCTTTCCTTAAGCTCGGTCACCTGATCATAGCATTCCTCGATATCCGCTTTTGTTACATCCTCGCAGGAAAGATATTTTTCGCACATTGCGTTAATAATTTCTTCCTTGCTCTGAGCTTCGTAGACCGAAATGATATCGTAGGCGATATCGTCGACCGCGTGCACCGCGCCCGAGCAGATATCAAGAACTATATTGTATCCGTTTAATTTATATTGGTGGATCATAAAATGCCTCTAAAAGTATTCACGAGTATTTTGACGGTGTAGTAACGAAAATTTGCGCTTAAAAAGACGATTCAAGCCATAATGCTTCGATTATTGAAAAAGTGCCGCCAATGCGGCGGCACTTTCCGTTAAACGTTTTTATTTGCTTTCCTTATTGCTTTCGCACTTCTGGTTAGCGATGCCGCAAGAGGTCTTGCAAGCAGATTGGCAGGAGGTCTGGCATTCGCCGCATCCGCCGTTCTTTGCGCTTTCGCAAAGGTTGCGAGTTTCGATAGTCTTGATATGTTTCATAATAATATTCCTCCGAATTTTTATTCGATTAATTATACAACAAATAATCAAGCAAGTCAACACTTAATTTCAAAAAAACTTACTCTTTGTCGTTGCCGTTGTAACGTTTGGGCATATGTGCGTTCTTCGGACGTGTGCTTTTGCGTCTGATTCCGACACAGACGGCAATGATCGCACCGACAAGCGTTGCGCCGACGAAAATGTAAATTAATATACCGCCGAAACCGATTCCGTCATCCTCGATAAGCTCGATATCCGAAATTTGGCTTTCCTCGTTCGATTCGCTTTCGGAAATTTCGGTCGATACGTCGTTATCGGGAGCAGAGCTTTCGTTTTCGACGTCTGAAATATCCTCCTCAAACGGGTTGGAAACGTCGGGCGGAAGCTCGGCCTTTTTGATTTTGTGAAGAAGTGCAAGCTTCGTGACCGTTTCAAAATCCCTTACGACAGAGCGCTTTGCGGATGCAGCGGCAAACAGCATTGCCATATCGCCTTCAAGCGTTTTCGCCTCGTCGTGGCTTAATGCACCGTCGCTTAATTTCATCATCGCCTCGTTTATCTTCAAAAGCGCCTGCGTTGCGGTTGCTTCGTCGCATCCGCCGTAGGGAAGAATGCGGTCGCTGATCTTGGTTTTTGCAAATTCAAGTATCATCTTCATTGCATAAACCGTATCCTGCAACGGCGAAACCGATTCGCCCGATAAAATACCGCTGTTCAGGGTATCGCCCGTTTTAAGCGAGGTGAACTGATCCAGACTGCCGAAAATACAGCCGTCCGCACCGATATTGCGTGATTCGTTTACCGCCTTTATAAGCAGATCGGTGCCGACCGACATATCAAGTGCGGTGAAAAGGAACTTTTCTTTTCCGGTATAAGCACCGACAAGCGCACCCTTTTCGGTTACGAAGCCGTCGGTATATCCAAGGTCGTCGATGGGATCGTTTTCGTCGATATCGCTTTCATAAAGCTCAAGGCAAAGACCGTCGAAAATGTCCTCTTCAATCCATCCGATAGCATCCTGCATATAGAAGTAATCGACAGTATCGCGTGCCGCAACTGCGATAAGAGTAACGTCGGTGCGTTCCTCCTTAACCGCATCCGAAACGCTTTTTGCCATTTCGGTGACGAGCGATACACGGTATTCAACCCAGCTTTCCCAATGGGGAGAATCAAACAAAAGGTTCGAAATTTCGTATGCCTCTTCCTTGGGAACGTTATATTTCGCCGCAAAATCGTCGAGCGTTTTGAAATCGTAGCCGAAATCGCATTCCTCGCGGAATTTGGGATAACGAAGGTGATCGAGCATTATGTTATTGATTTCGTACTTTGAAACGATATATCTAACGTATTTTGTGAAATATTCACGGAATTCTTCCGACGACGGCGAATAATACTTGATGGAAATTCCCTCGTCACCGCTGTTGGTTTCGCTCATCCATCCGGGAGCGGCAATAGAAGCATATTCGTTATAATAAACGTCGATAGTAAGCACGAGCGCAATATTTTCTTCCTTGCAGACGTCGATATACGCCTTTAAAATATCAAAGCCGGCAAAGTGAGGGTCCTGCTCGAACCTGTCGCTTTCGGGAAGCGGAATTATCGTGCGGTATCCGTTTGTGGTGCGAAGAAAGATTGTGTTTATGCCGTTTGACTTTATGTCTTGGACGGTATTGCGCACTCCGTTAATGTCCTGCTCGCGCGGGGTGTGGAAAACACCTCGCAATTCGCTCGGCATAAGCGAATAGCATTTATCGGTTATTTCGGTCGATATTCTTTCTGCTATTTCGATTATGTCGGCATAGCTGTTTGCGGTCGCAATTTTTTCGCCCAGCTCGGCGGCCGCATTGTCAAGCGCATCAAAATCGATGTCTTCATAAGCCATTTTTGCGTTGTAGATTGCCGTTTGTGCGTTGAGAAGCAGAGTTTCCACCGTGCGCTTGAGCATCGTTTGGTTGTAGGTAAAGGTCGCAACGCCGTCAACAACGGCGCAATTTGCTCCGACGGGCGCATAGGACATAAGCAATGCCGCATCGTTTTCGGTTACGGCGGAAATAATAAAACCGCCCTCGGGCGCTATCGCATTGCTTCCACGATAGGTTACCGTGCCGTTTGCATCGATTGCAACGTCAAGCGTATAGGTTACCGCACCATTGACCAAGGGGTTGGAGATAACGTAATTTCCGTCGCCCTCAACCTTTATCTCTTTTGTGAAATAGGGGTTGAATCTGCCGTTTGCCTCGTAGATAAAAAGCTTTTGGTTGTAACGGTCGTAAAACAGTCGGGAGCCTGCCGCAATTTTATTCTTAAACCATTGCACCTTAACGCCCGTAGCCGAAATAACCATTCCGCCCTCGGGTACCAAGAGGTTATCGCCCTCGGCAAGTCCGCCCTCGATGATATTGATAACGTATCCGTCGGCGTCGATCACGACGTCGTGACCCCAAAGCGTTTGCTCGGTCGAGGGAACGCCGTAATATGCGACCGCCATATTTATTCCGCGTGTGATATTTTCGCCGTCGATAAAAATCCAGTTTTCGCCTTCTGCGGCAAAAGCAACGGTATTACCCAAAAGCAAAATAGGCAATAATAAAGCGAAAACGGTTACCGCAGAAAGAATTTTTACAATATATTTCGTCATATTTCAACTACCATTCCGTCGTAAGACGTAATAAATCCAAGCTCGCTTGCTCTTTCGCAAAGCTCATCGTGCAGAAGCATACCGTTGTGCGAGAAGTGGTTTACCGCATGCACGGTATTTTCATCGGTAACGCCGATTTTGGCAAGACGGTCCTTTACAATCGGCACGCTGTCAAGTCCCATATGACCGCCGCCCGAGGGGAGCGCAACAAAGGTGCAATCGTAGCTGACCATATCTGCGTGGATTTTATTCTTTTCAAGGTAGTCGTAAACCTCGTCAAAGGGAAGTCCGGTATCGTGCAGATAAAGAAGCGTCTTTTCGCCGTCGTTTATAAGGTAAACAAAGGGCGTTTCCTTCGGTGCGTGGAATGCGGGCAGGGGAGTAACGGTATATTTACCGACTGTAATCGACTCGTAAGCCTTAATTTCGGTAACGGTAACGGCAGGAGGAGCTTCCTCCTCGCCGAGCTTACCGACGAAATGCTCGAAGCGGTTAATTACCGCTTTGTTGCCGTAAATGTTAAGTATCGGCTCGACCATATTGTGAGCATAGCAGCTTTCAAAGCGCATACAAAGGTCGGTCGGCTCGAAATGGTCGATATGCGAATGCGTTACAAAGCAGTATTTTACCCTTGAAAGGTCGATGCCCGTGCGGAGCATGTGGTTATAAGTATCGGCAGGGAAGTCGATAAGAAAATCCTCGTTTATAAGCGTTTGCGAGCGTGTGCGGATGTTTTTGCCGCCGAGCGCCTTTGCGCGGAGGCAATATTCGCAATTGCAAAACATTGCGGGCCAGCCCTCTGCCGCCGCAGTACCGAGATAGGTTATCTTCATTTTCGCTACCATCCTTTTTTAAAAAAACTATTGCAAATCTTTACAAGATATATTATAATGTGCGACGGTTCAAATTTCAAGTGAAAATACCGCTTATTTTGGCAACTTGAAAAAAAGTTTAAAAATTCTAAAAAAGGTATTGCATTTTTCAAAAAATCGTGATATACTTTAGTGTGCGAATTATTGGAGCTTTGCTCCTTATCATACGAAAGAGAGGAATTTTAACATGAAACAGGGCGTACATCCCGATTACAAGACCACTACTATCAAGTGTGCTTGTGGCGCAGAATATGTTACCAAGTCCGTAAAGGATAACGTTAAGGTTGATATTTGTTCTAAATGCCATCCGTTCTTCACCGGTAAGCAAAAGTTTGTAGATGCAGGCGGACGCGTTGATAAGTTCAAGAAGAAGTTCAACCTCGACTAATTGTAGCTTATTTCGAAACACAACGGCACTCTTTTTGGGTGCCGTTTGTTTTTTGTTGAAGAAGGTGTTTTTATGGCTGAAAATCTTAATATTACAGATGAGCTTAAAAACAAGGGCGGAAGAGCATTGCTCGTTTCGGTTTCGACGACCGACAGCGCGGACGAATGCATGCGCTCGCTTGACGAGCTTGCACGCTTGCTTGAAACGGCAGGCGGAAGCGAAGCGGCGCGCGTTGTTCAAAACCGTGTAAGCCCCGATAAAGCGACGTATATCGGAAGCGGCAAGGTGCAGGAAATTGCCGAATTTATCCGTAACGACGGCGATATTTCGCTCGTCATTTTCGATAACGAGCTTACTCCCTCGCAAATCGCAAATCTTGAACGTGAAATCGAGGGTGCAAGAGTTATCGACCGCACAATGCTTATTTTGGATATCTTTGCGCTTCACGCCGTTACGGGAGAGGGTAAGCTTCAGGTCGAAATCGCCTGCCTTCGCTATACCGCACCCCGTCTGACGGGCAGAGGCAAGGAGCTTTCACGTCTTGGCGGCGGTATCGGTACAAGAGGTCCCGGTGAATCGAAGCTCGAAAGCGACAGACGTCACATTAAGCGCCGTATTGCCGCACTTTCCGAGGAAATCGCCGAAATCGAGCGCACACGAAGCGTTAAGCGTGCAACACGCTTGCGTTCGGGCATTAAATCCGCCGCAATTATCGGATATACCAACGCAGGTAAATCAACACTTCTTAACACCTTGACCGATGCAGGCATTCTTGCCGAGGACAAGCTTTTTGCAACGCTTGACCCGACAACACGCCGTCTTGCTTTGCCGAGCGGTGCCGAGATGCTGCTTACCGACACGGTCGGCTTTATCGACCGCTTGCCGACACACCTTGTAAAAGCGTTCAAATCGACTCTTGAAGAGCTTAAATATGCCGATTATATCATCCTTATCACCGATGCGAGCGAGGAGCTGACCGAGCGCGAAAGAAAACGCGACGTTACAAAACAGCTTATATCGGAGCTCGGTGCAGGCGATAAGCCGATTATCGAGGTGTTCAATAAGTGCGATATCGCACTGCGTGATACACCCTATCCCAAGGATTCAATTGAAATTTCGGCAAAAAGCGGTGTCGGCACCGACGAGCTTTTAAAACGTCTTGACGAGCTCGTTTCCTCGGGCAAAAAGAAGCTGACGTTGCTCGTTCCCTATTCCGAGGGAAGCGTTGTGACCGATATTTACCGCCTTGCTACCGTTTTGACCTGCGATTACGTTGATGAAGGCACTCTTATCACCGCCGAATGCGATGCCCGTGCGCAGGGCACTTTTGAAAAATATATCAGGCAATAAGCAAGCTTGCCGCTTTATTTATGTTCCGAACGGACAGCGAAGGATAAAAAATTCGCTGTCCTTTTTTATTTTGAAAAAACGCTTGACAAATCGGTCTACACGTTGTAGAATGAATTTGGTCTACAACTTGTAGAATGGAGGATCATTTATGTTTGATTATCAAATGGGCGGAGTCGAAACTCGCTTCGCAGAGATAATATGGAAGAACGAGCCGATCAGCTCGACCGAGCTTGTAAAAATTTGCACGACCGAGTTCAATTGGAAAAAAAGCACGACCTACACGGTGTTAAAGCGCCTTTGCGAGAAGGGGATTTTCAAAAACGAGCAGGGAACAGTAAGCTCGGTCATCGGCAGGGATGAATATTATTCGCTTCAGAGCGAAAGGTTCGTTGAGGATAATTTCAGGGGCTCGTTGCCTGTGTTTATAGCCTCATTTTCGAAAAAGCGAGAGTTTAGCCGTGACGAGATCGAGCAGATAAAAGCGATGCTTGATGAATATTCGGAGGGCTCTTTATGAGCGCTGTTTTCATAAAGCTTCTCAATATGAGCATTACCGCCTCGGTAGTGGCGATTGCGTTGCTTATGTTGAAGCTTATATTCAAAAGACTTCCGAGATTCGTTTCTGTAATTCTTTGGTCGTTCGTTGCAATAAGGCTTGTTTTGCCGATAAGCCTTGAAAGCGCGTTTTCTCTTATCCCGTCGGGCGAAACGGTGCCCGAAAGCATAACCTCGTCGTCGATACCCCAGATAAATTCAAACATTTCGTTTGTCGATTCGGCAATCGACAGTATTCTTATCGGTAATTTTTCGCACGCCGATACCGAAAGCGTAAGTGAGCTCCAACGGATTTTCGATATTGCAGGATATGTCTGGCTTGTCGGATTTTCGTTGATGCTTTGCTATTTTGTTGTCAGCCATTGGAAGCTTTCCGCAAGACTGCGCGAGTCGATACCGCTTGAAAACGAAAAAAGGGTTTATTTATGCGATAATATCCCGTCGCCCTTTATATTCGGGATTTTTCGGCCGCGTATTTACATACCCTATTCTATCGACAGTGCGGATATCGAATGCGTAATAGCGCACGAAAGAGCACATATTGCGCGGAAGGACTTCATTTGGAAGCCGTTGGCGTTTTTGCTCCTTTCGGTGTATTGGTTCAATCCGATACTCTGGATTGCAAATATCTCCTTTGCACGCGATATCGAAATTGCGACCGACGAAAAGGTCATTAAAGCAAAGGGCGAAGCGATAAAGCTTCAATACAGCAAGGCGCTTCTTAATTGCTCGGGTGACCGCAGATTTATCACCGCCTGTCCGACGGCATTCGGAGAAAACGCCGTTAAGGGACGTATAAAGGGCGTGCTTAACTACAAAAAGCCTGCGTTCTGGGCTATCGCACTTTCGGTTATCGTTTGTGCGGCGGTGCCGATATTCTTTCTTACAAACCCGACTCCTGCCGAGGAAGCGTCCTACCCTTACGATGCGAACGAGGAGGGTGTTTGCGATGCGATTGTCATCGATATTGCAGACGGCGAGCTTACCGTTTGCCGTATCGGATTTGTTCCGAGCAATGAAAACGGCGACGGGCTTTTTAAGGTGCCGATTACGCAAGTCGAGGGTGATTTGAGCAAAATTACCGTCGGCAGACGTGTAAGAATAATTTACGGCGGAACCACCGTCGACGGAAAAATACCCATGCTTTCTCAAGTCGTTTCGGTTCATCTTTACGAAGAGGAGCTGCCCAAAGCTTCGCCGATAAGCGATTTTAAATACCGCAACAACTATTACGGCGGAAAGACGATAACCGAATATGTCGGCAGTGCCAAAAACGTTGTCGTTCCCTCGGTCATCGACGGAAAGCCTGTTACCGAAATACTCGGCGCGGCATTCAGCTATAACGAAAATATCGAATCGGTCTATCTGCCCGATACGGTTTATGCAATAAAATCGTCAAGCTTCAAGCTTTGCAGTAATTTAAAAAGCGTGCGACTGCCGTCGGGAGTAAGCAGCATTGGCATCGAGGCGTTTTATTACTGCACAAGCCTTACAGAAATTGCTTTTCCGAATTCCGTTACGGAAATCGATTCAAAGGCGTTTAAAGGCTGTGCTTCGTTAAAGGATTTTAAGCTTCCCGATTCGCTTACCTCGCTCGGACAGGAGGCTTTTGCCGAATGTCACTCGCTTGAATATATCGAAATACCGAAAAATATTACCGATTGGGGAAGCTTCGCCTTTAAAAATTGCGGACTTACCGAATTGGTGGTCGATAAGGACCTTAAAAAGCTCGGTGCGTGTGCATTTTACAATTGCTATAAATTGGAGCATGTTACGATAAGCGAAAGCACCGAGATAGGACAAAATTGCTTTGCGGAGTGCTATCGTGTTCCCAAGGAGCTTCGCGAAAAATAGGAGATAGCCATGAAGAAAACAATAAGTATTATTTTGCTTTTGTCAATGCTTTTTGCGCTTTGCGCGTGTGAGGACAATACAATCGACGAAAGCGTTGAGTTGAGCGATGCTTCGCTTGAAGAGATCGTATATCCGCCCGAAACTCCTGCCGAGGACTTTAAGTGCATCGAGCTTGAGGACGGAAGCGGCTTGAGCGTTGAATATTATTACGGCGGCGATGAAGTTGTTGTAATTCCCGAAAGCATCGACGGGAAAGCGGTGAAGGAGGTTCGTATTTCGAACTTCTGCGCGAACGAAAAAATAAAAGAGCTTTATATAAAAGAGGGTGTCACCAAGCTAAGCAACTCACCTGTGATAACCCAGATGAAAGTGACGACAACGCTTGAAAGGATAGTGCTTCCCAAAAGCTTAAAGGAGATCGAATCGAACGCGTTTTACGGCTTTTCGAAGCTTAAATATATCAATCTGCCCGACGGAATGACAAAGCTCGGCAGCTCGATTTTTAAAGATTGCGTTTCCCTGACCGAAACCTATCTTCCCAAGGAATGCTTTAACAACGGTTACGGTACGCTTGCCGGCTGTAATATTAAAAATATCGTTATTCCCGAAGGCGTAACGGGTGTCGGATACAGCGAATTTGCCAACTCGGGCGTTGAAAAGGTTACGCTTCCGAGCACGATTAAGGATATCGAATACTGCGCGTTTGTTAATTGCCCTATCGAAGAGATAACACTTCCCGAGGGACTCTTAACAATAGACGACCGCGCCTTTTCGGGCACGAAATTAAAGGAGGTCGTAATACCTCAAAGCGTTAGAGAAATGACGGAATTGAGCTTCAGCGACATCGAGGGCTTTGAAAGGGTCATATTCCTTGGCGACGCACCGAGCGGATTTACCAATTGGGAGCTTCACATTAACGAGCCGAGCGATTTTTACGAGCTGCATATAAGTAAATCGTCAAAGGGCTTTACCTTCCCCCGTTGGAACGGATTTCCCGTGAGATATACCGATTCGAGCGAAATGCCGAAGGTGTATAACGGCTTTGAATATTACGAAACCGAAAAGGGAATCACCGTTACTAAATATTTGGGCAGTGAAGAAAACGTAATTTTCCCCGAAAGCATAAACGGAAAGTCGGTAACAGCAATCGAAATACGTATTTTCAGTTCGGATAAAAGCATAAAAAGCGTTATTCTTCCCGACACGATAGAAATTATCGGCGACCGCGCGTTTTTTGGCTGCGAATCGCTTGAAAGCATCAAATTGCCGAAGAATTTAAAGGAAATCGGCGATTACGGCATATCGGATTGCAACCTTTTAAAGGAAATAACCGTTCCGCAAGGCGTCCAAAAAATCGGTAACGAGGCATTTTCGATGAACCGTGGTCTGCAAAGGGTCTCTCTCCCCGAAGGTATCAAGGAGTGGGGAACAGGCTTGTTTTCAAACTGCTATGAGCTTTCCGAGGTTACGCTTCCTGACGATATGACCGAAATTCCCGACGGAATGTTCTTCGCAACAAGAAAGCTTACGAGCGTGAATATTCCAAGCGGTGTTACAAAAATCGGCGAAAGCGCGTTCAGAGGCAGTGAGATAACCGAATTAACGCTTCCGAGCGGAGTAACAAGCTTCGGCGATTACGCTTTTGAATCGGCGTTTCGGTTAAAGTCGCTTAATCTCCCCGAAGGGCTCACCTATATCGGCGAGGAGGCGTTTGAATCGAGCGGTATAGTGGAGCTTGTCATTCCCGCAAGCCTTGAAACGATTTGGGGCTGGACGTTTAACTGCTGCTACCACCTTCAAAAAATCACGTTTTTGGGGGATGCGCCCGAGGTGAAGATTTACAGCTACGAATCCTACGACGGCTCGATACAATACCGCGATTTCCCGAACAGAACCGAATTCACGGTTTATATCAACGAAAGCGCAAACGGATTTACGGGTGATTTCTGGGAGAGATGCAATATCGTATTCATCACAAGCGAAGAAAGCAAATAACTTTAAGAGCCGACGGCAGTTCGGCTCTTCTTTTTGTAAAAGAAAACCCCGCCATAGTGGCGGGGTTCAAAAGAGCTTAAGAGGTGAGCAAATCCGCCGCAACGGTAGGCTCCCTTGTGTAAAGGGAGCTGTCGAGCGAATGCGAGACTGAGGGATTGGTCTTTAACAAAAAAAGATAACGGCTACGGATATTGCATATCCTACAATCCCTCCGTCTTTTGCTTCGCAAAATCCACCTCCCGAACGGGGTCCCCGAAAATGTTTATATTTTTGGGGTTAAATGCACAAGGGAGGCATTATCGTGTAGTTTTGCAACACTGTTTCAACATAGCGTAGAAACAAGTAAAAATTTGATGTAAAATTTGTGATGAGCCCGTTTACGGGTAGCAAGTAACAAATGCATGGCTGGCAGGCCAATTTAAAACGCACTTGTGCGTAGCCTGTAGTATTTAGGGCTATGCCCGAAGATGAAAAACCGCCTGCTATGCGGGCGGATGTTTATTTTTCTTGACATAATGGTGTTGTTGATGTATCATATTAATATACGAAATTAAAAAGGGGAATGATTATGAACCGTATCAAAAGAATGCTTGCCGTTTTACTTGCGACGCTGCTTTTGCTTTCTGCCTGCTCGGAGGCGATTGATGAAAGCAACGATGCCGCAAGCTCAAGCTCCGACATAAGCGAGGAATCGACGGCTTACGTTCCCGAAAACAAAACCTGCATAAGCATCGGAAAGCCGTATAAGACCTATATCGCGGCTAATGCCAATTATGCCGACCTTGACGGGGCACAGCTTACCGACGGATACAAGGTGCCCGACACAAACACCGGATTTGTCGATCCCCGCCTGGTCGGATATAGTGCGAACGGTCATTTTGTCATCGACCTCGGTGAAGACGGTAAAAATATCGTATCACTATCGGCACGCTCGCTTGAAATGTACGAGGCAGGTATCGGTCTTGCCGCAAGCGTTAAATTCAGCGGCTCGAACGACAATAAAAAATGGACGTCTCTCGGAAACGCAAAATTCGTTGCCGAGGGTAATAAAAACGTAGTTACCGCAACGCTCGATCTTGAATCGCCGGTTGATTACCGTTATATAATGGTTCGCATCTCGCGCGGTGTGGGCGCAACATTCTTCTTTATTGACGAAATCGAAATTTTTGCCGACGTGCCCGACAGAAGTTCGGATTCTCTGCTTCTTGCTTATCAGAATGCCGAGCTTAAAAGGGACGATTGGAAAAATCTTTCGACGAATAAAAAGGCAGAATATATAAACGCATTTAACGTAGCGGAAAATAAAAAATATAATTATACCGACTGCGAGATCGATAAGCGCGCACCCGTTCAGGGCGACTACCTGCAAGACGATTTAAGAACCTTTTTGACCAACGGTGTGCCCACCGGAATGTCACAAAGGGATAACGTTTGGGTAGGTATCTCGGGCAAGGGAAACAAAAACCCGTCGGTGACTGTCGACCTTGCACGTGTTTACGAAAATATTTTCGGCTTCCGTGTTAATTCGTTCGGTGCGGCTTCGGATGTTGGCTTTGCCGATTACGTCGATTATTACGGCTCGGAAAACGGAATCGATTTTTATTTCATCGGCAGAGTTTATGCTCCCGTAAGCGGAACTAATTTTGCCTATCCGCTCTATCTTGACGAATTTTTAAAGCTGCGCTACGTTCGCTTTGAATTCGGCGGAAGCGGCCCGTTCTGGGTAGAGGAAATCGAGGTTCTGGCAGGCTGCGGCGAGGATGATCTGGGCGAGATATATAAAGCACTCGACCTTCCCGTCGTTACCGAGGAGCTTCTTTGGGATAAAACAGAACCCGATTACAACAAGCGCCAAAACCTTATTATGGGACTTAAGCATCACGTGTCGACCTCGTTCTTTGCGTCGGCAAACAAAATCACAGATCACCGCGTGCTTGCGTCGGTCGATACCGCTTGCCTTACCGACGGAAAACGAGCATCCTCGTTGGAGGCAATCGATAACGGCGAATGGTTCTTCGCCCCGAACAATCACGGCGAGGTGAATATTTTTTACGATATCGGCAAGCTCTCGTCGGTCGATACGATCGTATTTGACTTTATGGAGCGTGCCGAATGGGGAATCCTGCCTCCCGACAACGTCGATATTTATCTTTCCGAAAACGGAAGCGATTGGTATAAGGTCGGCGACCGTGACGTAAGCGGCACGGCATCGCATTACGGCGCATTCGAGGAATATGAATTCAAGCTTGACAAGGCGTATGCCGCAAGGTTTGTCCGTTTCAGAATCGAATGCAACGGCTGGATGCTTATCGACGAGCTTTCGGTTTACGGCAAAAAGGCTGTAAGCGGCAGCACGGCGCGTCTTTCGGACAGCGGAATAAACAGCGTTAAGTTCTATACCAATTACAAAAACGCAAAATACACAAGCGTTGATGACAACCCCATCAAGGCAAACGATATAAACCTTATTTATCTGAGCGAGCAGCACGAAACGAGCAGAGATAAGGATTTCCTTTTGCCGATGGTTGCTTATCTCGATGAGCAGGGCAATATTAAGGACACCTTCCTCGACGGATTTTTGTATCTTCCCAAAAGCCCTCTGCCCTCGGGCATCGCGCCCCACCTCGAAACGATAAAATCCGACTGGGATTGGCTGTTTGAAACCACCTTCCACGGTGTTTCGGGCTTTGACCGTCTTGATGAGATAGTCGGCGAGGTAAAGGAAGCACTTGATATTCCCGATTATAAGGTTCAGGTCTATGCAACCATTCTTACCGTGCTTGAAACGCAAAAGGATTTCGGCGACGTTGACGGCGACGGAGTGAGCGAAAACTGCTTCTATGCCGAGGATAGGGAAAAGGTCGTTCGCTGGTACGTGGGTAAATGCTTATCCGAATTCGAAAAGGGCAATTACGAAAACCTTGAATTCGGCGGCTTTTACTGGATGCACGAGGAGGTCGTCGACAGCGCTCAGGGCGAATCGATTATTGCCCAAACCGCTGATATCGTTCACGATATGGGCTCCTATTTCATCTGGATACCATATTACAACGCACCGCGCTATTATATCGGCGAGGATATGGGCTTCGACCTTGTGAATATGCAGGCGAATATGGTCTTTAACCTCAGAACTCCGAGATGGCAGATCGATTCCGCCGCAATATTGACAAAGCTTCGCGGTATGGCTGTCGAAATGGAGCATACCTATCAGGCGACTTACGACATAAGATACGCGCAAAGATATCTTGAATATCTTTACAACGGCTATAAATACGGCTATCACGAAACGGTAAATATCTTCTACGACGACGGCGGAAACTTCTATACTATGGGCATCAAGAAGGATTCCCTTTGCCGTCTGCAGTACGATGCTACCTATCACTACGTAAACGGCGATCTTGATTATAACCCGAAGGCAAGGGACGTTATCAAGCTTGAGGCGAAGAAGAACGAAATCTTATATACCAAGCTCGAGGGTGATACCATCTTCACACAGTTCTCGGTCGCTTCGATGCCCGAAAACGGATGCGTTTCTATCTCCGCAGACGGTAGCATTGCTTATTATCCCGATAAGGATTTCACCGGTATCGACAGCTTTACCTATACCTATAACAATTTGGTCGGCGAATCCGAGGAATGCGTTGTTGAAATAACCGTTAAATAACAAAAAAGCATAACAAAAAACGGCTTCTTTTCGGAAGCCGTTTTGCTTTTTATATTTCAAATACGATTGCCTCGAAGGGTGCAAGCGTTAGAACGCCGTTTTCGGGAAGCTTTGCTTCGGCATAGTTCGAGAGCAAAAGCTTTTTGCCGATAATTTCGGTCTTAACCTCGATATCGACAGGCGAGAAGGAGCAAACGATTGCAACCTTCTTTCCGCTGTCCTTACGGATATAAGCAATAACGTCGTCGCAATCGAGCATTATCGGCTCGATACTGCCGACCGAGAGGGCTTCGACGTATTCGTCGCTCTTGCGAAGCGCAACCATTTGCTTGTAATAGGAAAGAACGCTGTTTTCGTCCCTTGCTTCGTCCTCGGCAGAGAAACGCGCATATTCGGGGTGGGGCTTCATCCAAGGAGTAACGTCGGAAAAACCGCCGTTTGCGCCCGACGTCCAAGGGAAGGGAATACGTCCGTTGTCACGGCTGTAGCGGTTGACGGCTTTGATTGCCTCTTCGGGAGTAAGTCCGTCGGCAAGCGCCAAGCGGTAGTGGTTCTTGGTCGAAATATCGTCGACGTCGTCGATGCTTTCAAAAACCGTGTTGGTCATACCCAATTCCTCGCCCTGATAAATAAAGGGAATACCGCGAAGGAAGAAGAAGAGAGTACCGAGCATCTTTTGCGAAATATCGTTTTGATATTCCTGGGGAATGAATTTTTCGCTCGCACGCGGATAGTCGTGATTTTCAAAATAAACCGCGCCGAATCCAATCTTTTCGGTTTCGATCTGACTTGCGAACATCTTATCGCGAAGCCAGGTTATCGGCCATTCCCAAGCCTTTTTGCAGGTGTGCCAAGCGTGGCCGTAGGAATAAAGCTCGGAATAGGAAAAATCGAAAAGGGTCGAGAAATAGCCGTTTTCGCCTATGTATTCGCCAAGCTGTTCATAGGGAACGCGCGCCGCCTCGGCAACGGTGATGCAGTCATAACGGTCAAAGGTCTGCTCGCGAAGCTCGGTAAGAAAATCGCCGATACCGGGGTAATTTCTCGTCGGACCGAAGCAGGCAACCATTCCGTCGTCACCGTCGGGCGGAAGCGAGGAAAGGGTAGGCTCCTTTTTAATGTGCGTTATCGCATCGATACGGAAGCCGCCCAAGCCCTTGTCGAGCCACCAGCGTATCATTTCATAAAGCCTTTCGCGAAGCTTGGGGTTCTCCCAATTAAGGTCGGGCTGTTTTTTCGAGAAAAGGTGCATATAATATCTGCCGTTGCCGACGTGCTCCCAAGCCGAGCCGCCGAACATCGAGCGCCAGTTGTTGGGCGCGCCGTTATCGGAATTGCGGAAGTAAAAATATTCCGCCTCCTCGCAATTCGGGTCGGCAAGTGCCTTTTGGAACCAAATGTGCTCGTCCGAGCAATGGTTGAGCACAAGGTCCATGATTATTTTAATGTTGCGCTTTTTCGCTTCGCTTAAAAGCTCGTCCATATCCTCCATCGTGCCGAACATCGGGTTGATGGAATAATAATCGGAAATGTCATATCCGCCGTCATCCATGGGGGATGCATAAACGGGGCATATCCAAACGTAGTCGATGCCTAACTCCTTTAAATAATCGAGCTTTTCGGTAATGCCCTTTAAATCGCCGATGCCGTCGCCGTTTGCATCACGGAAGCTTCTGGGATATATCTGGTAAGCTATTTTGCGTTTCCACGCTTCGTTTTTGTTCATATCATTAACTCCTTTTTGAGTGCATAAGAAAATTATACACAATAAAATATAAAAAAACAAGATTTACCATAGAATTTTTGTAAAAACCATTGAAAAAGAGCGTGTTATATGATATACTGTATATCGATATGCAAAGCAACGATAACAAATTAACGCGCAATCTTTTGCATATCCTTAAAACCGTTAAAAAATAAAAAATAAACATTCAGGAGGATTCCTTAATGGCTCTCACCAAGGAACAAATCGCGGCTAAATATGCCGAACTCGAAGCCTACATTTCCGAAAATAAGGATATGGACGGCGCACTTATCCCCGTAATGCAGAAGGCACAGGAACTTTTCGGTTACCTCTCGCTCGAAACAATGGAGCTTATCTCCGAAAGACTCGACGTACCCGTTTCCGAAATCTACGGCGTTGCTACCTTCTATGCACTCTTCTCGCTTACTCCCAAGGGTGAATACGTTATCTCGGTATGCACAGGTACCGCTTGCTACGTTAAGGGCGCACAGCTCGTTCTTGACGAGGTTAAAAATCAGCTCGGTATCGGCTCGGGCGAAACCACTCCCGACGGTAAATTCTCGATTCAGGACACCCGTTGCCTCGGTTGCTGCGGTCTTGCTCCCGTAATGATGATTAACAACGACGTTTACGGCAGACTTGAGCCCGCTGACGTCAAGGATATTCTTGCTAAATATTAATTTTTTAATTGGTTGAAAGGAAATGAATATATGAAATCATTGGCTCAGCTTGCCGAAATTCGTGATGAAATGAAGAAAAGCATTGCGATTCGTACGCAAGAAAAAACCGGTTCAGACAGTAAGATCCGTGCACACGTTCTTGTTTGCGGCGGTACCGGATGTACCTCCTCCGGCTCGGTTACCATCCGCGAGGTGTTTGAAAGCGAATTAGCGGCTAACGGCATCGCAGATGAAGTTAAAATAATCCAGACCGGCTGCTTCGGTCTTTGCGCACTCGGTCCCGTCGTTATCGTTTATCCCGAAGGAACCTTCTATTCTCAGGTTACTCCCAACGACGTTGGTGAAATCGTTAAATCCCACCTTGTAAACGGTGAGCTCGTTCAAAGATTGGTTTACGACGATATCGGCGGCGGCAAAAAGGCTGAAGGTCCCGTTTCGCTTAACGAAACCGGCTTCTACAAGGATCAAAAACGTGTTGCATTGCGTAACTGCGGCTTTATCGATCCCGAAAATATCGATGAATACATAGCAACCGACGGTTATCTCGCACTCGGTAAGGTTCTTACCGAAATGACTCCCGATTCGGTTATCGAATTGATGCTCGATTCCGGTCTTCGCGGCAGAGGCGGCGCAGGCTTCCCGACTGCAAGAAAATGGCAGTTCGCAAAGAACAGCGTTTCGGATAAAAAATACGTTGTTTGTAACGCCGACGAGGGCGACCCCGGTGCATTTATGGACCGTTCGGTTCTTGAGGGCGACCCCCACGCAGTTATCGAAGCAATGGCTATCGCAGGCTATGCTATCGGCGCAGACGAAGGCTTTGTTTACGTTCGTGCGGAATATCCTATCGCGGTTAAGCGTCTTGCTATCGCTATCGAGCAGGCACGTGAATACGGCGTTCTCGGTAAGAACATTTTCGGCACCGGCTTCAACTTTGACGTAAACATCCGTCTTGGCTCGGGCGCATTCGTTTGCGGCGAAGAAACCGCACTTCTCACCTCTATCGAAGGTCACCGCGGCGAACCCAGACCCCGTCCTCCGTTCCCTGCAGTAAAGGGCTTGTTCGGACAACCTACTATCATCAACAACGTTGAAACTCTCGCAAACGTTGCACAGATTATCAATAACGGCGCTGAATGGTTTAAGTCCTTCGGTACCGAAAAATCCACCGGTACAAAGGTATTTGCACTCGGCGGTAAGATCTGCCACACCGGTCTTGTTGAAATTCCGATGGGTACTCCTCTCCGCACCATTATCGAGGATATCGGCGGGGGCATCCCCAACGGCAAGGAGTTCAAGGCGGCGCAAACCGGCGGTCCCTCCGGCGGATGTATCCCCGCATCGCTTATCGACACTCCCGTTGATTACGAATCGCTTATGTCTATCGGCTCGATGATGGGCTCGGGCGGTCTTATCGTAATGGACGAGGATAACTGTATGGTCGACATTGCGAAGTTCTTCCTTGAATTCACCGTTGATGAATCCTGCGGTAAATGTACTCCCTGCCGTATCGGTACCAGAAGAATGCTTGATATTCTTACCCGTATCACCGAAGGCAAGGGCGAAGAAGGCGATATCGAAAAGCTTGAAGAGCTTGCAAACAACATCAAGGCAACCGCACTTTGCGGCCTTGGTCAGACTGCACCCAACCCCGTACTTTCCACCATTCGCTACTTCCGCGATGAATATGAAGCACACATCCGTGAAAAGCGTTGCCCTGCAGGTCAGTGTAAAGCTCTCGCAAGATATATTATCGATCGTGACCTTTGCCGCGGTTGCTCGCTCTGTGCAAGAAAATGTCCCGTTAACGCTATCGAAGGCGTCGTAAAGAGCCCGTTCGTTATCGATCAGGATAAGTGTATCAAGTGCGGCACCTGCGTTGAAAGCTGTAAGTTCGGCGCAATTTCCAAGAAATAAGGAGGACGGATAAATGAACAAAGTAAATCTTACCATAGACGGCATTCACGTTGAAGTGCCTGCCAACTATACAATTCTCGAAGCAGCTCGCGAAGCTAATATCAATATCCCGACTCTCTGCTATCTTAAGGATATCAACGAAATCGGCGCTTGCCGTCTTTGTCTTGTAGAGATCAAGGGCGCTCGTGCACTTCAGGCATCCTGCGTATCCCCCGTTGGTGAGGGTATGGAGGTTTGGACCAATAACGAAAAGCTCCGCAAAGCAAGAAAGCTCAACCTCGAGCTCATCCTTTCCAACCACAATCGCGAATGTACCTCTTGCGTAAGAAGCGGTAACTGCGAGCTTCAACAGCTTTGTAAGGAATACGGCGTTGATCAGTATCCCTTCGACGGCAACAAGTCCGAAGCTACTATCGATGAAATCTCGCCCTCTATCGTTCGCGATAACACCAAATGTATTTCCTGCCGTCGCTGTGTAGCGGCTTGTAACAGCGTTCAGAAGATCGGCGCTATCGGCGTTGCAAAGCGTGGCTTCAACACCACCGTTGGTTGCATCTTCGGTATGAGCCTTGCGGACAGCCCCTGCATCAACTGCGGTCAGTGTATCCTCGCTTGTCCCGTTGGCGCATTGCACGAAAAGGACAGCACCGCAGACGTTTATGCGGCTCTTAACGATCCTACCAAGCACGTTGTTGTTCAACCTGCTCCTGCAGTAAGAGCAACTCTCGGTGAAGAATTCGGTATGGAAATCGGTACCTCTGTTACCGGTAAGCTCGTTACCGCACTTCGTCGCCTTGGCTTCGATAAGGTATTCGATACCGACTTCGCGGCTGACCTTACCATTATGGAAGAGGGCACCGAGCTTTTGGGCAGACTCAAGAACGGCGGCGCACTCCCCATGATCACCTCTTGCAGCCCCGGTTGGATTAAATATTGCGAAGAATTCTATCCCGAATTTATCCCCAACCTTTCCTCCTGCAAATCTCCTCACGAAATGCTCGGCGCAGTTATCAAGAGCTATTATGCCGAAAAAGCAGGCATCGACCCCAAGGATATCTACGTTGTATCGGTAATGCCCTGTACCGCTAAAAAGTTCGAAGCAGGCAGAGAAGAGCTTTCTGTTAACGGACTTCAGGACGTTGATGCAGTTCTTACCGTACGTGAGCTTGCAAGAATGATTAAGAATGCAGGTATCGACTTCAAGCGTCTTCCCGATGAGGATTTCGATTCCGTACTCGGTGAATCTACCGGTGCAGGCGTTATCTTCGGCGCAACCGCCGGCGTTATGGAAGCGGCTCTCCGTACCGTTTACGAGGTAGTAACCGGCAACACCCTTGAAAACGTTGAATTTGCGTGTGTTCGTGGCACCGACGGCATCAAGGAAGCTGAAATCGACCTCAACGGCACAAAGGTTCGTGTTGCGGTTGCTCACGGCACCGGCAATGCAAAAGAGCTTCTCGATATGGTTAAGCGTGGCGAAAAGGATTATCAGTTCATCGAAATCATGGGCTGTCCCGGCGGCTGTGTAACCGGTGGCGGTACTCCCATTGTTGACGCTACCACCCTTTCCTACATCGACCTTAAGACCGAACGTGCAAAGGCGCTTTACAGCGAGGATGCAGGCAAGGCAAAGCGTAAATCGCACGAAAATGAAGAGGTTAAGACCCTTTACAAGGAATTCCTCGGCGAGCCGAATTCCCACAAGGCACACGAGCTTCTCCACACCCACTACATTCCCAGACCCAAGTACATCAAGAAATAATTGCTATAAAAGGGGCTTCTTCAAAAAAGAGGCCCTTTTTTGTCCACTTTTAACCTCACACGCTGTTATGAATGGTAGAAAGGCGGAAAAGACAATGAAAAAACTGTTTATATCAATGCTTTTAATATGCCTGCTGTTAACGGCGTGTAATAATGTGATTGATAACAATTCTTCATCGGTACCCGAGGAAGAAAGCTTATTATCCGACGTAAGCGAAGAGTCAAGCGGCGGCAACGGAAATGTAAATAACAGGATAAATCTGTTTGAACGCAATATTCAGATTGAACTGCCCGAAAATATAACCTATTCGCGCGAGGTTCGTAAGGACTACCGAGAATATTTCGAGGAATATTTCGCTCTTAAGGCATCGGAATACGTTCATTGTTACGTTTGGACCGAATCGGGCGAGCTCAAATTCGGCATCGGTGAGATTGCAAGCATAAGCGATTATAACTCGATAATTTCAACGATGAAGGCGGCAACACTCGGCGAGCTCCGTGCGATACTGTCGACGGGTTATTCGTTTGACAAACGCCAAATGATGAACGCGATTCCCTTGGACGATTCGCTTAACGGCTACACCGACGAGCTCGAATATATGCTCGGCATCGGCAAGGACAATCTCGAATTTTTCGCAACGTTCGGCTCGTTCACCTTTGATATCCCGATATGGGGAAAGGATGCGACCGAGATGTATAGCCTGCTTGAGGAAACACGCAAGACAGTAGATACTGCGGATAACGATGATATGTCATCGTATAAAGGCGATGAACCGATGCTCGGGATATCCTTTGCCTATTCGGGCACAATCGATTTCGGCGGAATCAGCGATATGGGCTGTTACAGTATAACTCCCGACGGGTATATTACTTACGTCAAATCGCTTTACAGCTCGTCAATGCTTCGCTACGTTGCCGATTCGACGCTTTACCGCAGTATAAGCGACCGTGTTCTCTCGATACTGAACGATAGGGGAATAAAATTGCCTGCCGTCAAAGAGGACGAAAGCTTTTGCACCGTAAAAGCAGGTCTTTATTCAAACAAAGCGATAGTTATCGGAAAACAGTCCGAGGCGATTTATAACTTTGCAAACGAGCTTTCCAAGCAAGCAAAACAGCCAAGCGAAGATTTTAAACCCAACGAGGATTACGAAAAAGCGATTTACATCGAATTTTTCGACGGAAAACTGGACTTAACGGGCGAATTTGTCGTATATCCCGACGAATACTGCGTTCCCTTGACTCCGCTTAACGTCAGCAACCGACCGCACGGAGTCCTGCCGAACGGAAGCTATAACAGATTTCTTGAATTTATTGCGGGCGACGACAGTAAATTTGAATGCAGGGTATCGTTTGGGCGCACTTCGGACTCTTACACCGTTATTAACGGCAAAACCGCTCGCGAGATTTTTGAAATACTCGATAAAGCCCAATCGCTCAGCCGTGATGCGACTCAAAAGGAGCGGCTTGACCATTCGGGACTTCACGATGCCGCAGTCGACGGAAAAGAAGAGTCGGAAATCCTCCACATAACCTTTACGGCATTTCCCGAAAGCTATTTGTACAAATCGTATCTGTATCCTTGGTATTCGGTATGGCCCGACGGGTTTATGCAATGGAATTATTCGTCGCTCGTATCGTTTATGCCGAAACCGATAATGTTGCCCGACGGAAGCTATGAAGCACTTTGCGAGATTATAAAGAATGCTGGCGGCGAAACCTTTGAAAAAGATATCGACCTTGCCGACGGCGTTGCGGAATTCCTAAACCTCGCAAAGGAAAAGGGCATAAATATCGACGAAAACGCAACCGTTTACAACCTCACACCGAAGGAGGTAGCCGATAACACTAATTACCGCATTTTCAAGGAAATGACGGATTTCGGCTCCTACGTAACGGTTGACGGCGAGATATATGTGCTTTGCTCATCATTCGGCGGATGGGGCTTTCATACCGCCTCGCCTTGCGACTTTGATAACAACGGAGTCATTGACCTTATCGTCCGCTCGTCCTGGGGCTCGGGAATGCATCGCGACGAAATATCGGTCTTTAATATGACGACAAAGCGGTTCGACGTAATTTTGTCGAGCATTCAAAGCGACGTTGTTCCAAACGGCTATTACGGCTGTCCGTTGACGTTTGAACGGGTGTTGGACGAAAACGCGACCGAACATTTCAGGATAATTGCGTTTAAGCCGACGACCGATTCCTTCGTTTCGTCGCATGACAGCGTCATTGTCGGCAAAATAGTTTCAAAGGGCGGTAAGCCCGTCTTTGTTAAAAGCAATGATTAATTGTTAAATGCTTTGTGTTGTTGTTTTTGGGGCAGTCCATTGGGCTGTCCCTTTGTTTTGTGTGTCTTATGTGTCTTATAAATAAAAAAATATAAAAAATATTTGGGTGTAGTTGTTGCGTGTTGTTATGTGTTGTTTTTATTGTTTGACTGTTTGGTGTGTATACTTAACAACTACAACAACACACAAAAAAGTTTTTGTTGTTGTTTATAATACAAACAACAAAGAACAACAATACAAACTATACAACAACGACACAACAAGAATTTTTCTTTTTCTCTTTTTTCTTTATTTTCTTTTGGTTCTTTTCTTTGGTTTCTTTTTTCTCTTTTTCTTTTTCCCTTTGCCGCCCCGCAAGGATATTATACACCCGCAATATAGCAAATTCATCCCAACTTTTTCCCAACTTTTTCCCAAGATTTTCTACGGATTTTCTACGGATTTTCTACGGTTTTTCTACGAAACGAAGCAGTTTACACAAATTATCGGGAGTGTTTTTGGTGGATGTATATATGCGAGAAAAACTTTTTGAAAAAAGTCTTTCTCGCGCTCTTTTCAAAAAGCTTTTATTATAATTATTATTTGTGCATTGATGTTGTGTTAGCCGTATTTGTTTCGTGCGGGCGATTCGTGAATCGCCCCTACAAATCATATTTTTACATATACAAAAAACAAAAACGCAAATATATTTGTTGCGTAATGGTTTTTTAAATCCAAACAACAATCAAAACCGTAGGGGCGATTCACGAATCGCCCGTTTTGGTGACAAATTAATCAAATACAACCAACAAAAAAAGACCGCAACGAATTGCAGCCTTCAAAATACGAAGTATTTTTATGATTTATTTATATTTTTCGGGGACATGCGCCTCGAAAAATATACTTAAGAGTGCCGCGAACGGTGAGTGAGGCGCGAGCGAACGGCACTCACAAAAAACGACCAAAATGCTTGCATTTTGTGTCGGGAGCGTCAGCGACGGGATGAGAGTTCGAGAGAGGGGCTTTTTGCAAAAAGCTCCTCTCTCGTAATAAACATCAAATATAAACTTAGATTCTTGCTTTGATTTCGTCTGCTTTATCGGTGATTTCCCACTTAACGCCGAGTTCTTCGCGTCCGAAGTGACCGTAAGCCGCAAGATTCTTGTACTGGGGCTTGCGGAGGTCGAGAGTTTCGATGATAGCTGCAGGACGGAGGTCGAATACCTCGTTAACGATTTCTGCAAGACGTTCGTCGCTTACCTTACCTGTGCCGTTGGTGTT
Organism: Eubacteriales bacterium; assembly: GCA_045657425.1. GTDB lineage: Bacteria > Bacillota > Clostridia > Oscillospirales > CAG-382 > Coliplasma. The sequence continues at coordinate 35,973 of JAZOTA010000044.1, forward strand.
GATAAGAACCGAAAGAGGTCTTGCAACGCCGATAGCGTAAGCAATCTGAACCTCACATCTGTCAGCCGCACCGGAAGCAACGATGTTCTTTGCAACGTAACGAGCCATATAAGCCGCACTTCTGTCAACCTTTGTCGGGTCCTTACCGGAGAATGCGCCGCCGCCGTGGGAAGCATATCCGCCGTAGGTATCAACGATGATCTTTCTGCCGGTAAGACCGCTGTCACCGTGAGGACCGCCTACAACAAAGCGTCCGGTGGGGTTAACGTAGATCTTGGTGTTGTCATCCATATATTCAGCAGGAACAGAGGGGATAATAACCTCACGGATGATATCCTCGCGGATCTGTTCAAGGCTGATTTCTTCAGCGTGCTGGGAGGAAACTACGATAGCGTCAACACGAACGGGCTTGTTATCCTCGTATTCAACGGTAACCTGAGTCTTACCGTCAGCACGGAGGTAGGGGAGAGTACCGTTCTTGCGAACCTCGGAAAGACGCTTGGACATATGCTGTGCGAGCGAGATGGGCATAGGCATAAGCTCGGGAGTTTCGTTACATGCAAAGCCGAAAACCATACCCTGGTCGCCTGCGCCGGTGTCCTTGTCGTCCTTCATTTCGCCGTTCTTTGCTTCAAGCGCCTTGTCAACGCCCATTGCAATGTCGGGAGACTGACCGTGAATTGCGGTGATAACGCCGCAGGTGTCGCAGTCAAAGCCCTTGTCGCTGTGGTCATAGCCGATACCGCGAACGGTTTCACGCGCGATGCTTTGGAAATCGGGCTTTGCGGTGGTGGTGATTTCGCCCATTACGAGAATAAGACCGGTGGTGCAAGCGGTTTCGCAAGCAACACGAGCCATAGGGTCAACGGAAAGTATCGAGTCAAGCACTGCGTCGGAAATTTGGTCGCAGATCTTATCGGGATGTCCTTCGGTTACGGATTCAGAGGTGAAAAATTTTCTCATTTTTTGTTCTCCTTGTTATGTAAGTAAATTTTTTTGCAAAATAAAATACCCTTTGACAAGATGTTCAAAGGGCATAGTTATAAACCAAAACTCTTAAAACATCTCATCTTCGTTTAAAAAAACTACTGAATTGACACCTTGCATAAATTGTAGGTTGTCGTGGCTTCGTCGGGCAGTTCCCTCCGCCACTCTGGATAAGAATGCACCTATATAATATCACGCGCTTATAAATCTGTCAATAAGGAACGCAAAATTTTTTTTGAAAAAATTACAAAAAAATTCAAAATACCTATTGACAAATCGTTTTTCATCTGCTATACTAACCAAGCTGTCGCGGAAAATGCGCGAAAACATGGCGGAATAGCTCAGTTGGCTAGAGCAATCGGTTCATACCCGATAGGTCGTGGGTTCAAGTCCAACTTCCGCTACCATTAATGGCCCGTTGGTCAAGCGGTTAAGACACCGCCCTTTCACGGCGGTAACAGGAGTTCGATTCTCCTACGGGTCACCAAAAAAGAAAACATCCGAACCAAGTTCGGATGTTATCTTTTTATCCAAGCCGCAGGCTTGGTATGGCATCACGCGATAGCGTGTATGGAATCGCCACAGGCGTATGGCATCACCGAAGGTGTATTTCTGCGGCTTGATTCCATACAATGCTCCGCATTGATTCCATACCGTCTTACGACGGATTCCATACACGGCTTTGCCGTGATTGAGAGCCGCAGGCTTGGTATGGCATCACGCGATAGCGTGTATGGAATCGCCACAGGCGTATGGCATCACCGAAGGTGTATTTCTGCGGCTTGATTCCATAC
>JAZOTA010000045.1:0-113390 GCA_045657425.1 Eubacteriales bacterium
GTCGGGAAGCTATAAAGCCGTCGTTTTGGGCGACTCTATCGCTCGAGGATACGGGCTTGAAAACCCTGAAGGAATGCGGTTTTCAAAGCTTTTGGAGCTTTCTCTCAAATCGATTTACAAGGAAGTAAGCGTTACTAATTACGGCGTCGACGGCCGCACGGGAATGGAATTGGTCGAATTTGTAAAAAACGATCCGCCAAAGGAAATAAAGGACTGCGATTGCGTTATTATAAGCATCGGCGGAAACAACATTCTTCAAATGCTCGATACGCTCGACACCGCGTTGAACGCTCTTTTTGAGCTCGACCCGAAGGCGGTTGCCGATTATTTTAAATACACAATGACGCCCGAGGGCGAGGAAAAGGAAAAGCTTTCCTATGCCTGCGACGTGTTAAGCAGTGTGTTCGGCGCAATAAATATCGCCTTTGAAAGCGAAACCTTTAATTCGCTCATTGTCGATGCAGGCAAGCGCTTGGAGGAAGAAATTCCCCAAATGATTGCCGCAATACGTAAAATAAATCCCAATGCTACGATTTATTTTCAAACTGTTTATAATCCGTACAAGGATATAAATCTTTCGTTTCAGGACGTCGAGCAGAAGCTTAATCTTGCCGCTCACGGCGAGAGAGCCGTTGCGTGTCTTAATGCGCCTATAGAATCACTTGCCGAGAAATACGGATATGAGCTTGTTCCGGTATGGTCGGAATTTGATAAATCAAACAAAAAGCTTACAAACGCAGGTATAAGTCTGCTTACCGCAAACATCAGCTTCGATCCGCATCCCAACGCAAACGGACACGAGCTTATGGGAGAAATCTATTTCGGCATAATCTCGGAGGGAAAAAATGGTTAAAAAAGCAATTCTTGCAGCCCTTGCTCTGCTCGTGAATTCCTTTTGCCTTTCGGTTTCGGCACAAACCGATGAGAATTTGGTAGCAGGACTGTCGTATACCGTCGAATCGGGCGAGCCTACTACGATGTCCTACGATAATTTTGTTGAAAACGGCGTTAAATTTGACGTCGATAACGGTCAGCTTACCGACGGAAAGTTTGCACCTGCAGTTGAAAGCAACGAGCTTTGGTATAAGGCGTTTCGCTCGCAAAGCCGTTTGGTAACCTTCGACCTTAAAAGCAATTGCGCAATAACCAAGGTTCAAGCGTCGTTTTTTCATAACCGACCGTCGGGTGTTTACGCACCGCGTTACATAAATATCTACCTTTCCGACGACGGCGAGAATTACCAAACGGTAAAAAAATACGAAACCAATTACGACCTTACCTATTCGGTTGCCGCAAGATGCGAATTTGAGGTCGTGCTGGATAAAACCTATTCGGCACGCTTTGTAAAGGTCGAATTTTCGAGCGATATCTTCACCTTCTGCGATGAGATACAGGTGTTTGGCAGAAAAACGCTTGACGGAAGCGAGGAAACCGTAATCCCCGACGAAAAGACCGAGCCAAAGGGATATTTTAAAAATCTCGACGGTGTTTCCAACGTGATGAAGATATATAACGGATATTATGCACCGCATCCCGAAAAGGCGATTCTTTCCGAGGAATGGCTTCTTCCTTACGTTGCATATCTCAACACAAGCGGTAATATCCAAGGCACGATGTTCGATGCAATAGCTTTCGTGCCCTGCCACGGCGATTATCCGTCGGGCGGACGTTTGGTTAAAACCAACGGCAAATCGGGTGCGGTAATGTCCGATTGGGAGCTTTATTTCGAGCATACTTTTAAGGACGGTCAGGACCTGCACGCACTTAACAACGTAGTCGGCAGAGTTTACGGCGAATTGGGAATCGAGAAGAAATATAAGGTATTTTTAACGATGCCTTATCCCACGGTTCTCGATAAGCCGTTTGGCGATATCAACGGCGACGGAGCCGACGAATATTGCGTAACGCTCGAAGAACGCACGGCAATAATCGAATGGTTTGCCGACAAATGCATAAACGAATTCAAGACAAAGGGATATGAAAACCTTGAGCTTGCGGGCTTTTATTGGCTGCGCGAGGAGGTAAACTATTCCGACTCCAACCACGAAGCCGAATTGGTGCGTGCGTTTAACAGTTATATTAAGGGCAAAAAGCTGAAAACCATTTTCGACCCCTTTTATCTCTCGGTCGGCTTTGACCATTGGGAGGAGCTTGGCTTTTCGTCTGCGGTAATGCAACCCAACGTTGCGTTCACTAACAAGGATTATTTTGAAATCGGAATGCTTGAGGAATTCGCGCAATCCGGCTATAACAATCATCTCGGCGTTGAAATGGAAACCAACGAGCCGTCATATTTCCGCGGCGACGATTATTTAAAAGCGGGCTATAATTACGAAAGCTATCTTTATTACGGCGCAAAAACCGGATATATGAACAGCTTTAAAACCTATTATCAGGGCGCAGGCCCCGGAAGCTTTTACGATTTCTGCTATGCCGACACGAAAACACCGCGCGGAATCTATCTCCGCCGTCTTTACGACCTTACGTTTAACTTTATTCATAAAACCTACCGAAACGATGCGCCCAAATTTGAAGTAAGCGATATGGAGCTTACCGAGGGTGACTCACGCGGAATGGCAAGTATAAACATCGTTGATGACGATTCGTTCTGGGGTGACGTTAAGGTTGAATTCCCTCAGGCGCCCAAGAACGGAAGTGTTACGGCGGCGGCAAACAAAAAAACGCTCGTATACCGCGCAAACGAGGGATTTGTGGGTGAGGACAGCTTCACCGTCGTCGTTACCGACGGCTTTAACCGCTCGGAGGAGGTAACCGTTAAGGTAACCGTTCTTCCTTTGGAAATAAGCGACAATGAATCAAATTCCGAAAGCGAAGTTTCTGATGACAATTTAACGGCAGAGCCTCAGATCGATAAAGGCGTACCGATTTGGCTTATTGCATTGCTGTCGGTTCTCGGTTTTGCAGTCGTTGCCGTTGCGGCGGTTATGATAATAAAGCATAAGAAATAATAAAAAAGGCACTCATTGCGAGTGCCTTTTGACATTTAAAGCGAAAAGCGGTTTGTGTCGAAATCAAAGCGCTTCAGTTAAGGCCGAAGCTGATTCCGATTGCCGAATCGACCTGCTGCATGGTTTGTTCGTCAAGCTTGCCCATGCGCTCTTTCAGACGCTTTTTATCAATAGTTCGTATTTGTTCGAGTAAAATAACCGAGTTTTTTGCAAGACCGCAATTTTCACCCTGCGTTTCCTTATTAGCCGAAACCTCAATATGCGTCGGAAGCTTGGTTTTTCCCGTACGGCTTGTTATCGCCGCTGCAATGACTGTCGGGCTGTATCGGTTGCCCATATCGTTCTGAACGATAAGCACGGGGCGTATTCCGCCCTGCTCCGAGCCGACAACAGGGCTGAGGTCAGCGTAATATATGTCCCCTCGGCGTATACTCTCTTCGCCGTTTTGTGTCTTCAACGTTGAACACTCCTTCATCAAAAGTATATGTATTTTCTTTCGTCAAGGATAGTGTTGCCAACTAATAAATAAATTATAAAAACCGTCTGCAATTTTCTTTTCCGAAAAGCACAGACGGTTTACATAATTATTTGCTTAAAATTGCGTAACGGAGGTATTCCGAGAACTCGTTGGTGTTGATAACGGGGACGTAATCGAGGTTCAATGCAAGGTGTCCCTTTAAGTGGTGGGGACTGACAGTAACACTTCTTCTCATCCATAAGCCGATACCGCTTTTGAAGGTAAGCTGAGCGTAACCGATGCCTGCCGAATCGATAGCGTTTACCATCTCGTTAACGGCGGTCATCATATCCTTCGCGCTTTGGATACCGCCGACGAAAATATCGTATTTCGCGTTGCCGTAAAGCTCGCCGCTTGCCGACGAAAGTATTGCCTGATCGGGCAGTGAAACGAAGCCGTCGAATTCTACTCTAAAGCTTGCGTCGGGTAGCTTTTCGCGCAGAACTGCTGACATATCCGACACGTAAACAGAGCTTATCTTGCTCTCCATAAGGTGGTAAAAGCTGTCGTAAAGGACGCCTTCGTTAACCGATATAGGCGACGGCTCGGTCGGGAATTTACTGCTGCTCGCGTCGACGCAATAGGCGTCTACCTTGTAATCATAATAGATATCGGTGAACTCGAATCTGCCCAAAGCGGCGTTTTCGTTGTTGGGGTAATTCGCATCGGTGTAGGGCGTGATAATATCCTGCGCCGCCATTGCCGAAAAGGGGTTTCCGACGAAAATAACGCTTAAGGCGATACAAAGCAGACCGCTTGCCGAGGCAATGGGAATGCCAATCTTTTTGGTTGCCTTTATTTTGTAAAACGAATAGTGCGCAAGCAGGACCGCAAGTATACATAATGCGGAAAAGATGACCGCAACCTCGGTGTTTTTATTCTCGATAGAGTTAAGGGAAAAGACGATAACGCCGAAAATTGCCGCCTTTGTTATTGCGCTTATATTGATGACCGCCGATGCGAAGCAAAGCAATAACGATATCGGAAGCATTGCCACAACACCCATCGACCGACGGAGAAGCAGTGCAGCAACAAAGGCGATCACGGTAACCGCCAAAAGCTTAAGCGTATAAAAGCGTGTTTCCTTGGTTTCCTGCTCTTTTTTATTGTTTTCAAGCTTTTCGTTCATTCATAATTCTCCAGATTGTAAGGATTGGTAAGCTTTATAAGCAATGCCGTATCGTCATCGCTTTGCATTTTGTTGTTGCGCTCGGCACCGCATTTAACGCATTTGTGGGTGATAATAAAGCCCTTTTTGGAGTTGACGGTAACCGCACTCGGGCGCATCATCGCACCGCATTCCGCCGCTCTGTCGCCGGGATTAACGTCGACGTGCTTTGAATAAAGGCAAAACGGACAATGATTGCGCGAACTGTATCCCAAGGGCGGTACCTCTTTCCCACAATGTCCGCAAATAAATCCGCTGTCATTTTTAGTAAAAATCTTCTCTTGCATACCTAAATCCGTTAAAAACTTGTAAATTTTCAAAAAAGGGGTTTTATTTTCGAGTTTTATATAGTATAATACAAAATCGAGAGAAAATCAACTGCTATGTGAGGATAAAATGAGTAAAAAAGAAAAAGCTGCCGAAAATAAGGGCTGCGGTATCGCCGCACGCCGCGGCGCTGTAGGCGGTCAAGCCATCGTCGAAGGCGTAATGATGCGAAGCAAGCAGCACACCGCTATTGCGGTACGCAGACTGGATAACAAAAAGATCTCGGTCACCCGAAAGGGAAACAAATCTATATCGGACAAATGCAAAATACTTAAATGGCCGCTTATCCGCGGCGTGGTCAATTTTGTTGAATCGATGGTAATGTCCTTCTCCACCATCACAACGGGTACCGATATGCTCGGACTCGATGCCACCGAGGAGGAATCGACCTCGAAATTCGACAAATGGCTTGAAAACCACGGCGGAAAATGGCTTATCGGTCTTATTTCGGCAATCTCGCTTGTCTTGGGCGTGGCGCTTGCCGTTGGACTTTTCATCTTCCTGCCTACCTTTTTGGGCGGTCTTATTTTCGAAAATATTCCCAATCTCGACGGCGCGGCGGCAAACGTCTGGCGCAATATCGTCGAGGGCGTTTTCAAGGTCGTCATCTTTATTCTGTATATCTGGCTCACCGCGTTCATCCCCGATATGAAGCGCGTTTATATGTACCACGGTGCAGAGCATAAAAGTATTTTCTGCTACGAGGCAGGCGACGAGCTTACCGTTGAAAACGTTAAAAAGCATTCGCGCTTCCACCCCCGTTGCGGCACGAGTTTTATGTTCTCGATGATAATTCTTTCAATCGCCGTCGGCATAATCTTCCTTTGGGCGGTCGAAACGGTTTGGCTCCGTAGCTTGCTTAAAATCGCACTTCTGCCGCTTACCGTGGGTATCGGCTATGAATTTATCCGTTATGCAGGCAGACACGACAACGCTCTTATCCGTGCGCTTTCACGTCCCGGTCTTTGGATGCAGAATCTCACCACGCGTGAGCCGAGCGACGATATTATCGAGGTTGGCATAACCTCGCTCAAATGCGCCCTTCCCGATGATTTCCCCGGATTCTACGAGGAATGTCTTGTCGCTATGGAAGAATGGCAAAATGAAAAAAGCGTAGAAGCTTCAACATCCGAAGAAGCTGTCGAAAATACAGAAAACGCAGAAAATACCGAACAGAACGGCAATGCCGGGGAGGAAAAAATTGACGCTTAAACAGTACCGCGCAAAGCTGCGCGAAATGCTTCTTGAAATTTCTCCCGATGAAGGCGACGTTATTGCCGATATGCTTCTTTGCGAGGCATTAAAGGTTGAAAGAGGACATCTTCTTGCTCATCTTGACGATGAGGTATCACGCTCTATCGATCCGTTCATAAGCGGTGCGGTTTTCGAGCTTTCACTCGGCAAGCCCTTGCAGTACGTGCTCGGAAAATGCAACTTTTACGGCTATGAGATAAGCGTCGGTGACGGCGTTTTCATCCCGAGAAGCGATACCGAAATCGGCGTAAAGGCGGCGCTCGGTGTGCTTAAGGACGGCGACCTTTTTGCCGATATCTGCAGCGGAAGCGGCTGTATCGCAAAGGCAATTGCGGCTGAAAAGCCGACCGTAAGCGGCTATGCGCTCGAGCTTTCGTTAAAGGCACTGCCTTATACCGAAAAGAACCTTGAGGACCAAAGAAACGTTTCGGTCCGCCGCTTCGATGCGCTTGACGAGGACGATTATATCGAGCTTGCATCTATCATAGAGCGCCCGTTGGACCTTGTCATCTGCAATCCGCCTTACATCCCGACCGACGATATCCAAACGCTCTCTCCTCAGGTCGGCTTTGAGCCCGATACGGCGCTCGACGGGGGCGAAGACGGCTTGCGTTACTACCGCATTGTGACCGCATTGGTGCCCCATATCCTTAAAAAAGACGGCATACTGATTTATGAGATAGGCATCGACCAATGCGAGGACGTTTCGCGTATTTTGCAGGAAAACGGATTCAGCGTGGCGGTATTGCGCGATTACTCGAAGATCGACAGAATTTTGCTTGCAAAAAAATGTTAAATTTATATTGACAATACAAGAAATGCGTACTATTATTATATAATATAATAGTATGCTTTCTTTTTTGGGAAAAATTATGGTTAAAAGAATAGAATCGAGAAATAACCCGACCATAAAGAATATTACCGCATTGCGCGATAAACGCGAAAGGGAACGCACGCGTCTTTTCTGCTTTGAGGGCGTTCATTTGTTGGAGGAATTCCTTAAGTCGGGCAACAGACCGAAAATGCTTTTCGTGCGCGAGGATGTTATAAGCAGATATGCCGATCTTATCGAAAGTGCAAACTGCGAGGTTTTTGAGGTGACCGATTCGGTTTATGAAAAGCTCACCGAGGAAAAAGCACCGCAGGGCATTTTTACGGTTGCCGAATATTTAAAAAGCGTGACCTTTGTCGATGGCTGCTGTGACGGACTTTTGAAGGACGCAAGCGGCAACGCGATAATGCTTGTCGACCTGCAGGACAACGGTAACGTCGGTACCGTTATACGCACGGCTGCCGCGCTTGACTGCAGGGTTCTGCTTTGCGGTAGATGTGCAGACGTTTATTCCCCCAAAACCGTCCGCGCGACAATGGGTGCATTGTTCACGGGTGAAATTTATATCTGTCCTAATACTGTTGAAGCGGTCGGCGCGTTAAAGAATCAAAACCGCCGTGTTATCGCCACCGCATTGACCGATAACGCATATACTTTGGGCGAGTTTGAAATAAGCGAAAGCGATGTCTTCGTTATCGGAAACGAGGGAAAGGGCTTGACCGACGAGGTTATCGGAGTATGCAGTATGACCGCGATAATCCCGATGTCGGGCAGGACCGAAAGTCTTAACGCCGCAATCGCATCGGCAATCTGCCTTTGGGAAGCAAGGCGCGGGAGAATGAAATGAAAAACGAACTGCTTTATATCTGGCTTCAGCAGGCGGTCGGATTGTACAGCCGTCTTGTAAGTAAGATATTCGAGAAATTTTCGAGCATCGAGGACATTTACAACTGCGAGGATTTTTCGTTTTTGGGTGAATCCAAGGCGAAATATATCAAACGGCTTGAAAATAAAGATAATTCGTCTGCGTTTGAGGTAATGAAGCGCTGTGAATCGTTGGGCGTCAGAATTACCGGCTATTACGATGAGCTTTATCCGCAAAAGCTTCGCAGTATCGAAATGCCGCCCGTTGCGCTTTATTCGATAGGCGATTTCCGCGATCTTAACAAAATGCCCTGCGTTGCTATCGTCGGAACGAGAAATATGACCGACTACGGCAAGCAGGCGGCGGAAAGCTTTGCTTACAGCTTCGCAAAAAGCGGCACGTGTGTTGTAAGCGGACTTGCAAAGGGCATCGATACCGCCGCGCACCGCGGTGCGGTTATGGCGGACGGATATACCGTTGCCGTGCTCGGCAACCCGATAGGCGATATTTATCCCAAGGAAAATTTAAAAGCGTTTGAAACTCTGTATAAACGCGGACTCGTTATGAGCGAGCTTTATCCCGGCTCACCGCGTACAAGGGCGGATTTTCCCAACCGCAACCGTATAATAAGCGGAATAAGCGATGCCGTTGTCATTGCCGAAGCAGGCGAAACAAGCGGCGCGTTGATAACCGCGCGTCACGCAACGGCGCAGGGCAGATGGATTTTTGCCATACCCGGTGCGATAGGTGCGGAAAATGCGGGCACAAACAAGCTTATCAAAAACGGAATTGCCGCCGCGACCGAGCCGATGGACGTGTTGGAGCAGCTTATGCTCGAATACCCCGAAAGGGTAAAAGGCTACGAGCCGTCTGCCACCGAAAATTTAAGGTCGTACGGCAACAGGCCGACAAATAAAAAGCCGAATGCCGAGCCGAAGAAAAAGCAGGAATTGATTCCCGAAGCAAAGCCGGTAATCCGGGAATTTGTTGCCGAGGAGCAGACAACCAAGGAAAAGACCTTTTCGGGAAATCTGTCCGACCGCATATTGATGGCATTAAAGGGCGCACAACCAATCTCTGCCGACGAAATTGCGGCACGCACGGGGCTTGGTATTACCGAAATAATGACCGAGCTTACTCTTATGGAAATCGACGGAAGCATAATTTCCTGCCCCGGCGGAAGATTTATATCCTCTAAATTTTGAAGAATTACTTAATCATAAATTAACGCGAAACCTACTCAAGGAGAAATTTGATGAACACACTCGTAATCGTCGAATCGCCTCACAAGGCGAATACAATCAAGGGCTTTCTTGGCAAGGGCTATAAGGTTAAATCGTCCAAGGGACACGTTCGTGACCTTCCCAAAAGCAAGCTCGGTATAGATATCGAGAACGATTTTGAACCGCAATATATCAACATCCGCGGCAAAGGCGATCTTATCAACGAGCTTCGCAAGGAAGCAAAGGCGGCAGATCGCGTATTTCTTGCGGCCGACCCCGATCGCGAGGGCGAGGCGATAAGCTGGCATCTTGCTAACGTTCTTGCGCTTGATCCTGCAAAAACAAAGCGCATCACCTTTAACGAAATTACCAAGAATACCGTCAAGGAAGCAATAAAGCATCCGCGCGATATCGATATGAATTTGGTCAACAGCCAGCAAACACGAAGAATCCTTGACCGTCTTGTCGGCTACAAGATCAGTCCCTTCCTTTGGAAGCACATCAAAAACGGTCTTTCCGCAGGACGTGTTCAATCGGTCGCAACAAGAATCGTCGTTGAGCGCGAGCAGGAAATTCAAGCGTTCGTGCCCGATGAATATTGGATTATCCCCGCAACGTTCATCACCAAGGACGGCGAGGTGTTCAAGGCTAAATTCTTCGGCCGTGACGGCAAAAAGCAAGAGCTTGCAAACGAAGCGGAGGTAAATGCCGTTCTTACGGCGATAGACAGAGGCAATTTCAAGGTGGAATCGGTCAAGCGTGCGGTCAAACAGCGCCGTCCTGCACCTCCGTTTATCACTTCCACACTGCTTCAGGATGCAAACCGCAAGCTTTCGTTCCAATCGCAAAAGACAATGCTTATCGCTCAGGAGCTTTACGAGGGCGTAAGCATCGGTGAAAAGAGCACCCACGGTCTTATCACTTATATGCGTACCGACTCGATACGTATTTCCGATGAAGCGCGTGAGGCGGCAAAATCGGTTATTGTCAACAGCTTCGGTGCCGAATATTATCCGTCCACACCCAACAAATATAAGCTTAAAAAGAACGCGCAGGATGCGCACGAGGCGATTCGTCCGACCGATCCCTCAATAACCCCCGAATCCTTGCGTGGAAAGATAACCAACGATCAGTATAAGCTTTATAAGCTCATTTGGGACCGCTTTATCGCATCGCAGATGGCACCCGAGCTTATGGATACCGTTACCGCCGATATCGTTTCGGGCGGATGCATCTTCCGTGCAAACGGTCACACCGTTAAATTCCGTGGCTTTGCTGCAGTTTACGGCGATATAGGCGATGAAAACCCCGATGAAGAAAGCTCTGCCACCCTGCCCGAGCTTAACGAGGGTGATGCGCTCGTTTCCAAGGAAATCGAGCCCGAGCAAAAATTCACTCAACCCCCTATGCGCTTCACCGAAGGCTCGCTCAGTAAAGCGCTTGAGGATATGGGCATCGGCAGACCCTCGACCTATACCGCAACCATCACAACGATAATCTCGCGCGGATATATCCGCCGCGACGGCAAGACATTGATTCCCACCGAATTGGGCGTTATCACCACAGAAACGATGAAAAAGGCGTTTTCGCACATCGTAGACTATAAGTTCACCGCCGAAATGGAGGAGGACTTGGATAAAATCGAGGAGGGCACAAGCGAATATATCGAGGTGCTCCGCGAATTCTACCGCCACTTCAGCTCTCAGCTTGAGGATGCCGAAAAAACTCTCGGAAGCGAGCGTGTCGAGCTTCCCAAGGTCGAAACCGGCATTATATGTGAAAAATGCGGCGCGGTTATGATTGAAAGAACCGGCAAGTACGGCAAATTCGCCGCTTGTCCCAACTATCCGAAGTGTAAGAACACAAAGCGTCTCGGCGCCGAGCCCGAAAAGGAAGAAGAGGAAGAAAAGCAGCAGACCGAGGTCATCGCGGATGAAAAATGCCCCAAATGCGGCAACGATATGCTTCTCCGCAAGGGCCCTCACGGCAACTTCTTCGCCTGCCGTAACTATCCCGAATGTAAAACGGCAATACCCTACCGCCGTGATAGCGGTATCTCCTGTCCCGAATGCGGAAAGAGGGTAATGGTAAAGCAAACCAAGAGCCGCAAGGTGTATTATGCTTGTGAGGATTATCCCAAGTGCGGATTTTCCTCGTGGGATCTTCCCACCGATCGCCGTTGTCCTCAATGCTCTGCTCCCGTATTGAAGAAAAAGAACCGTGAATTCTACTACTGCAAAAACAATTGCGGCTGGAGCGAGGGCAAATAATTAGATTTTAAAAAATGGAGCTAAGGTAAAATGAAAATAACCGTAGCAGTTGATATAATGGGCGGGGACAACCCCGCAAGCGAGCTTGCCAAGGGCGCAATAGACGCCGCAAACGAGTTCGCGGGTGAAGGATTGAACCTTATCCTTGTGGGCACAAAGGATGCGATCGATGCGCTTCCTCAATTGCCCCAAAACGTAACGACACAAACCGCCGAAAGCGTTGTTTATATGACCGACGACCCCGGTAAGGTAATGAAGGAAAAAAGCGATTCCTCGCTTGTTATTGCCTGCAAGCTTTGTAAGGACGGCGTTGCCGATGCAGTCGTGAGCGCAGGCAACACAGGTGCGCTTTTTACCGCCGCATCGCTGATAATCCGCCGTATCAAGGGCGTTCGCCGCGCCGCGCTTGGCTCGGTGCTCCCTCTTGAAACACCCTTTGTGCTTTTGGATTGCGGCGCAAATCTCGATGCAACACCCGAGGTGTTGGATCTTTACGCACGTATGGGCTCGATATATGCCGAAAACGTGCTTGGTGTCGAGCGTCCCCGTGTCGGTTTGCTTAACAACGGCACCGAGCCGCATAAGGGTACCCAGCTTTACGTCGATGCACACGCACTTTTGTCGAAGGACGAAACAATTAATTTCGTCGGCAACTGCGAGGGCAAGGCGATTCCTTTCGGATGCTGTGACGTTTTGGTGTGCGACGGCTTTACGGGTAACATCACCTTAAAGCTTATCGAGGGTATGGCGAAGTTTATGTCCAAAACCTTAAAGGACCTTTTCCACGCATCGACAGTCGCAACGATTGCAGGTGCAATGACCCTGAAGCATACAAAACGCTTAAAGAAGCGTCTTGACCCGTCGGAATACGGCGGAGCACCCTTTTTGGGACTCGCAAAGCCCGTCGTTAAGGCGCACGGCAGCTCGGATGCCTATTCCTTCCGTTCGGCAATAAAGCAGGTATTGCTCTATTGCAAGAACGAAACTATCGAAAAAATATCCGCAAATATTGCGAAAAAGACCGAAACCGCCTCGGAGGAAACCCCCAATGAGTGAAGAAAAGGATTTTTCAACTCTTGAAAAAGAAATAAATTACGAATTTAAGGATAAATCGCTTCTTACGGTTGCGTTGACGCATTCGTCATATTGCAACGAAAACCGCAAAAGGGGCTTTTCGGTAAGCAACGAGCGAAGCGAATTTCTGGGCGATTCGATTCTTTCGATAATCACCGCCGAATTTCTTTATCATCGCTTTCCCGAAGCGGATGAGGGCTTCTTAACGCGCACGCGCGCGGCGCTTGTGTGCGAGGATACTCTGGCGGTGTTCGCAAACAGTCTTGCGCTTGGTGATTATATGCTTTTCGGCAAGGGCGAAGCTCTTGCAAGCGGCGGACGTCACAGAAAAAGCACCGTTTCGGATGCCTTTGAGGCGCTTATTGCCGCCATATATCTTGACGGCGGTATGGAGAACGCAAAAAAATTCGTGCTTCCGTTCATTATGAAGATGCTTGAAACGGTTATTAAAACAGGCACCGAGGATTACAAATCTCGCCTGCAAAGAATCGTTCAGCAAACACCCGAGGAGGTTCTTTCCTACTCGCTCGTGCGCGAGGAGGGTCCTCCCCACGACAGAGTTTTTTATTACGAGGTATTTTTAAATTCCAACCTGCTCGGAAAGGGAAGCGGTCGCTCAAAGCGCGAGGCGGAGCAAGCCGCCGCGCACGAAGCGCTTATACTTCTCGGTGAATTGGATGAAGACCCATCGTAACTTTTCCTTCTTTGTGCCCCATGCGGGATGCCCTAATTGCTGTGTTTTCTGCTCGCAAACGAAAATAACGG
Source organism: Eubacteriales bacterium (assembly GCA_045657425.1). GTDB lineage: Bacteria > Bacillota > Clostridia > Oscillospirales > CAG-382 > Coliplasma. The sequence continues at coordinate 13,265 of JAZOTA010000045.1, forward strand.
GTGTTGACAGCGACAAATGCCTTGAGGATGAAGTCCGAGAGCTTCGTTTAATGCTCGAAAACGATATCGGTGATTTCAGAGAAAGCCAAATCGCCTTTTTCGGTGGAAGCTTTACGGCGATAGAAAGAAACCGTATGGAAACGCTTCTTTCGGTCGCAAACGAATACATAGATAAAGGCGTTGCCGAAAGCATCCGAATTTCAACAAGACCCGACTGTATTAACGAGGAGATTTTAAATATCCTTGCCCAATACCGCGTTAAAAATATCGAGCTCGGTGTTCAAAGCACGTCGGATAAGGTGCTTGCCGCATCGAGTCGGGGACATACCGCAAGCGCTTCGTTTGAGGCGGCGAGGATGATACGTGATTACGGCTTTGTATTCGGCGGACAGATGATGGTCGGACTGCCCGATTCGACGCTTGACGACGAATTGCAGACCGCAAGGGATATCGTTAAAATGGGTGCTTTGGAAGCAAGGATATATCCGACCGTCGTGTTTGAGGGCACAAAGCTTTGCGATATGACCGAAAACGGCGAATATATGCCGCTTACACTTGAAAACGCGGTTGAACGCACCGCAAAATGCTGTAAAATATTTCTCGATTCTGGCGTTAAGGTCCTGCGCATCGGTCTTCACGCCTCGGAGAATTTGAAAAACGCGCGTTACGGCGCAAACCATCCGTCGATAGGCGAATTGGTAAAAAGCTATGTTTATACCGAAATTATTGCCGAAAAAGCAGGCGACTGCCGCGGCAAAATACTTGAAGTGGGCATCAGAAAAAACGATATTTCGATGCTTACTGGACATAAAGGATGCGCGATCGATCGGATAAAGAATCAAACGGGCGCGCTCGGTGTGGAGATATATCCAACCGATTCGGCACAGTTTGAACCCGAAACAAAAACAAGGAGTGTGTAAAAAATGCGCCTTAAAGCAATAGAGATGCAGGGCTTTAAGTCCTTCCCCGACAAAACCCGAATAAGCTTTGACAGCGGCGTTACGGCAATAATCGGCCCTAACGGAAGCGGTAAATCGAACATTTCCGACGCAATACGCTGGGTTTTGGGCGAAATGAGCGCAAAATCGCTTCGCGGTAGCCGTATGGAGGACGTTATTTTCAACGGTACGGCTTCACGTGTCGCCGCAAACTGCTCGTCGGTAACGCTTTTTATCGATACCGAGGAGGAATATAACCGCGCAAATCACATCACCATCGAAAATGAAGAAGAGCAAGACGAGGATTCCGCAAAAAGCGGAGCTTACCGTCTTTCGGACAACGCCGAGGTTTCGGTAACGAGAAAGCTGTACCGAAGCGGCGAAAGTGAATATTACATAAACAAAAAACAGGTTCGCCTTAAGGATATCTATGAGCTTTTCTATGATACGGGTATCGGCAGAGAGGGTTATTCGGTAATCGGTCAGGGTAAAATTGCCGAGGTTCTTTCGCAAAAGGACGACGAGCGCCGCAGTATTTTTGAGGAAGCGGCGGGTATTTCAAAGATTCGCTATAAAAAGCTCGAGGCAGAGCGTAAATTGCGCGATACCGAAAACAACCTTGTCCGTGTTAACGACATCCTTTCGGAAATTTCCTCGCGTATCGGTCCGCTTGCAAAGGAAGCCGAAAACGCAAAGCAGTATCTTGTTTTGAGCGAGGAAAAGAAGGGTATCGAAATCACCCTTTGGCTCGATAGATTAGACCACCTCCGCAAGCGCCGTGTTGAATGCGAAACCGATTTTGCAAACGCAAAAATCGCGCTTGATACCGCCGAAAGGGAAGCGGCATCCTGCGACGAGGCAACCGACAGAATACTTAACGAAACCTATGAATTTTCGCGCATAATGAGTGAATGCGAGCGCGAAAAGACCGAGGCAGTACATAAAAAAGGCGAGGCAGAGGGTAAAAAGGCTGTCTGCACCAACGATATCGCCCATGCAGAGGAATCGGCAGGCGAAGCAAAAACGACCGTTGCCGTTGCAAACGAGGAATTGGCAGAGGTCGAAAAGAATACCGCCGAATGTGTTGCCGCAATGGAATTGCTTGAAGAAAAAACAAATTCCCTGTCCTTGGAAGCCGCAAAGGCGGAATCCGATTACGAAAATGCGCGCAATGCTTCGATTGCCGCAGATAAGGAAAGCGAAGCGGCATCTGCCCGTCTTGCAATACTTACCGCTGACCAAAGCAAATTAACCGCCCTTGAAGCGGCAAGAAATGCTTCTCTTGAAGCAGAGCGCCGCAATGCCGATGAAACGGCAGTGCTTTTAACCGCCGCACTCGGAAGAAGAAACGAGCTTGCTTTAGAGCTTGAAGAAGCCGAAAAGGCGCTTGCCGAGATAAATAAATTAATCAACGATACCGAAAATAAGATAATTTCGCTTGATTACGAGCGTGCAAGCAAATTGCAATCGCTTCGTGCTGCAGGCGACGAAATAACCGCCGAAAAAATCGCCGTATCGGGCGAGGAGCAACGCCGCGATCAGCTTATCCGTCTTGAAAATCTTTTGGAGGGCTATTCCGAAAGCGTAAAGCGAGTTATTAACGATTGCACCTCGGGTGAAATTAAAAACAACGGTCAAAAAATCGGTCTTTACGGCACTGTTTCAAATATCATTTCTTCCGAAAACGAGCATATAATCGCTCTTGAAACGGCACTTGCCGCATCGGTTCAGTTTATCGTTGTCGAAAAGGAATCGGATGCAAAGGCTTGTATTCGCTATCTTAAGGAAAATAAACTGGGCCGTGCGACCTTCCTTCCCCTTGAAAGCGTAAACGGCAAAAAATGCGACGTTTCGGCTATCAAGGATATGAAGGGCTATATCGGCATCGCATCCGAATTGGCGAAGTACGACAAAAAGTTCGAGGGTGTCGTTAACGACCTGCTCGGCAGAACCGTTGTTGCCGATAATATCGATTCGGCATCCGCAATCGCACGTCAAAGCGGCTTTAAAATCAAAACGGTTACGCTTGACGGTCAGATAATCAATGCCGGCGGTAGCTATACGGGCGGCTCGTCTGCCGTTAAGGTCGGTGTTTTCACCCGTGCGATGGATATAGAACGCTTGGGCGAAAGCATCAAATCGCGTGAAGAAAAAATCAAAGCGCTTGAAATGAAGCGCGAAAAGATAAACGAGGAATGCTCGGAGGCAGACGGCGCACTTGAAGCGCTTCGCGTTTCGCTTTCGGCATCGAACAGCAATAAAGCAACCAAGACTGCAATTTCCGATTCGTTAAAGCAACGTATCGATGAAGAGGATGCGCGTATCGCTTCACTTTCGTCGGGCGGCGAAATGCTTAAGAAGCTCGAAGAAGAATTGCAAAGCATATTGGCGGAATCGGCAGAGCTTAACAATGCAATAATTGCGGCAACAAGCGCACGTGAAAGCGCACGTCTTAATGCCGAAGCGCTTAAAAAGGCAGAGGAAACTGCGTTTGCCACGGTAAGCGAAGCGAGAATGTCGCTTTTCACCGCCAAAAACGAGGTTTCGGTGGCAAACGAGCGTCTTGCGCTTTCTTCAAGACGTGAAACCGAGCTTAAGGCGAGAATTACGCTTGCGAGCACCGCAATCGAAAAGTCCGAAGCGGTCATTAAGGAATGCGTTGCCGAAATCGAGCGTCTTAATGCCGAATGTGCAGAATGTGATACGATTATCGCAAGCTGTGAAAAACGTCTTTCCGACCTTATTTCGGGCAGAGAAGAAAAGGAAAAGCAGTTAAACGAAATGCGTGCGAAGCAGAAAACCGTTTCTGCCGCAAAAGAGGAGGCATTCCGCAACGTTACCGAAGCCGAAATGAAGTGCAATTCGGTCAACACCGAATTTGACACCGTTACCGGCAAGCTTTGGGACGAATACGAGCTTACCTATTCGGATGCCGAAAAATTCCGTCTTCCCAAGGAAAGCATGGATAAGGGCGCGACCCGTCTTGCATCGCTTAAGGCAAAGATTCGCGCAATGGGCACTATCAACGTCAATGCGGTCGAGGAATACCGTGTGACGAAGGAGCGTTACGATTTCCTTACCACACAAACCGAAGACCTTAACAAAACACGCGCATCGCTCGACCGCACTATCGCAAAGCTTGCGTCGGGCATGAAGGAAACCTTCCTTGAGTGCTTTGAAAAGATAAATACCGAATTTAACGCGGTATTTACCGAGCTTTTCGGCGGCGGCAGTGCAAGGGCGGAGCTTACCGACCCGATGCTCCCGTTGGAATGCGGTATCGATATCGTGCTTAGGGTACCCGGAAAGAGCGTTCGTTCAATTTCGCTTCTTTCGGGTGGCGAGCAATCCTTTGCCGCAATCTCGCTTTATCTTGCGTTGCAAAGAGTTAACCCCTCGCCCTTCTGCGTATTCGACGAAATCGAAAGCGCGCTTGACGACGTCAATATCATCAAGCTTGCGTCCTACGTTCGCCGTAACAGCGATAAAACGCAGTATATACTTATTACTCACCGCCGCGGCACAATGGAAAGAGCCGATACTATCTATGGCATAACCATGCGCCAAAAGGGCATTTCCGACTTTATGAAACTCAATATGGCAAAGCTCGACGATATCATCAAGGAGTATGCCGAATAATATTTTTCTGTTTTAAATTAAGGAGCAATTACAGCAATGGGATTTTTTGATAAGCTTAAAAGCGGTCTGAAAAAAACAAAGGATGCGCTTTTAAAACCGGTAAACGATTTGTTTTCGTCCTATGATAAGGTAGACGACGATTTTTACGACGAGCTTTTGGATTTGCTTATAATGGCAGACGTTGGCGTTGAAACCTCCGATTATCTTGTCGAGGAATTACGTGACAGATTAAAGGAAAAGAAAATTAAGGAAACCTCGCTTGCGCGTGAGGAATTTCGCCAAATTCTTGCCGAATCGGTCGGTGAAAGCGGCGAATTGCAGTTCGGAAGCGGCTTGAACGTTATCCTTATTATCGGCGTAAACGGTGTCGGCAAAACGACTTCTATCGGCAAAATTACCCATTGCCTTAAGGAAGAGGGCAAAAAGGTTATGCTTGCCGCGGCGGATACATTCCGTGCGGCGGCTGCCGAGCAGCTCACCATTTGGGCAGACCGCAACGATGTGCCGATAATCCGTCAAAACGAGGGTGCAGACCCTGCGGCAGTCGTTTTCGATGCGGTTTCCGCCGCTAAAAAGGCAAACGTAGACGTGCTTATCGTCGATACCGCAGGAAGATTGCATAACAAAAAGAACCTTATTGACGAGCTTGCGAAGATCAATCGCGTTATCGACCGCGAAGCGCCCGAAAGCACCCGTGAAACCCTGCTTGTGCTCGATGCCTCGACAGGTCAAAACGCGCTTATCCAAGCAAAGGAATTCGGTAAGGCGGCAAATATTACGGGTCTTGTTCTCACCAAGCTTGACGGTACCGCAAAGGGCGGTATAATCCTTGCTATCAAGCGGGAGCTCGGTATTCCCGTTAAATTTATCGGTGTCGGCGAGGGTATCGACGACCTTCGTCCCTTTGCCCCCAATGAGTTCATAAACGCATTTTTCGAGGACGAAAAAGAATGATAAAAATAGTTCTTGCAACCAACAATTCGCATAAGGTAAGTGAATTTCGCTCGGCATTCGAGCAAATGGGTGTCGATTTCGAGCTTTTGACGATAAAGGACACCGATTTTAAGGGCGAAATAATCGAAGATGCCGATACCTTCGACGGCAACGCGCTTATAAAGGCAAAAGCCCTTTGCGAACACACGGGACTTATTGCGATCGCCGACGACAGCGGACTTTCTGTCGATGCGCTCGACGGTGCTCCCGGTGTTTATTCCGCAAGATTTGCCGGCGATAACGCTACCGACGAACAAAACAACGAAAAGCTGTTGTCGATTCTAAAGTCTATGCCCGATGCAAGCCGCGATGCAAAATTCGTTTGCTCGATATGTGTCTGCCGTCCCGACGGAGGCGTTCTTTACGCACACGGCGAAAGCAAAGGAATTATTATCGATGAATACAAGGGTGACGGTCGTTTCGGCTACGACCCCATATTCTATTATCCTCCCATGGGCAAAACCTTTGCCGAAATGACAAAAGAGGAAAAGAACCAAATAAGTCACCGAGGCAAGGCAATAAAGGAACTGCTTAAAAGCAAGGACTTTTTCGTAAAATAGATCCACTCGCAAATAATCCGAACCGAAAGGGACACACGAAATGAACGCATTTCTCGATTATCTCGAATACGTAAAAAACCAGCTTGCAGATATAGGAGTTATCGATATCATCGATATCGCTCTTGTCGCTCTGCTTATGTTCTGGATCATCAAATTCGTACGCGGACGCCGTGCAGGTAAGCTCTTGATCGGCGTGGGCGTTGTGTTGCTGTTGCTCTTGGTCAGCGACCTTCTCGATATGCGTGCGCTCAATTTCATCTTAAGCAGTGTCGTTTCGGTCGGACTTATCGCAATCGTAATAGTTTTCCAGCCCGAGCTTCGCTCTGCACTCGAAAAGGTGGGCGGAATCGGCGATAATTTCAAGGGCAAGGTAGTCGGTGACGAGGCATCCTCCATCCGCGAGGCGATCGGCGAAATCAGTGTTGCGGTCGAGGACCTTTCAAAAAGCAAAACGGGTGCGCTTATCGTATTTGAGCGCAACACACGTCTTGGCGACATCATCCGTACCGGCACGATAATCGATGCACACACTACCTCGTTCCTTTTGGGTAACATATTCTTTAATAAAGCACCGCTTCACGACGGTGCGGTGGTTATCCGTAACGGCAGAATATATGCGGCGGGCTGCTTCCTTCCGCTTTCGGCAAACAACGATATCGTTAAGGAGCTGGGCACACGCCACCGTGCGGCTATCGGTATGAGCGAAAACAGCGATGCATTGGTGCTTGTCGTTTCGGAGGAAACCGGTTCGGTATCGGTCGCGATTGATGGAGAGCTCGACCGCAACGTATCGCGTGTTAAGCTTGAATCCTATCTCACAACAAACCTCCTCGGCGAGGAAAAAATGCATATCGCTCAGGTTGTAAAGGGCAAATTCTTCGGAAGAAAGGGAAACAAAGATGAATAATAAAAACCTACCCGAAGAATTCAACAGTCAGAAAAAAGAAAAATTGCCCCGTGTCAAAAAGGTCATCTTTTTGCTGGCGGCGCTTATCGGTGCAGTTTTCGTTTGGCTTTACGCCATCGGCTACGACAGTACGCTTTTCGAGCGCACCTTCGACGGTATTCCCGTTGTTATCGAGGGCGAAAACGAGCTCCGCGAGTCAAAGGGCTTTACCCTTGCCGAGGGGCAGGAGTTTTCGTCGATAACCGTTGTGGCAACGGGCAAAAGAAACGAGCTTAACGAATTGTCAATTTCGGATTTCCGCGCGGTAGTCGACATTTCCAAGGTCGAAAATCCTGGCGACCAAACGATAAAAATAACCGTCTATTCCCCCAACGGCATCGAGGTTGTTTCGCAATCCTCCACCACGGTAAATCTTTTCGTTGACGAATTTACCCAACGAAACGAGCTTCTTTCGGTTTCGGTTGATATAGGCAATAAATACGTTATGGCAGAGGGCATCACCTTTGTAAACGCAACCGCAAATCCGCTTTCGGTGCTCGTTTCGGGTCCCTCCTCGATTCTCGATACCATCGATTCGGCTTACGTCGATTTTAATCTTGACGGACGCGAGATAAAAGAGGATATCTATGGCTACGGTCAGATTAAGCTCCGCGATGCTTACGGAAAGGATATCGAAAACGAATATCTCACCCTTTCCGAATCGACCGCTTACGTGACCGTCAGTGTGACAAAGCAAAAGGTATTGCCCGTGCGCGTTGCGTTTACGGGCGGAATGTTCGACCCGAAGGACGTGACAGTTGATTTGTCAACGGCTTATATAACCGTTTCGGGCTCACCCAAGGCGCTTTTGTCGCTTACCGAATTGGTGCTCGAAATCGATGAAACAACCATCGACGGAAGCAAAAAATTCGATTTCCCGGTCGGTGCAATGCTTCCCGAGGGTGTTACCAACGAAAGCGGCGTTCCGAAAATAAACGTTTCCGTAACGCTTCCCAAGCTTGCGGTAAGAACCTACACCATCAGTAAAGACAACATCACCGTTATCAATCTGCCCGAGGGCAGCACCTTTGAAATCGACAATAAGCTTGAAGTACAGCTTATCGGCGAGCGCGAGGCATTTTCGGCAATCGACCGTAAGCTGTTAAGCGCGACTGTTGATTTCAACCGTGTAACCGTTGAACCCGACGGAAGCTATTCGGCAAAGGCGGAAATCTCGCTCGGCGCAGAATATACGGGAATATATATCCACAATATCGACTATATCGTATACTTTACAGTCGAATAAAATCTTAAAATTAACTTAAAATTAAAGTAAAGAGGTGAGCATATGAACAACCGTGAATGGCTTGTTCGCCAAACGGATGAAGAATTGAGTCGAAGAGTAGCTTCTGAATGCAATCTTTTTCCGCTTACCGCAAAGATACTCGTTAATCGCGGTCTTACCGAAAAAGAAGAAATAAAAAAATTCCTCGAGCGTGATACAATGCCGCTTTACGACCCGTTCCTTTTGCCCGATATGGACAAAGCGGCAGCAAGAATAAACGAGGCGATAGAAAAGAAACAGCGCGTTTGCATTTACGGCGACTATGACGTTGACGGCGTTACAAGCACGGTGTTGCTCTACCTTTACCTCTGCTCGCGCGGATTGGAATGCGAATATTTCATTCCCGAGCGTATATCCGAGGGCTACGGACTCAGCTTGCCCGTAATCGAAAAGATGAAGGGCAGGGTAGACCTGATTATAACCGTCGACACGGGCGTTACCGCGGTTGCCGAGGCGGAATACGCAAAAAGCGTCGGCATCGATATGGTCATTACCGATCACCACTCCTGCCGCGATATTTTGCCCGAGGCGGTCGCCGTTGTTAACCCTCACCGCGAGGACAGCAAGTACCCCTTCCTTAATCTTGCGGGCGTCGGCGTTGTATTTAAGCTTCTTTGCGCTCTCGAGGGCAATACCGAAAGAATACTCGAGCTTTATTCAGATATAATAGCAGTAGGCACGGTTGCTGACGTTATGCCGATAATCGACGAAAACCGCCGTATTACGGGTGTCGGACTCAAAAAGCTTGCCGAAACCGAAAATTTGGGACTTCTTGCGCTTATGCGCCGCGCGGGTATCGTTAAATACGGTAAGCGCGTTAAGAAGATAACCTCTGCAACGGTCGGTTACGTTTTGGCACCGAGGATAAATGCAGCAGGCAGAATCGCCTGTGCTTCTCGTGCGGTTGAACTTCTTCTTACCAAGGACGAACAGGAGGCAGACGCAATTGCCGAGGAGCTTTGTGAAATCAACAAGCTCCGTCAGACGACCGAACAAAAGATTTACGAGCAAGCGGTCGAAATGATTGAAAATTCAAACAAAGACGACAGATTCCTTGTGCTCGCCTACGACGGCTGGCATCAGGGCGTTATCGGTGTCGTTGCATCGAAAATTGCCGAAAAATATTCCCGTCCCTGCATCCTTTTCTCGCTTGACGGCGATACTGCAAAGGGCTCGGGCAGAAGCATCAAGGGCTTTTCGCTTATGGATGCGCTTTCCTCGTGCGGCGACTGTCTGCTTGAATACGGCGGACACGAGCTTGCTGCAGGTCTTTCTATTGATAGAGCAAAGATTGATGAATTCCGAAGAAGGATTAACGAATACGCAAGTCCCATCTTTGGCGAGCACGATCACGCTTCGCCGCTTGAAATCGAATGTGCGGTTAATTTCCGCGACCTTAACGAAAGCGCGATTGACGAAATTCTCCGTCTTGAGCCGTTCGGACTTTCCAATCCCCAGCCGGTCTTGGTTATCCGCAACGTTACCTTAAACGATATCGTACCGCTTTCTCAGGGTAAGCACGTGCGTTTCCGCATAAGCGGTGTTGAAAACGGCAGAAGCTATTCGCTTAATGCGGTCAATTTCGGTGCTCCGTTTGAAAGCTTTGCTTATTACGACGGCGACGTTTGCGATATTGCGTTTACCGTCGATATGAACGAATATATTGGCACACGTACACCGCAGGTATTCGTTAAGGATATCAGGATTGCATCGGGAGATGAGGACGAAATCGGAATAAGTGAACGCAATTTCAAAACTCTCGCGTCGGGCGGCAGCTATAAGGATGCCGAAAAGGATATTCCCGACCTTGCCGAATTCCGCAACGTTTTCCGTTTTATCCGCCGCGAGGCAGGACATGAGGGCACGATTCTTTCGCTGACCTCTGCAAGAAGAACGCTTGAGCACGAATTCGACATACCCGTAACGCTTACAAAATTCAGAATAATTCTTGAGGTTTTGGGCGAGCAAGGGCTTATTTCGCTCACCTACCGCAACAAAAATGCGGTAGTCGTAACCATGACTCCGTCGGCAGGGAAGATTAATATTGATGAATCGCCACTGCTTCGTGCGGTCCGTTCAGGAATAACACAAAAGGTAGATAAAGATGCTTAAACAAGCCGAATCACTTTTTGCCCGTATCAAAGAAGCGGGCATATACGATTACGATAAAATATATAAAGCTTATGAATATGCGGAAAAGCTCCACGAGGGACAGAAACGCATATCGGGCGAGGAATATATCGTCCATCCGCTGTCGGTTGCCGAGGAGGTTTTGAATCTCCAATTGGATACCGATTCTATCTGTGCGGCATTTTTGCACGATACGGTAGAGGATTGCGGCGAAAAGGTCGACCTTTCGGTCATTAAAAAGGAATTCGGGTCCGACGTTGCCGAAATAGTCGATGGCGTTACCAAGCTTGTCCACATCCCCTTTGAAACCAAGCAGGATGAAAGCATCGAAAACCTGCGCAAGATGTTCCTTGCAATGAGCAAGGACCTGCGCGTTATTTTCGTCAAGCTTTGCGACCGCTTGCATAATATGCGTACGCTCGACGTGCGCTCACCCGAAAAGCAAAGGTCGATAGCGCTCGAAACGATGCACGTTTATGCACCTCTTGCCCACCGTCTGGGTATCCAAAAGATAAAGAACGAGCTTGAAACGCTTGCTCTTTACTATCTCGACCCGATAGGATATGCCGAGGTTTCGGACGATATCAACAAGCGCTACGGCGAAAGCAAGGACTTCCTTGACCGCGCAACCGAAAAGGTTGCCGAAAGCTTGAAGTCGTACAACGTCGATTTCACTCTTTCGGGCAGAGTTAAAACGATTTACAGCATCTATAAAAAGATGTACAACCAAAGCAAGCAGTTCGATGAGATATACGATTTTTACGCTTTGCGTATCATTGTTGATACCGAGCTTGATTGCTATACCGCTCTCGGTATAATTCACGAGCAATTCAATTCCATCCCCGGCAGATTCAAGGACTATATTTCCACTCCGAAGCCCAATATGTACCGTTCTTTGCACACTACCGTTATCGGCAAGGAGGGTATTCCCTTTGAGGTTCAGATAAGAACCTGGGAAATGCATCAGGTTGCGGAATTCGGTATTGCGGCGCATTGGAAATATAAAACCGGCGAACAGGTCAAGGCAGATATCGATGCGAAGCTTCAATGGATCCGCACCCTTGTCGAAACCGAAAAGGACGTTGATGACCCCGACGAATTTTTCCGTCCCCTTAAAATTGACCTTTTCGAGGATGAAATCTTCGTATTCACTCCCAAGGGCGACGTTGTCAACCTTCCCAACAACAGTACACCGATCGATTTTGCCTATGCCATTCACTCGGCAGTCGGCAATAAGATGGTCGGCGCAAAGGTAAACGGCAATATCGTGCCGATCGATTCGATTCTCGAAACGGGACAGATCGTTGAGGTATTAACGAGCGCATCGTCAAAGGGTCCTTCACGAGATTGGCTCAAAATTGTACGCTCCGGCGAGGCACGAAACAAAATAAGGCAGTATTTCAAAAAGGAAATGCGCCACGAAAATATCAACGTAGGCAGAACCGATCTTGAACGTGAAATCAAGCGCTACGGCAGACAGTATACCGAAGCGCAAAAGAACGAGATAATGAAAAATCTCGCAAACCGTCTGTCGCTTCCCGACGTTGACGACCTTTACAATAACATCGGCTACGGCGGACTTTCGGTGTCGAAAATTGCCGTAAAGCTCCGCGAGGAGTTTATGCGTGTCGTTTGTCCCCAAACCGAGGTCGCACCCGTCATTCCGATTGAAACGGTGCAATCCTCGCGTTATGATAAGACATCGCGTAATAATGCAGACAGCGTTATCGTCGACAGCGTTGAGGGCTGTACGGTCAAGTTCGCAAAATGCTGCAATCCGCTTCCGGGTGACAGCATTATCGGCTATATCACGCGCGGCTACGGTGTTTCTATTCATAAATACGATTGTCCCAACGCACAAAGCGGACTTTCCAACCCCAACGATAAGGACCGTTGGGTAGTCGCTTCGTGGTCGGAAAAGCTCAACCGTCAAACCGTCGGCAGCTTCGAAGCGGTTTTGAGCATTATAGCCGAATATACACCCCACCTTATTGCCGACATCACTCTTGCGCTTACCGATATGAAGGTGGCTATCACGTCGCTCGCAACCCGTGAAAACGCAGGCGAAATGATAACGCTTGTCGGTATCAAGTGCAGCGGTGTCGACCATTTAAAGAACATTATTTCCAGCCTCCACCGCATAAAAGGCGTGCGCGAGGTTTCCAGAGGAAGCTTATGAGAGCAGTTGTACAACGTGTCCACAGTGCGCAATGTGTTGTGGATGGTGAAGTAGTTTCAAAAATCGAAAAGGGCTTGGTCGCTTATATCGGCGTTTTTGACGACGATACCGAGGAAGACCTTTTGAAAATGGCAAATAAAATTTCGGGCTTGCGTGTTTTTATCGACGAGCAGGGAAAATTATCGCTTAATGCGTCTGCTGTCGGCGGAAGCGTTATGCTCATTTCCAATTTTGTGCTTGCAGGCAGAGTAACGCGCGGTTTCCGTCCCGATTGCACACACGCCGCAAAATATGATGACGGCAAGATGATGTTTGATGCACTCGCTTCGGAAATCGGCAAGGTTTTGCCGACGGTTACGGGCGTTTTTGGCGCACATATGGATATTTTGGTGCATAACGACGGCCCTATCAATGTAATAATAGATACACGGGAGCTTCGTAAATGAAACTTATCATCGATAACCGCACCCCGTATCTTAACGATTATTATTTTCAAACGCTTTGCCTTCTTTATTTTCCCGGTGAAAAGTTTAAGGAGGGCTTTGAAAGCGAAAATTACGCGCGCTTTTACCTTGAGGAAACGCAAAAGAATTGCTTTACCGCACGTGTAACGCTGGGTAGCGGCAATATTTCCGCCGAAGGAAGCTTTTCAGGCGCATACACTCCGTCGATTCCTATGAATGACGATTTTTATGCGATGAACGCGCTCGGCAAGGCGTTCCTTGAAGCAGGCGAAAAGCTTTTCGGCTTCGGTCTGCCTTGGGGATATATTACGGGCCTGCGCCCTGTAAAGCGCGCAAAATATTACCTCGACCGCGGCTATACCGCCGAGCAGGTAATAACGCTTTTCAACCGCGATTACGAGGTATCGACCGAAAAATCGACTCTTTCGGTCGAAACGGCGCTTATTCAGCAAAAAATGCTTGCCGATATAAAGCCCAACGATTGCGGACTTTACGTTTCTATCCCGTTTTGCCCCACAAGGTGCGATTATTGCTCGTTTGTGTCCTACAGCAACGCGCGTCTTTTCTCGTTGATTCCCGATTATCTTGAAAAGCTTATGCGCGATATCCGCGAAACGGGCGAGATGATAAAAAAATTGGGTATGCGCGTGCGCTCGGTATATATCGGCGGCGGTACACCCTCGATTCTTGATGAATTTCAAATCAACCGTCTTTTATCCACCATCAACCAAAGTGTGGATATTAACGAAAATACCGAATATACTTTTGAAGCAGGCAGACCCGATACGGTAACCTATGAAAAGCTTAAGGCGGTAAAGGATAACGGCGTAAGAAGAATAAGCATCAACCCCCAAACGACAAGTGATTTCGTGCTTGAGCAGATAGGAAGAAAGCATTCAAGCAAGCAGTTCTTCGATGCCGCCGAAACGGCAATGAATATCGGCTTTGACACGGTAAACGCCGACCTTATCGCAGGCTTGCCCGGCGATACCGAACAAAGCTTTAAAAAGAGTGTTGACGACGTTATAGGTCTTGGATTCCAAAATATTACGGTACATACTCTTTCCATCAAAAACGCGGCGACGATTCGTTTCGTCGGTGACGGCTTTTACGATCCGCAGGGCGATTTTGCGAGAAGCTCGGTTGAGTATGCGCGTGCGCGCTTAAAATCGTTCGGTTATGCACCCTATTATCTTTACAGACAGAAAAACACCGTCGGAAATGCCGAAAACACGGGATATACCTTGCCTGATAAGGAAAACCTTTATAACGTGCTGATGATGGAGGAGCATTCAACGGTATTTGCTTGCGGCGCCGGCTCGATAACCAAGCTTGTAAGCGAGGACCGCAACGATATTTTAAGACACGCCTTCCCGAAATATCCTTATGAATACTTAAGCATGGAAAAAAGCTTGGGATATGAGGAGGCAGAGGCATTCTTTGCTCAACACCGAAAGGATGAAATTTAATTGAATCAAGAACTTATTAAGAAGATCCGCGAAGACGAGCATAATTATGAAACAACGCTTATCAATACGGCAAAGCGTATAACCGACGACGAACGCATAAAGCTCGTGCTTATAACGGGCGGCTCTTGTGCAGGCAAGACGACAACAACGCGCAAGCTGTCGGAGCTTATCAACGCATCGGACAGAAGGGCGCATACCGTTTCGCTCGACGATTATTACCGCAACCTTGACGAAAGCGTTTATCTTCCCGACGGCACGCGTGATATCGAATCGATAAACAGTCTGCGCGCCGATTTGATACGTCAAACCTTTAAGGATTTGCTTGAAGGCAACGAGGCGGCGATTCCGTTTTTCGACTTTAAAACCAAAAAGAGAATAGACGATTACCGCCGTATCAAGCTTAAAAAGGGCGATTTGGTGATAATCGAGGGCTTGCACGCTTTGAACTTGGAGCTTTTTGAAAAGGCTCCCGAAAGTCACGAAATTTTCCGCATTTATCTTTATGCCGATGCAAACGACGGAAGTGATTGCCGCTTTGTCCGTCGAATGGTGCGCGATTCCCGTCACCGTGCGGCAAGTGCCGAGCACACCTATACGCTTTGGGATAACGTCAAGGCAAACGAGGTTGTAGCTATCGAGCCCTTCCGCAAGTATGCCGACGTTGCTATTAACACCTTCTTCCCTTATGAAAGAAGCATCCTTAACGACGATGCGATTGCGCTTTTGAGTACGGTTAAGAGTGACAGCGCTCATTACGAAAACGCGCAGGGACTTATTAAGGTGCTCGAGCCGTTCCAACAGATTTCGGATGAATATATCCCCGAAAATTCGCTTTTAAGAGAGTTTATTTAAAACAATGAACGAAGAAGTTAAAAACACTTCCGTCCAAAAGGGCAGAAGCTTTCTTCGCGAGGCGGCAATTCTGACAATTGCCAGCTTTGCGGTAAAAATAATCGGAGTGGTTTATAAAATACCGCTCACCAACATAATGGGCGAAAGCATCGGCGTTTTCAATGCCGCCTATTCGATCTATGCAATGCTTTTTATGCTGTCCACAAGCGGACTTCCCGTTGCGGTCAGCAAATTGGTTGCCGCAAGTAACGAAAAGGGCAGAGGTCTTGAAGCAAAGCGTATTGCCAAGCTTGCCATAATCATCTTTGGCGTTATCGGCTTTGTTTTCGCGGCGGCGCTGATTATTTTCGCACCTAATATCGCAAAATGGACAGGGCATTCGGACAGCGTGTTTGCAATGCAAATGATCGCGCCCGCTTTGTTCTTCATCTGTGTATGTGCGGCGGTGCGCGGCTATTTTCAGGGCTTGCGCAATATGTATCCGACTGCGATATCGCAGTTTATCGAGGCATTTTTCAAGCTGACCGCAGGCCTTGGCGCGGTTATTTATGCAAACCATTGCGGCGCAAGCATACCCGTACAGGCGGCGTGTGCGATATGCGGTGTTACAGTCGGTACCTTCTTTGCGATGGTATTTATACTCGTTTACCGTACGTTTGCAAAAAAATGCAAGCCGAACACAAGCGACTCAACGGTTGACAGCGACAAAAAGCTTATGAAGCTTATTGTGCTTGTCGCACTCCCCGTAACGCTTACCGCGGCGGCGCTTTACTTTTCACAGTTTTTGGATACCGTCATCATCGTCAACTGTCTTGTCGATTCGGGCGAAAGCGTTTCGGTCGCAAAAACACTTTACTCGGCATACACAGGTCTTTCGGTTCCGATTTATGACCTTCTCCCCGCAACACTCGTTTTCCCGATAGCAACAAGCATCCTGCCTGCAATTTCGGGTGCGCTTGCGGTTAAAAAGAGTGCAACCGCCGCTAACCTTACAAAGCAGGCAATACGCGTTTCGGGCATAATTGCGGTGCCCTGCGGAGTGTTTTTGCTTGTTACGGGCAGACATTGCATCTCGCTTTTATACGGCGCAAATAAGTGGTCGGCACCCTTGACGATGGCAAACGGAAACGTTATTACCGCACTCGATGCGGCGTCGATGTCGCTTTGCGTGCTTGCGTTTGCGGTATTCTTTATTTCGATAGTTTCAACCACAAATTCGCTTCTCAATGCCTACAGTAAGCCTCATCTCCCTTTCTTTGCCGTGCTTATCGGCATCGGTGTGCTTACGGGTGTTGAATTCTTACTGCTTTACAGTCCGCTCGGTATCTATGCCGCGCCCGTATCCTCGCTCGTTTGCTATTGCATCGTAATGCTTATCGATATCTTCTTCCTGCGTAAGAAGTGCGGAGTCGAGCTTAAGATCACATCGATGTTTGCCCGTCCTCTGCTTTGCGGCGCAATTTCTGCAGCAGCTACATACGGTGCGTATATCGGTGCGAAGGCGCTTTGGAACGTCATTGACGGCGGCAGCAACGAAACAAGAACGGCTTCGCTCGTTATACTTCTTATTTCGGGCATCGCTCTCGTTGTTTCCTATATCGTATCGGTGCTTGTATTACGCGCCATAAAGGAAGACGAGGTAAGATTACTGCCCTTCGGCAACAGAATAGCAGGCAAGCTTATCGCTCTCGGTTGGCTTAAAAAAGAAATTGCGATCATCGAGGAATAAAAAATGTCAAAAGAAACCCTACTTCAAAAACAGAAATACAGTTTCGACGACCTTGTCGAAATAATGCAAATATTACGTGCGCCGGGCGGCTGTCCCTGGGATGCCGAGCAAACGCATTCAACCATCCGCCGCGACCTTTTGGAGGAAACCTACGAGCTTATCGAGGGCATCGATAAAAACGATCCCGAAATAATGCGTGAGGAGTTAGGTGACGTTTTGCTTCAGGTCGTTTTCCACTCGGATATCGCAAAGGCAAACGGCAATTTTTCGGTTGATGACGTTTGCAACGATATCTGCAAAAAGCTTATAGTCCGACACCCCCACGTTTTCGGCGACGTCGTTGTAAGCGGAAGCGAAAACGTGCTTGCAAACTGGGATAAGATAAAGCGCGAAACCAAGGAACAAAAAAGCGATACCGAGGTTCTGCGCTCGATAACCCAATCTCTGCCGGCTCTTATGCGTGCCGAAAAGCTTGGCAAAAAGGCACGTAAAATGGGCTTTGATTTCGACGATGCCGAGGAAGCAATGCAAAAGGTATACGAGGAGGTCGACGAGGTAAGTCAGGCACTCAAAAGTAAGGATCAAGCACAGATCGAAGAAGAATTCGGCGACCTTTTGCTTTCGATCGTCAATGCCGCAAGATTGGCAGGTGTTGATTCCGAACAGGCGCTTTACAACGCAAACGAGAAGTTTTTGACCCGATTTGAGAGGGTAGAGGCGCTTTGCATCGCTTCGGGAAAGACGGCTACCGAAGCTTCCCGTGAGGAAAAAGAGGAATTTTGGCAAAAAGCCAAGAAAAACTAACAAAAAATCATCACAAAAGGTCGTAATTTGGCGAAAAAAGTGCAAAAAACCCTTGCGAATAGGGGAAAATGATGATATAATAGTTGCAAATATTATATTTTGAAAGGAATTTATTTTTATGAACAAGTCCACTCTCGTAGAATTTGTAGCAACCAACGCTAACCTTAAAAAGAAAGATGCTGAAGCAGCAGTTAATGCAATGTTCAAGGCAATCGAATCCGAACTCGCTACCGGCGGTAAGGTTCAGATCGCAGGCTTCGGTTCCTTCAAGGTAAAGGAAAGAGCTGAAAGAGTTGGTCGCAACCCCAAGACCAAGGAAAAGATCACCATCCCCGCTTCCAAGGCACCCGCTTTCGTTGCAGGCAAGGATCTTAAGGACGCTGTAAATAAATAAGTTATAAATTTGACCAAGGCAGGGTATCCCCCTGCCTTATTGGTCATTTTCGGTTCGTAATATGAGATTAGATAAATATCTTAAGGTTTCACGCATAATCAAGCGCCGCACCGTTGCAAACGAGGCGTGTGGCGAAAACCTCGTTTCGGTAAACGGTAAGGTAGTAAAGCCGTCCTATGACGTTAAGATAGGCGACGTTATCGAGGTTAAATACGGCAGCCGCGCAACCAAGTTCCGCGTCGTTGCTATTTCCGAAACAACAAAAAAAGCCGAGGCCTCGGAAATGTACGAGGTTTTGGAATAATTTAACGCAGTCCGTCATACTCTTTAAACGGAGGGACGGAAAATGAATCAAAAAAAGCATACCCTTACACTCGATTCGAGAAATATTTTAAATATCACCGCTGTCGACGACGTGATAAGCTTCGATGAAACGCTTGTCAGTCTGGCGGTCGGCGAAAATCTGCTTAATATCAGCGGCGAGGGTCTTACTATCAAAAACCTTTCGCTCGAAAACGGCGACGTTTCGGTAAACGGAAACATTCAGGCAATCGTTTATTTCGACGATTCACCCAAGAAAAAACGCTTTTCGTTTGGGAAGAAATAGGTGAATAACGAATATCTTCTTCATATGGCACTTGCCGTGTGGGCGTTTATACTCGGTGCATTCCTTTGCGCCGTATATGACGTTTTCCGACTGTTTCGCCTAAACCGTAATCAAAACGCAATTTTGCTTTTCCTTTCCGATTTTCTCTTTTGCGTTTTTTCAACGGTTTGTCTGCTCATCCTGTTTTTCAATCTGTCCTACGGCAGAGTGCGGCTTTACGCACTTGTCCTTGCCATAATCGGATTTTTGGTGTGGCGTTTCACGGTAAGCCGTTTGGTAATGACGCTGATCTTAAAACTGATCAGAAGGATAGAGAAATTATCATCTTCGATAAAAATGCGTATAAGCGTAAAATTAAAACGTTTTTCACGCCGGATATATACAAAAAGGTACTGCAAAAAAGCGGTACGTCATCCGAAAGGACTGTTAAAATGACAAATAAGAAGCCGGTACGTGCTAATTTAATAATTCGCGCCGCGTTTGTGTTTATATTCATATTTCTTTTCGTTTCGGTCATCAACCTTCAGGTCACGATGAACGAGCTTCGTGCCGAGCGCGATGCTTTGGTTGAAAAGATGGAGCAAATACAAGACGAAAACGATGAACTTGAGCTTCGTATCAATACACCTATTGACGAAGAATTCATCGAGCGTATTGCAAGAGAACGCGGTTTCAGAAAACCTAACGAAATAATCTTCAAATACGATATCGGTGAATAGGAGTTATTGATATGGAATATAAGGTCGGTCAATCTGTTTCGGGAATCGTTAGCGGCATTACCGATTACGGCGTGTTCGTTCAATTGGAGGATGGAAGCGTCGGTATGATCCATATTTCAAAGCTTTCAAATTCTTTCGTAAGCGATATTCGTGCATTTATCAAAAAAGGCGAAAACGTGACCGCAACCGTCATTTCAAACGAAAACGGCAAGCTTGCACTTTCGCTTATCGAAAACCTGCGCGAAAAGAAAAAGCCCGATTTTGAATCGATGCTTTCGTCCTTTAAATCGGCAAGCGATGAAAGGTTACTGTCATTGAACCGTGACAAAAAACGAAGAAAATAGACTTAAAACCGCAGAAAATGCGGTTTCTTTTTTTGTGCATTTTGTTAGAAAGTTGTAAACAATTAACAAAATTAATCTGCTATAATGAAAATTACTTGACAGTTACGTTTACATATGGTAAAATTTACACAGACAGTAGGACTGTCTTAGATATATATTGAATAAGGAGATGGCGTTATGAAGACCAGAATCATCACAAAGAAGTTCACCCTTACCGATGACGTACGCGATTGGATTGAGAAGAAGCTTGCGAAGCTCGATAAATTCTTCTCGCCGGAAACCGAGGCAACTGTCGCCTTAAGCAGTACGAAGATCGGCGAAAGGATCGAACTTACCATCTACCGTAACGGCTCGATATTCCGTTCCGAAATTTCGGACAAGGACTATAAATGCGCCCTTGATACCGCAATGGAAAATATCGAGCGTCAGATTAGAAAAAACCGCACCAGATTGGAAAAGAAGGTTCACGTTAAGAAGGAGTATTTTGCCGAAGCAGACCTTGTTGAAGCCGAAGAGGAAATTGCGGTTGCAAAGGTAAAGCGCTTTGAAATGCACGCTATGACGGTTGAAGAAGCGATTTTGCAAATGAACCTTTTGCAGCATAACTTTTATATGTTCCTTAATTCCGATACAGGACGGTACAACGTCGTTTACAAACGCGATGATAACCAATACGGTGTTATCGAACCGATTGAATAATTCGAAAAAACATAAAAATACCGCAGACTCTTATGAGTCTGCGGTATTTTATATATTACCCGTTAGGGCCGCTTACATCGTAAATATAGTCCTTATAGGAATCGGGGAAATCCGCCTTTTCCATTTCCTCGGGAAGGTGAAGCGTAAGCTCAATATCCGATTTGCCGATATCGTTAACAACCTTGCAAATCATTTGTTCATCGTCATAAATTACGTCTATGCCGTTGATGTAGTTTTCAACAAGTAAAACGGGGATAAGATAATCGCCGTTTTCATAAAGCACGGGCGCCGAAATACGCACGGGGTTATCGTTAATAACGACAAGCGACGAATTTTTTGTGCATTGAATTCGGTTGTCACTGCCGATTATAAACATAGTAACGTCATCGCCGTCGCCCGCAAGTCCGATGTTTGCAATGCTCGAAAGCGATTCAAAGGGGATATAAAGACCGTATTCGTTGTTGACCGTGCTTGCACCCGCCTTAAAAACAACCGTTTCGTCATAAATCACGTTAAGCGAATAAATTTCGGTGTTTTTTGCGGTGGAATTGAAGGAATAATAGATCGAACCTGCAATAAAAAGACTAATCGCTAAATAAAACGCCAAGAATACAATAAAGACAGCCAAAAACGCGGTAAAGGAAAAGGAGCTTCTTCTGCGTTTTTTTGCCGCTTTTTTCACGATCTTTTTGTTGCCGTTCTGCGGTCTTGTTTGTCTTTGCTTCGGTTGATTTTCCTGTCCGTAATCGCCGTTCATAATCTTACCTCCCTTCCTTTCACAGTATAACACAAGCAAACGTAAAATGGAAGAGGGGAGCATAACCTTTTTATATTTTTTTACATATTCTGTATCAGTTGCAATTATTTGGGAGGATATATTTTCCGTGGGTGAACTTACAAAACGTTTTTCGGAGGAAGCCAAGCGCGTGATAACCGCCGCCTTGCTTGCCGCAAAGGAGCTTGGACATTCCTACGTAGGAAGCGAGCATCTGCTTTTGGGAATGCTTAAGGAAACCGAAAGTATGCCCTGCAGAATGTTGGTTGAGCGCGGTGTTGAATACTGCGAAACGCAAAAACGCATCATCGGCATTGTCGGTATGGGCTGTAAAACTGTTCTTTCGGGCGACGATATGACACCTATCTGCCGCAGGATCATCCTGCGTGCCTCTCTTTCGGCAGGCGCCTGCGGTGCAACGAGCGTCGGTGTCGAGCATCTTTTTATCTCGATGCTTCGCGAGGAATGTGTTGCCACCCGTCTGCTTCGGGAATACAGGGTGGACGTGAGCGAATTGCTCGACATACTCGAAGAATATTACGATGACGATACCTATACGCCCAACGAGGAAGATGTTTCGACTGCACAGACCTTTTACGTGAAGAAGCCGAAGCCGACACCGCTTCTGGATGCAAATTCGGCAAACCTTACCGAAAAGGCAAGGAGGGACGGTGTCGATCCCGTTATCGGCAGAAAGGATGAGGAAGAACGGCTTATTTCGATATTGTTAAGACGCTCGAAAAACAATCCCTGCTTGGTTGGTGAAGCAGGCGTCGGCAAGACTGCGATAGTCGAATCGGTAGCATCGCGTATCGCAAACGGCGACGTACCCGACGGATTAAGGGATAAGCGGATAATGAGCATCGAGCTATCCTCGATGGTTGCAGGTACAAAATATCGCGGCGAATTTGAGGAGAAGATAAAAAACATCCTCGACGAGGTCAAAAACGCGGGCGACGTTATTCTGTTCATCGACGAGCTTCACACGATTGTCGGCGCAGGCGGTGCCGAGGGTGCAATCGACGCATCGAATATTTTAAAGCCGGCGCTTGCAAGGGGCGAAATACGCATCATCGGCGCAACGACCTTCAAGGAATACCGCGAAACGATCGAGCGCGACCGTGCGCTTGAGCGCAGATTTCAGGCAATTCAGGTCGACGAGCCCACTACCGCAGATTGCGAAAAAATGCTTTTGGGGCTTAAGGACCGTTACGAAAAATTCCATAGCGTGACGATAAGCGACAGAGCCATAAAAAGCGCAATTGCACTTTCCTCGCGCTATATCACTGACAGAATGCTGCCCGACAAGGCAATCGACCTTATCGACGAGGCATCCGCAAACAAAAAAATGCAAAGCAAGGGCGGAAAGAAGCCGAGGGTTACCGAAGTCGATATTGAATCTGTCATAGAAAAAAAGACGGGTATACCGATAACAAACCCCGATATGTCCGAGAAGAATCGGCTTATCAATCTCGAAAGCTATCTTAAAAAGCGCATTGTCGGTCAGGATCAAGCAATAAATTCGCTTTGCAATGCAGTGCGCCGCGCGAGAGTCGGGGTGCGAAGCGGCGGCAGACCGAACGCATCGTTCCTTTTTGTCGGAAGTGCGGGTGTCGGCAAGACCGAATGTGCAAAGGCGCTTGCGGAATCGGTCTTCTGCGGTAAAAGCTCCTTTATCCGCTTCGATATGTCGGAATTTTCCGAGCCGCACAGTATTTCAAAGCTAATCGGCTCGCCTCCCGGATATATCGGATACGATACGGGCGGTGCGCTGACCGAAAGGGTAAGGCGTAACCCCTATTCGCTTTTGCTTTTTGATGAGATAGAAAAGGCGGATATAACAGTACGCGCGTTATTGCTTCAGCTTCTCGATGACGGCATCCTTACCGATTCAACAGGGCAAACGGTTCGGTTTGACAACACGATAGTCATTATGACCGCAAATGTCAAGGGTGCGCTCGGCGGTATCGGCTTCGGCGAGACGTCGGCTTCGGCGGATGCGTTAAAGGACTTTTCGCCCGAATTCGCCGATAGAGTGGATGAAGTGATATTCTTTTCGCCGCTCGGCAAAACCGAGCTTTTGGAGGTGGCAAGCAGAAAGCTTGACGAGTATGCGTTAAAGCTTTCCGACATGGGCGTGACGTGTGAATTTGCCGAGGATTTCGCTATTAAAGCGATTGATTTGGCAAAGACGAAAAGTGCGCGCGCAGTAGCCCGAACAACGCTTCGCCTTGCCGAGGAGGCGATTGCGGCGTTGATGCTCGACGAAAACGCCCGAAATTGCAAAAATGTAACATTTTGCATAGAAAATAGCCGAGGAATAGCGAAAATAAAGCAAAATATGTATTGACAAAGCGGTATTTCACGTGTATAATACGGTCTGTAAAGAAATTTACTTTACAGACCTTTGATCTTTTTTGGGGGTGTTTTTACCGTGAATCAGGACCGTGCATACATCTGCCGTCTTATCGATATCTACGGTAAGGTGCTTTCCGAAAGGCAAAGGGATGTGGTCGATCTTTATTATAACGAGGATCTTTCACTTGCCGAAATAAGCGAAAATTGCGGTATAACGCGCCAAGGTGTGCGTGATGCGATAAAGCACGCGATAGAAACTTTAAACTCGCTTGAAGCTTCGCTTGGCTTCTGCGCCAGGTCGGAAAGCATTTCGAAACTCGCAACCGAAATAAGCGCAAGCAACGACGTAGATCATATTCACCGTCTTGCCGAATCGATAATAGGAGAGCTGTAATGTTTCAAAGTCTTGTAGATAAGATGCAAAACGCCTTTTCGAAGTTCCGTAACAAAGGCAAGCTTACCGAAGCCGACGTTAAGGCAGGTATGCGCGAAATCAAGCTCGCCTTGCTCGAAGCGGACGTTAACTTCAAGGTTGTTAAGGAATTTGTTGCCCGCGTTTCTGAACGCGCTGTCGGCAACGACGTGCTGGAAAGTCTTCTTCCCGCACAGCAGATCGTTAAAATAGTTAACGAGGAATTGGTCACCCTTATGGGCGGCACCAATCAAAAAATAAACGTTTCCCCAAAGCCCCCCACAGTCATTCTTATGTGCGGTCTTCAGGGCTCGGGTAAAACCACTCATTGCGGTAAATTGGCGAAAATGTTTAAAAAGCAGGGCAAGAATCCCTTGCTCGTCGCTTGTGATATCTATCGCCCTGCCGCAATAACACAGCTTCAGGTCGTCGGCGAGCAGGTCGGCGCAACGGTTTTCGAGCGTGGCACTAACGACCCTGCCGAAACGACAAAGGAAGCTATCAAGCACGCGATAAAATACGGCTTTGATACGGTCATCATCGATACCGCAGGCCGTCTTCACGTTGACGAAGAGCTTATGCAGGAGCTCAAGCGTGTTAAAGAGGTTGCCGAACCGACCGAAATCTTGCTCGTTGTCGATGCAATGACAGGTCAGGACGCGGTCAACGTTGCAAAGAGCTTCAACGATCTTTTGGATATTACCGGCGTCATCCTCACCAAGATGGACGGCGACACGCGCGGCGGTGCGGCGCTTTCGGTTAAATATATCACCGGCAAGCCGATAAAGCTTATCGGTACCGGCGAAAAGCTCGATTGTCTTGAGCCGTTCCACCCCGACAGAATGGCATCGCGCATACTCGGCATGGGTGACGTGCTTACCCTTATCGAAAAGGCAGAGCAGCAGATCGATGAAAAGAAGGCTATCGAAATGGAACGTAAGTTCCGCGAGCAAAGCTTTACGCTTACCGATTTTCTCGATCAGCTTGCAAGCATTAAAAATATGGGCTCTATGGAGTCGTTGCTTGGTATGATGCCCGGCGTTAAGCCCTCGGCACTGAACAACGCAAAGATCGATGAAAAGGCGTTGGCGCATACCGAAGCGATAATTCTTTCGATGACACCTTACGAACGCAACCATCCCGACGTTTTAAATTCCTCGCGCAAGCGCAGAATTGCGGCAGGAAGCGGTCGCTCGGTCGAGGAGGTCAACCGTTTGCTCAAGCAATACGAGCAAACAAAGCAGATGATGAAGCAATTCATGGGTAAAAAAGGTAAAAAGGGAAGATTTAAATTCCCATTTTAATAAATAAGTATTAAATTTTTTTGGAGGAAACTCAAAATGGCAGTTAAGATGAGACTCAGAAGAATGGGCGCAAAGAAGGCACCCCACTACAGAATCGTTATTGCGGATTCCCGTTATCCCCGCGACGGCAGATTCATTGAAGAAGTTGGCTACTACAATCCTATGACCAACCCTGCAGAGGTTAAGATCGACGCAGAAAAGGCAAAGAAGTGGATCAGCAACGGCGCACAACCCACCGACACCGTAAGAGATCTTCTTAAGAAGAGCGGAGTATTAGATTAATGAAACAGATTCTTCTCGATATCACAAAAGCTATCGTCGAGGATCCCGATTCGGTTTTGGTAACCGAAAAGGTCAGCGGTGACACCGTAGTTCTCGAGCTTTCGGTGGCGAAGCACGATATGGGCAGAGTCATCGGAAAAGAGGGCAAGATCGCAAAAAGCATTCGTACAGTAATGCGTGCGGCTGCCGCAAAAGAGAACAAACGCGTTATCGTTGATATTATCTGATGAAGCGTTTTCTTGAAGCAGGAAGGCTGAACTCTCCGCGCGGACTCAAGGGCGAGCTTCGATTTGAATGTTGGTGCGATAGCATCGAATTCCTGTCGGGTGTCAAGCGCCTTTACCTCGATCCCGAGGGAAAACGTCCGTTGGAGGTAAAGGCCTTCCGCGAAACGGTTTCTACCGTAATATTTGTCGGATATGAGGATCGGAATTCCGCTGCCGTTCTCACCGGCAGAACGGTATACTTCGACCGTGAGGATATCACCCTTCCCGAAGGTGTGTTTTACAACGACGACCTTATTGGTGTTGACGTCATTGACGAGGGCACGGGTAAGGTTATTGGAAAGCTTAAGCGCATCGAAGAGGGAATGGCATCGGATATCTATTTCGTCGAAGGTGAAAAAAATTATATAATCCCCGCGGTTTCGGAATTTATTGTAAGTGCCGATCCGCAGTCGGGTATTGTTATCCATTTGATTGATGGATTTGAAGCGTAGGAGGCCGAGATGAATTTCGAAGTACTTACGCTTTTTCCCCATTCTCTTGAACCGATATTCGGAGCAAGTATTTTAGGCAGAGCATCCGCAAAGGGTGTTATTTCTGTCAATTGTACCGACATCCGCGATTACACCAAGGACAAGCACCGCAAGGTTGACGATGCACCCTATGGCGGCGGATACGGTATGGTTATGATGTGTCAGCCGGTGGTCGATTGCATTCGTGCGGTCAAAAGCCGACTTACGGGCACAACAAGAGTAATTTATATGTCGCCTCAAGGCTCACTTTTTGACCAGAAAAAGGCAGAAGAGCTTACCAAATACGATAACCTCATTCTGCTTTGCGGACATTACGAGGGCATCGATGAGCGTATTATCGAGCTTGAGGTGGACGAGGAGCTTTCGGTTGGAGATTACGTGCTTACGGGCGGTGAATTGCCTGCGGCAATAGTTGTCGACTGTGTTTCACGTCTTATCGACGGCGTTCTTCCGTCCTCGGAATGCTATTCCGAGGAAAGTTTGCAAAACGGACTTCTTGAGCACGCACAGTACACACGCCCCCGTGTTTTCGAGGGCTTGGAGGTACCCGAGGTGCTTATTAACGGCGATCACGCAAAGCAACGCCGTTGGAAGGAAGAGCAAAGCCGCGCGCGTACCGAATCGAAGCGCCCCGACCTGATCGCCAAGCTTGAGGGCGAAAATAACGGAGAATAAAGATGAGTAAAGCGAGGAAAAAGACCTATAAGCAGGGCACCGCAAAACGGCTCGTACAGGAGAGCTGTATTTTGTCGTGCACCCGTTTTCTTTCCTCGCGCTTTGTTCGTCTTTTTGAAAGCGGATTTGCTTCGCCGTTGATCAATTCTGCCGAAGCGGTCGACGATTTCGCACGGAAGAAGGTAACAGGTCCGCTTTACAATAAGTTAGGCATGAAAAAGAACCTTTCAATGCCTGCTCGCAATGCGGTTGCTTCGTTTATCGATAACAACCGTATCACAAAGCTTCTGTCAGCGTTCAGAAGCGCATTTTTAAACGCAACCTTCCGCTCGGTCGGCATATTTTTGTTGACCTTCGGTATCTATGCCGCGTCGGTATTCCTGCTTAAAAGCTACGTTTCGTTGAATCTCGGTACTGCGGCAAGTATTACCGACGTCTGCGTTGCGGCAATAGCCGCCGTTGCAGGCTTACTGTTCACCCTTTTCGGTGATAAGGGTATTCTTGCCGTCGTCGGTAAAAGCCGAATCGTCGGCGGAATGATATCGCGAAGCTTGGGCGTTAACGATTCCTCGTTAAATCGCTATGCTTCAAGCCAACCGAGAACCTATGCTGGCTTTGGCTTCCTTCTCGGCTCGTTGTTTGGCGTTGTTACTCTGTTTTACCATCCTGCAAGCGTACTGCTATTTCTTTTTGCCGTCACGATTGCGGTAATTGTTGTTCATATCCCCGAATTCGGGCTTTTACTTGCCGTTTCTCTGTTTTCTTTCGTGCCGACGGCACTTACGGCGGTAATAGTTTGCATAACCCTTTTGTCATATCTGTTTAAATGCGTACGGCTCAAGCGCAATTTCCGTTTCGGTACTGCCGATGCGGCGATTCTGCTTACACTTGCCGTGATGTATTTCACAAGCTTTATTTTCAAGGGAACGACCTTGGGCGAATGGTATGTTTTAATCTTCGCCGCGGTTTATTTCCTTGCCAAAAACCTTTTATGCTCGAAAACTCTCGTCATTCAGGCGTTTAGTGCACTTTGTACGGGTATAACGCTCTGCATAGTGCTGTATATTCTGGGCGATTTTGCATCGCTCATCTCCCACGACCACCTTCGCAACGCGGCGCAGACGCTTACCGAAAATCTGCTTCAGACCGACGTTTTGGTAATGCTCACAGTCTGCTTTTTGCCGATTGCATTGTGCTCGCCCTCCGAAGCTTTCGGAAAAAAGGCACGCAACCGTTTTGTATTTTGCGCGGCGATCGGCGCCTTCGTTATCGACAGTAAGCTTTTTTATGTTTTGCTTGCCGTTTCGGTGCTTGTTTATATTGCCTTTGCACGCAAGGCACCCTTTGGCGCTCTGCTCTGCTCGGCAATAATCATTCCGCCCATTCTTGTGTTTACGTCGGATTATTCGCTGTCGTCGGCGGTTTCTGTCGGCAGAAGCGTTTATGACAGCTCGCTCACGTTGGGTGCAAGCGGTGCGTTTTCCAATTTCTGGACGGGAATGTACGATATAAGCAACGGCGCTACCGTTACGCTTTTCGCATTGGCGCTCGTTCTTATATTACAGCGCGCATTCCGTGCCTCGTCGCTTAATAATGCAAGCAATAATCTTAAAATGGGCGGCGCAGTAGCCGCATCGGCGGTAATGACGCTGGTATGCACACTTCTTTTCAATCCCTTTTCGGACCTGCGCTCGCTCGTCGCGATTCTGTTTGTTTTGGGCTTAAGCGGTGCGGTTTACGGTGTTTGCTTAAAAGAATCCAATGAATATACGGAGGTGTAAGCGATGGAAAAAAGAAAATTTAAAATAAATATTCTCGACTTTGTCATTTTCGTTGTAATACTCTGCTCCGTAGCGGTTTTGGTATTCCGTGATACCGTTAACGAGGTCTTCACCACGCCCGAGGTCACCACGCTCGAGGTTGTATTCTTCATCGACGGCGAGGATAAATGCGATATCATCCGCGAGTCGCTTAATACCGACGTTGTGTTCGTTTCCGACGTTAAGAACGATATTCAGACAAACGCAAAGCTTGCGCACTTCAAGGCGGCGCTGGGTTCGCTCACGGTACCCCAAAAGGGTGACGTAAGCATTAAGATATCGGGCTATAAGCGCCTTGGCAGATTCTATACCGAGGATGGAACAAGGATACGCACCGACTCGGAATGTGCAATCATAATCGGCGAGGAGCGTATCGACGGAGAATTGCTTTCGGTTGATATTTGCGGCTGAATAAGGGCACAATAGATATTATCGACAAAAAAGCAAGCAGTTCAAATGGGTATTTCGTAAAATCATCCATTAATTTGCTATTGATTTGAGAGATGCCGTTTGGTATAATATCGGTATATGGGGGTATTTTTGTATGACTACTAAGAATATAGAAATCCAAAACGCTGTCGGTCTTCACGCAAGACCTGCGACATATTTTATTCAAAAGGCCAACTCCTTCCGCAGTTCGATCTGGGTTGAAAACAGCGACCGCAGAGCAAACGCAAAAAGCTTGTTGGGCGTTCTTTCGCTTGGCATCTCCAAGGGCGACATTATCACAATTCTCGCTGACGGTTCGGATGAAGAAGCGGCTGTCGACGCTCTTGTTGCGCTTATTCTCGGCGGCTTTAACGAATAATAAACAAAACCAACGCCTTGAGCTATTGCTTCAGGGCCTTTTTTGTAGGTATATGTTATGACACGCGAAGAACTTTTTGAAAAGGCGCGGCTTCTTCCTGCCACCCCCGGTGTTTATATAATGAAAAACAAATCGGGCAGGATAATTTACGTCGGTAAATCAAAAGCGCTTAAAAACCGCGTTTCAAGTTATTTCTCCCCCTATTCCGACCATCGCGGAAAAACAAAGCGAATGGTCGAATCGGTCAACGATTTCGAGGTATATTACACCCTGACCGAGCTTGAAGCGTTACTGCAGGAAAATCAATTTATAAAGCAATTCCAGCCTCGGTATAACATTAAATTAAAGGACGGCGGCGGATATCCCTATATCAAGCTTACCAATGCGGCATACCCGACCTTTTCGATAGTTTACAAGCGTACCGCAGGCAACGATAAATATTTTGGGCCCTATTCCTCCCACCACGTTGCGCGGGACATTTTACAAACCGTAAAAAAGGCGTTTTCGCTTCCCGATTGCAACAAGGAATTTCCAAAGGATATCGGCAAGGGCAGACCTTGTCTTAATTATCATATCGGACGTTGCTGTGCCCCCTGCGTTAAGGGAAATTTAACGTCCGAGGATTACCGTGAGCTTGTAAACCGTGCGTCGGCTCTGCTTAAGGGCGACGGCAAAAAGCTTATCGCACAGCTCGAGGAGGGAATGGAGATTGCCTCGGAGGGCCTTAATTTTGAGCTTGCGGCAAAATTGCGCGACTGCATTTATGCTGTTAAGAAGCTAAACGACCGTCAGCAAATCGTTTGCTCTCCGAATATCGAAGCAGACGTTATCGGTATCTATGCCGACGATTTGGGAAGTGCGCTTTCGCTTTTGTTTGTCCGCGGCGGTGCAATAGTCGACCGTGAAAACTTCTTTTTCTCGGCGGATGAAATTATCAACAGCGCGGCGCTTGTTTCCTTTTTCCAAAGATATTATGAATTAAGGGGGTATATCCCCAAAAAAATTTATATCGATTACGAGCTTGAGGAAGCCGATTCCGAGCTTTTGTGCGATTGGCTTTGTGAAAAGGCAGGCTTTAAGGTTTCGCTCATATACCCCGAAAGGGGCGATATGCGTGCGATTACGACAAGGGCTTCCGAAAATGCAAAGCAGCTTATGCTTCATAAGCGCAAAAGCGAGGACAAGAAAAAGGATTTTCTTGCCTCGATTGCAAAGTTGTTGGGCTTGGAAATTTTGCCCGACCGAATCGAATCCTATGACGTTTCGCACTCAAGCGGCGAATATACCAGCTGCGGTATGATTGTGCTTGAGCACGGCGTTTTTGCAAAGCGTAAATACCGCGGATTCAATATCCGCACCGTCGACGACGGCAACGACCTTGCCGCGCTTGAGGAATGTATTCGCCGCAGATTTTCGCACGATTCGGATGAAGCAGGCTGGGAATACCCCGATTTAATGCTTATCGACGGCGGCGAAAATCAAGTGCGCCGTGTTAAAAACGTAATAAACGAAATGGGAATATATATTCCGGTTTTCGGAATGATAAAGGATGAACACCACAAAACACGAACACTCACCGACGGTGAAAACGAAATATCGCTTATAACCCGTCAGGATGCGTTTGTGTTTATCTATAAAATACAAGAGGAAGTACACCGCTACTCGCTTTCGCTTATGGATGCAAAGCGCCGTAATGCCGTTAAAAAGAGCTCGCTGACCGAGATTAAGGGTGTCGGCGACAAAAAGGCAAACGATCTTATGCTTCATTTCGGCACTCTTTCAAGGTTGAAAAGTGCAACAAGGGAAGAACTGACCGAGGTTAAGGGCATTACCGAACCGATTGCGGATGCGATTATCGAATACTTCAGAGAGGAACAAAATGAGAATAATAACAGGAACAGCGAGAGGAACAAAGCTTAAAACCCTTGAGGGATTAAATACACGCCCTACCACCGAAATGTGCAAGGAAGGCGTTTTTTCGGCAATTCAGTTTGAATTGCACGACAGAAACGTGCTTGACCTGTTCGGCGGATGCGGTCAAATGGCGCTCGAAGCACTTTCGCGCGGAGCCGAGCGTGCGGTTATCGTCGACTCGTCGCGTGCCGCTTGCGAGGTAATAAAGGAAAACGCACAAAAGACCAAATTGATGAAGCAATGCCGTGTTGTTACCTCCGATTGGAAGGAATATTTAAGAGGCGCATCGGGCAGAGAGGAGTTTGACCTCATTTTCCTCGATCCGCCCTATCAAGAAGGCGTTCTTGACGACGTGCTTCACCGTTTGCAGTATTCCGGTGTTGTCGCAAAGGGTGCGATAATCATTTGCGAATCGGATAAAGACGGCATTCCCAACCCTGTCGAGGGCTGGCAGAGCAAGCTTTATCGCTATGGCAAGACCTATGTAACCATTGTTCGTGTGCCCGAAGAAGAGGAAGCTGACGAATCCGAGGAGGCATAAATTATGAGAACCGCAATCATTTCGGGCTCGTTTGATCCGATAACCGTCGGTCATATGGATATCATCTGTCGTGCAAGCAAGCTTTTTGATAAGGTGGTTATCGCAATATCGCCCAACAGCGAAAAAAAGGGTTTTCTTCCGTTTGACGTACAGCTTGAAGCCGTAAGAGCGAGTGTTAATGATATAGCAAACGTGTCGGTAGTGCAAATTGAAGGACTTCTTGCCGAATTTTGCAAAAGCTTTGAAAACCCCGTTATCGTGCGCGGTGCACGTACGGGAAGCGATTTTGATTACGAACGCAGTCTTTTCGTGATAAACAAGGGGCTTAGCGATATCGAAACGGTTGTGCTTCCTGCCGAAAGCGGAATGGACCATATCAGCTCGACCTACGTGCGTGAGCTTATCAAATACCAAAAACCGATTGATGACGTTGTTCCTGATGGAGCAAAAAAAGTAATCGAGGAATATTTAAACAAATGAAAAATATAAGGATAAAAAAAGCCGACCTCCGCTTTGTGCGTGAGCCGTTGCTTGCGCCTTTCGGATTTAAAGGTAAATACCTGACCGAGCTTTGGCAGACGGTTGTTTATGTTGAAAGTGATAACTTTTCCGCCGCTTGTCCGGGCACGATTTCGGTGCTTTGGTCGGATGCAAACGTTTTTGGCGACCATTCGCCCGAAAAGTCAAGCTCGTTGATGCGTGACGTAACCGCACACGCGCTCGAAATGATTAACGGCGAAAGCTTTGTATCGCCTGTAACGCTTATCAATTCCATCCTGCCTGAGCTTAAAAAATATGCCGACAAAATTTGCAACCGCAACGTTGCCGAAACCTTTGTCCTTAATTCGCTCGTCGGCTTGGATTATGCGCTTTGGTCGGTCTATGCGCTTGAAAACGGGATAACCGATTTCGACAATATCATTCCCGACCACGCAAAGAACGCGCTTTCCTACCGTCACGAAAGGTTGGCGCATATCCCCTTGGTTAGCTATGCCGTTGATGAGAACGGTTTGAAAAATCTGCTCGATTCGGGCACGGGACTTTTGAAAATAAAAATAGGAAAATCGTGCGGCGAGGGCTTGACTCATTCCGAGGATATGAAAACAATGCTCGAATGGGATAAGGAACGTCTTTCGCAGATACATAATATCGCAAAGAACTATCAAACACCGCTTTCAAAGGATAGAAACATCCGTTACTATCTCGATGCAAACGGCAGATACGATAACCTCGACCGTCTTGAAGCATTGCTTTGCCACGCGGATAAGATAGGCGCGCTTGACCATATCGAGCTTATCGAAGAACCGTTCGCACCCGAAAACGAAATCTTTGTCGGCAACCTTCCCGTAACCATAAATGCCGATGAATCGGCGCATTCGCTTGCCGACGTCGAAAAACGTCTTGCACTTGGATATAAAGCCGTTGCGCTTAAGCCGATTGCAAAAACAATGTCGGTTTCATTCGATATGGCGGCGGCTATTCACAAAGCAGGCGGTCAATGCCTCTGCGCAGACCTTACCGTTGTGCCTCTGCTTGCCGAATGGAACAAGCAGTTTGCATCGCGTATCGGCGCATTGAACGGAATGGCTTGCGGATGTATTGAAATCAACGGCAACCAAAACTACGTTAATTGGCAAGCCCTTTGCGGAATGCTTCCCAACGGCTTGGAATATAAGCCCGAAAAAGACGGGTGCTTTACTTTGGATAATCAAAGCTATCAAGACGGCGCAAAGCTGTTTAATGAAAACGGATACAGTAATCTTTTTAAATAAAGAAAGGTAAATGTTTATGAAAATCGCTCTTCTTCTCGACCCCGGCACAAGAAATATGGTGTTTAACGAAAAATGTCTTAAAAGACTTGAAAACAGCGGCGAGGTTGCAATAAACGAAGGTGGCACCGATTTTGAATCGGTTTCGTCGGTTATTAAGGATGCCGACGTTGTTGTTACTTCTTGGGGAAACAAGCCTATCGATGAACAGCATTTGGCGCTTTGCCCTAATTTGAAGCTCCTCATTCACGCGGCAGGCAGTGTTAAGCCGGTTGTGTCCGATGCACTTTGGCAAAAAGGCGTGCGTGTTACCGCAAGCGCAAACGTGCTTAGTATGGGCGTTTCCGAAACTGCGCTTGGTTTTACAATTTCCGCATCGAAAAACTTTTTCGCTCATAACGAAAATATCCACAACGGCGGTTGGGCAGAGGGTAAGGAAAACATCCGCGAGCTTTATGACCTTACAATCGGCGTTATCGGTTGCGGTTGGGCAGGCAGACATTACATCGAGCTTATGCAGGCGTTCGACGTTGATATCGTTCTTTACGATCCTTTCGTTTCCGAAGAACGTGCAAAAGAGCTTGGCGTTCGCAAGGCTGATTTCGAAACCGTACTTAAGGAAAGCGATATAATCTCTATCCACGCACCTCAAATCCCCGAAACCTATCATATGTTTAACGAAGAAACGCTTAAGCTTATGAAAAAGGATGCAGTTCTTATCAATACCGCGCGCGGCACTATTATCGATGAAACTGCGCTTTACAACCACATGGCGGCAGGCAACCTTAAATACGCTTGTCTTGACGTTACCGACCCCGAACCGCCTGCTGTTGATAATCCCCTTCGCACCCTTAAGAACTGCATAATGACTCCTCACCTTGCAGGTCTTGCAAACAACGGACTTAAAAAGATCGGTCAGCACGTTTGCGAGGAATTGGAGCTCTTTATTAAAGAATCCAAGCTTGAAACCGAGGTTACCGAGGAAATGCTCGCTCGTATGGCATAATAGTTGACAAACGCAATAAAAGTGTGCTGATATATTACGAGCTATTAACACGGAGGTCAACTGTGAAAAAATTATTAGTTTTAGCAATTGCGCTTGTTTTGTGCGCATCCTTCTCGCTCTCTGCATTTGCAGTAGGCGACATCCTCGATGAAGACAAAAGCGGCGTGAACGACACCGCAAGCAAAACCGAATCCTCTGCTACCGAAATCATCGACGATTCCGAAATCCTTAATTCCGACATCGAAATCGACGGCGACAGCCAAGGTCTTGGTGTATGGCTTTGGGTTATCATCGGCGCGGCTGTTGTTGCAGTCATCGTTGTTGTGATGGTTATTAAGAAAAAATAATTAAGCCTTAAAACAAAAAATCCCGACGTATGTCGGGATTTTCTTTTTTAAAATTAATGCAATTTCGCGCCTGCGGGGATGCGGTTGCTTACCATAATAAGGTTAAGCTTTTCTTCATCCTCTTCGGTGTGGATTGCAGAAAGAAGCATACCGCAGGATTCGATGCCCATCATTGCTCTGGGAGGAAGGTTGGTGATTGCGATAAGAGTTTTGCCGACCAATTCCTCGGGCTCATAGAATGCGTGGATGCCGCTTAAAATCGTTCTGTCGGTGCCTGTGCCGTCGTCGAGAGTGAATTTAAGAAGCTTCTTCGACTTCGGTACTGCTTCACACGCTTTAACCTTAACGGCTCTGAAATCCGATTTAACGAAGGTTTCAAAGTCAACGTTTTCCTCGTAAAGCGGTTCGATAACTACCTTGGAAAAATCGATAACCTCTTCAACGATTTCTTCCTTTTCGGTTGCTTTTGCTTCCTTCTTGCTTCCCGAATTGAGCGATTTAAGGGTGGGGAAGAGCAAAACGTCGCGGATTGCCTGCGAGTCGGTAAGGAGCATACACATTCTGTCGATGCCGTAGCCGATACCGCCTGTGGGAGGCATACCGATTTCAAGCGCGTTAAGGAAGTCCTCGTCGGTGTGGTTTGCTTCCTCGTCGCCTTGAGCAAACTGTTCTTCCTGTGCGGCGAAGCGAGCGCGTTGGTCAATCGGGTCGTTAAGCTCGGAATAAGCGTTTGCCATTTCCCAGCCGTTCATAAAGAACTCGAAGCGTTCAACGTAATCGGGATTTTCGGGCTTGCGCTTGGTAAGAGGCGAGATTTCAACGGGGTGGTCCATAACGAACGTCGGCTGAACAAGATGCTCTTCAACAAATTCTTCAAAGAAGAGGTTGAGGATATCGCCCTTCTTGTGGCGCGGTTCATAATGAACGCCCTTTTCGTCTGCAATAGCGCGAGCTTCTTCGGTGGTGTTGATCTCGTTAAAGTCAACGCCCGAATATTTCTTGACCGCATCGACCATAGTAATGCGTTCAAAGGGCTTGCCGGGGTCCATTTCGATGCCGTTATAAACGATTTTTGTCGAGCCGAGAACTTCGTTTGCAACGTGGCGGTACATATTCTCGGTAAGGTCCATCATACCGTAGTAATCGGTATATGCTTGATAAAGCTCCATAAGGGTGAATTCGGGGTTGTGACGGGTGTCAACGCCTTCGTTTCTGAAAACTCTGCCGATTTCATAAACCTTTTCCAAACCGCCTACGATAAGACGCTTTAAGTAAAGCTCAAGTGAAATACGAAGCTTGAGGTCCTCGTTAAGCGCGTTAAAATGGGTTTCAAAGGGTCTTGCAGCCGCGCCGCCCGCATTGGAAACGAGCATGGGGGTTTCAACCTCAAGGAATCCCTGCGCATCGAGGAAGCGGCGGATAGAGCTGATTATCTTCGAGCGCTTTATCATGGTATCCTTGGTTTCGGAATTCATGATAAGGTCAACGTATCTTTGACGGTAACGAAGGTCGGTATTGGTAAGACCGTGATACTTTTCGGGAAGGATCTGCAAGCTCTTGGAAAGGAGGGTAACCTCGGTCGAGTGGATGCTGATTTCACCCGTCTTTGTGGTGAACACTTTACCCTTGATACCTACGATATCGCCGATATCAAACTTCTTAAAGCCTGAATATTCGTCCGTGCCTATATCGTCACGTGCAACGTAGCATTGAATAAGGCCCTGAAGGTCCTGCACGTGGCAGAAGGATGCTTTACCCATAACGCGCTTGGACATAAGACGGCCTGCAATGCAAACCTCCTTGCCTTCAAGCTCGGTATAGCTGTCCTTTACGTCTTGGCTGTGATGTGTAACGTCATACTTGGTGATTACGAAAGGGTCCTTGCCTTCTGCCTGAAGATCAGCCAGCTTTTGGCGGCGGATCGCAAGAAGACTGTTAAGCTCCTCCGCATTCGCGTTGTTCTTAATTTCTTCACTCATAATGATTTTTACTGCCTTTATATATTACTTGGAAATGTCTGTAATGGTGTACTTAACGACACCCATAGGAGTTTCAACGTTAATGCTGTCGCCCTTGCGCTGACCGATAAGTGCCTTGCCCAAGGGGCTGTCATCGCTGATAAGACCCATAATGGGATCTGCTTCTGCGGTGGAAACGATCTTGTATTCCGATTCCTCGTCTGCATCGATATTGTGAACGGTAACCTTGTTACCGACGTTTACCTTATCGGTACCGAGCTCGGCGTCATCAAGGACTATTGCGTTTTCAAGAGTAGCTTCGAGGTTGGCAATTTTGCCTTCGATTTCGGCTTGCTCGTTTTTAGCTTCGTCGTATTCGCTGTTTTCCGAAAGGTCGCCGTATGCTCTTGCTTTTTGGATAGCTTGAGCAACTTCCTTACGCTTTACTGTTTTAAGATGCTCCAATTCCTGCTGAAGCTTTTTGAGTCCCTCGTGGGAAACGATGATCTGCTTTGCCATTTGTTTTTTCTCCTGATTATTTATGAAAATTATTTAATTCTTACTTATTAAGCAATTCGATTGCCTTTTGAAGCTGAGTATCTTCTTCTATGGGCATTTTAAAGTAACGGTTTTCCCAATGCTCGGAAAGCTTTGTTTCGTAATCGGGCTTAACGCCGATTTTATCGTAGCTTACGTTTGACGGCGGATTATAGAACGCAATCGAAAGCTTAATCGCGCTTCCGTCGGAAAGCATTCGTGTCGTTTGCATCGTGCCCTTGCCGAAAGTCGTTTCGCCAACGATATCGGCGAGCTTGTAATCGCGCAACGCCGCTGTGAAAAGCACTGCGGCAGATGCCGTGTTACCGTTGCAAAGCACTGTCATTTTGCCTTGGATGCAGTTCGCATCGGATTTTTGGGTTTCGGTCTTGCCGTTTTTGTAAACGACGTTTATTATCGGACCTTCGGGAAGGATAACGTCTAAAACCTTAAGTATTTGATCAAGATAACCGCCCGAGTTGTTTCTGACGTCGAAAATGAACTTTTCGCACTTTTCGCTTTGTGCAAGTGCGATTTTTTGAACAAATTCATCCGAAACTCTTGTGTCGGCAAACGAAAGGATGCGGATATACGCGATATTGCCGTCGAGCTTTTGATAAAGAACGTTTTCGCTTGCAACCGCTTGGCGAGTGATAACGAAATCAATTTCTTCCTCACCGCGCAAAACGGTTACGTTGACCTTTGTTCCCGCTTCGCCGCGAATCGTATTAAGCACGTCGTAATAAGTACTTTCGCTTGCTTCGATTCCTTCGGCTTTAACGATTATATCGCCGTTTTCAAGACCTGCTTCTTCGGCAGGGGAGTTGGGAATAACGCCGAAAATATAAATTCCTTGCGAGTCGACGTCATAGGTAGCGTGAACGCCGATGCCGACGAAATCGCCGTCGCCCGAATCTATCAGTGCGTTATATTCCTCTGCGGTAAGGTAATAGGAATAGTCGTCGCCGAGCGATGCCGCCAGCGCGGTATAAATATTGTCCCAAACCGCGTCTTCCTCATAATCGTGAACGTAAGAGCTTTCAATCAGCGCAATCAGCGTCGAAAGCTTTTCATATCTGCTTTTATCGTTGCCGATAAGCTTGATAAGGTCTTGGTATTTGCTCAATTCCGCCGATTCAAGCCGGTTGTCGTTGACTTCCTTTTTGTCGTCAACCGAGCTTATCGAAAGCGTTGCGACTACCGTCGTAATGCAAACGAGCATCGAAACGACAACACAAGCAAATGGGGTTATTCTTTTCTTAAACATCAAATGCCTTCTTAATAATTATTTGCTGTTTTTCTTGGTGTAATATCCGTCGGGGAGATATTTGTTGGGGTTAACATAGTTACCGCCAAGATTTGTGTAGGTGTTGGTATCGATTACACCGAAGTGGAGGTGGTAGCCTGTCGAGCGTCCGGTTGTGCCGACGTAGCCGATAACCTGTCCGGCTTTGACTGCATCGCCTGCTTTTACGTGGTAAACGGGCTTGCCGTTTTGTCCCTTATAGGGCAAATTGCCGTTTTTACCGCTGTTATCCAAGTGTGCGTAAAGCGAGGAAATGCCGTCGCCGTGGTAAACGATGATGCATTCGCCGTAGCCGCCGTTCCAGGATGCGCGTGTAACGATGCCGTCCTTAACTGCAATTATGGGAGTACCGCGCGAGCAGGCAATGTCGATGCCCTTGTGGTATTCGGTTGTCGGCTTTCCGAAGGGGTCGCCTCTCCAACCGTATTGGCTGGTTACTCGGTAGCTCGAGGTCTTGACGGGCCAAATGAATGCGGCAGTAGAGCTGTAATACTTTTTGCGCTCCTCTTCAAGCTTTTTAATCTTTTCCTTGATCTCAACAAGCTTTGCGTTCTTTTCCTTGTATTGCTCGGAAAGCTCGCCGGAGTTCAAATTGAGCTCTGCCGCAATTGTTTCGAATTCCTTCTTTTTCTTGTTCATTTCGAGCTTTGCGCGGTTCAATTCAACAAGATAATCGTTGTATTTTTCCTGCGTTTCCGCAAGCTCGATTTCGTTTGCTTCAAGGTCGGAAATCGAAACCTCGATATCCTTCAAAAGCATATTTGCCGCGTTCATTATATCGTTATAATGGTCGCGTCTTGTGAGAAAGTCCGAAAAATTATCCGAAGAAAAGAGAAGCTCGAACGAATTTACGTCGCTGTTTTCATATATGAACTGCATGAGCTTTTTATACATCGCCATGCGGTATTCATAATCCTCGCGGATAATTGCGATTTCGCTTATGACTTGGGCGCGCTTGAGGTCGTAGGATTCCATCGTGCCGTTGCGGAGAATTATCTCTGCTTCAAGCGCTTCAATCTCGGCTTGATATTGCACCAAAAGCTCCGCCGTCTGTCCCGATTTGCCTTCCAATTCGGCAATGTTTTTTGTTATAGCGGCAAGCTCTGCTTGGACGTTTGCGAGCTCGGATTTATATGCCTTGAGCTCGTTTTCGATATCGAAGATGGTTTTTGCCTCTGCGATTTCGGAGGGTTCGCTTACGGATAAAGCGCCAAGCACGAGAATCATGCAAAGAACTATCGCAAACGATCTCTTTAAAATTCTTGACATAAATGTTGCTCCTTAAAAAATTTTGGGGCTTATGTTTGAAATTACGCTTTGAGATATTTCTTAAGCGAAATGCTGGAGGAAACGATACCTGCGAAAAGACCGATCGCAACGAAGCCGATGCCGACCACGAGTGCATAATCGCTCCAAAAATCGCCTGCGGTTATCGCCGCAACACCGGTTGTACCTATCGAGGATTGAACGATGCCCTTGAGCAGATACTCGTAAAGATAATATTCGATGCCGAAGGAAATCGCCGCAGATACGGTACCGATAATAACGCCTTCAACGATAAAGGGCATACGGATGAAGCTCTTTGTCGCACCGCAAAGACGCATAAAGGTAATTTCGTTTTTTCTTGCGAAAACACCCAACTTAATGGTGTTCATAATAACAAACAGAGAGATAATAAGGAAAATTGCCATAAGCCAAAGACCTGCAACGTAAAGCGCGTTTTTGATGCTCATTACGTTTTCGTAAAGCTCGGCATGGTCCTTGATATCCTCGGTCGAGATAGCATCGTGCTCGGTTCCGTTTGCGTCGACAAAGGTGATCGAGTCGATACGGTTGCGAACCTTAACCACCTCGTCGAAGTTTGAAAGGTTGATAAAGGTAATACGGAAGCTTCCGCGGAGAGGGTTATCGGTCATCGAGCTTGTGATACCTGCGTGGGTACCCTCGTCGTGATCGTCCTCGTGCTTGTCGGTAAAAGCGTCAAACCAGGGTTGGTCTTCGTATTTATCCTCGAAATTTTCAAAATGCTCATCGGGCGAAACGTATTTAAAGTTTTCGTCCTTGGGGATGATGATATCATCGGTCCATTTGTCGCTTGTCCAATCGATAATAGGCGAATCGTTGCAAATTTTTGCCAATTTTTCGCCGATGTCGATAATTTCGGTTTCGCTGTAGTCCTTGTCCATCATCACTTCGATAACGTTAAGGTCGTCAATAGCGTTAAAGTTTCTGTCGATAGTGTCGATAACCACGAAAAACGTGCCGACAAGTATCATACAGGCGATAAGGACCAAAATCGAAGCGGTGGACATAACGCTGTTTCGGAAAACGCCCTTAAAGCCCTGACCTAAGTTGTAGAAAAATACGCTCGGCTTCATTCTGTAAAATCGCCTCCGATCTTATCGGAAACAACACTGCCGCCTTCAATGCGGATAACGCGCTTTTTGTATTGCTCGATAATATTCATATCGTGGGTAACGACGATAACTGTTTTTCCTAATTTGTTGATCTTCACAAGAAGCTCCATAATGCCTTCGGTAAGGTCAACGTCGACGTTGCCCGTAGGCTCGTCGGCGATAATGGTATCGGGGTTGTTTACAAGCGCGCGTGCAAAGGCAACGCGTTGCTTTTCACCGCCCGAAAGCTCGCTCGGGAAGGAATCGCCCTTGTGTCCCAATCCGACGATGTCAAGGAAAAAGGGAACGCGTTTTTTGATAAGCGAGGGCTTCGCACCGACCACACGCATTGCAAACGCCACGTTTTCATAAACGGTCATCTTTTCAAAAAGCTTAAAGTCCTGAAAGACGACGCCCATGGTTCTGCGAAGCTTGGAAATTTTCCAGGAACGGATTTTGTCCAAACGGAAGCCGTTTACCTCCAGTTTGCCCGAAGAAACGCGCTCTTCACAGATAAGCAGCTTTGTAAGCGTAGTTTTACCTGCGCCCGAATGGCCGACGATAAAAACAAATTCACCGTCGTCTATTTGCAACGAAACGTCGTTAAGCGCAGCCGTACCGTTGCTGTATTCCATCGAAACGTTTTCAAATTTAATCATATATTACACCCGATCAATAAATGGAGGGTTTGCTGATAAGATATTTCTTAACCATCAAAGCAACCTTGAAGGTGATAGCGTGCTCGAATTCACGAAGATCGAGTCCGGTAAGCTTCTTTATCTTTTCAAGACGGTAAACAAGGGTGTTACGGTGTACGAAAAGCTTTCTCGAGGTTTCGGAAACGTTAAGATTGTTGTCAAAGAATGCGTGGATGGTGGTAAGCGTTTCACGGTCAAGGCTTTCGAGCGAGCCGCGCTTGAAAACCTCTTGAAGGAACATTTCGCAAAGGGTGGTGGGAAGCTGATAGATAAGACGGCCGATACCCAAGCTTTCGTAATTGATAACGTTCTTTTCGGTGTCGAATACCTTGCCGACCTCAAGCGCAACCTGTGCGTCCTTGTAAGAGCGTGCAAGCTCTTTTACGTTGGAAACGGTCGAGCCGATACCGATGTGCACCTTGAGATAGAATTCCGACTGAACGGTATCCACAATGCTCTTTGCAACCGATTCCAATGCCTTGGTATCGTGCGCGGATTTAAGCTCCTTAACGAGAACAATATCCGATTCGCCTACGTTGATGACGTAATCGTGAAGCTTGTCGGGGAACATATTTTGAATTACGTCGTAGGGAATAATATCGCCCGTGTTGTTGAAGCGGATAAGGATAACGGCACGGTTGACCTCACTGTCAAAGCGAAGCTCTTTTGATTTGATATAAATATCGCCGGGAAGAATATTGTCAAGGATAATATTCTTGATAAAATTGGTCTTGTCGTACTTTTCGTCGTAAAGGGTTTTAATATTCGAGAAGGAAACCGAAAGAAGCGCGGAAATGCTTTTTGCAATATCATCGTCGCCTTCAACGAACACTATGTATTCGATTCTTGCGTGGGAGCCGATAGGACGGTAGGTATAATCGCCTATAACCAAGGTTTCATAATTATAGGAAAGCTCGTCAAGGATGTCCTTGTGCGCGCTTCCGATCTTGGAAAGCTGACTGCAGGCAATAACGACACCCTTGTCGTCGATTATGCCGATCTCGCGGTCAACCGCCTCTCTCATTTGATAGATCAAACCCTGAAACAATTTGTTGCTCATTGTGCCTTCTCCTTTTATGTTAAACTTATTATTATCTGCAAAGATATACATAGTAATTTTATCTTAATTTTCATCCAAATGCAAGAGCTTTTACAAAAATACAACAAAGAAAAACATCGATATTTGTATATTTTGCCGCCTAATTTGTTAAAAATGCCATTAAAACCCAAAAATGTTAATGAATTGTTAACAACACTTTCGGCTGTTTTTATTTTTTTCACTTATTGACAGAATTCGATTTGTGGTATATATTATGAATATGACAATAATGAAAAGGAGATATATTATGAACAATCAGCAACCTAATTATCAACAACCCAACAATCAGCAACCCAACTACCAACAACCTAACTATCAACAGCCTAACTATCAACAACCCAACTATCAGCAACCCTATGCGGCTCCCAAGAAGCAGGGCAATTTCCTCAACAGCATCGTTGATCTTGTTGTAAAATTCCTCCCCATTCTTACCTTTGTATTCCTTTGCATCGGTGCGGTTGCATTTGTTTATTACTTCATTATGGGTATCGCTAATTCTATCGGTCTTTTCTCGAGCTTCGGTAACTTCTTCAGCGGTATCGCAAACGGCATTTCGTCGCTCGCTCGCTATGCCTTCTATGCAGTAATCACAGCAGTTCTTACCAAAATCCTCAAGAAATAAATTACATATCCTTTAAAGGGCAGAGAATTTCGTTCTCTGTCTTTTTGTTTTCCTATTGACAAAAGAAAAGGGGTATGATAAAATACATTTAACAATTAGGTTAAATGTTAAATGAAAGTGAGGAGAAGAGTATGGCAATCCAGAAAACGATGCGCGCGCTTGCCGACCCGATAAGGCGCGAAATACTTAATATGTTAAAATTGGGACGTATGTCGGCAGGCGATATTACCGAAAGGTTTGACGTTACGGGAGCTTCGGTCTCGCGCCATCTTTCGGTATTAAAGGATGCCGACCTTATCCGCGATACGCGAGAAGGGAAGTTTATTTATTACGAATTGAACGCATCGGTGCTTGAAGAAATTATGCTTTGGATAAGCGGCTTGAAGGGAGATAACGATAATGCTGAAGAAAAATAAGATTCAAATAATCATCGCGTCGGCGGTAAACTTTTTGCCGACTCTGCTCGGCTTGATATTTTGGGATAAATTGCCCGAAGC
The DNA here is from genome assembly GCA_045657425.1 of Eubacteriales bacterium. Classification (GTDB taxonomy): domain Bacteria; phylum Bacillota; class Clostridia; order Oscillospirales; family CAG-382; genus Coliplasma. The sequence goes on from JAZOTA010000045.1 coordinate 57,897, forward strand.
CTTTCCCACCCATTGGGGTGTCGACGGAACGGCAGACAGTTTTGGCGGCAGATTGTTCTTCGTTTTGGGTATGCCGTTAATACTTTATGCGCTTTTCTGGTTCTGCCTTATCTTTACTTCAAGGGATTCGGGCAACAAGGATCAGCACAATAAGGTTTTCAGTATGATGATCTGGATAATGCCCTTTATCTCGCTTTTCGTGTCTGCGATATCCTATTTCGGCGCAACCGGCAACGGGCTCGATGCAATTATGTTTTTACCCGTGATTCTCGGTATTCTGTTTGCCGTAATGGGTAATTATATGCCTAAATGCAAGAAAAACCGTACCATAGGCGTTAAAATCAAATGGACTCTCGAAAACGAGGAAAACTGGAACGCAACCCACCGCTTTGCGGGTAAAGTAATGTTTTTCGGCGGACTTTTGATGATGCTTTGCTGCTTTCTGCCCGATTTTTGGGGCTTCGGCGTTGCATTGGCAATTGTTTTCGTAAGCTGTTTCTCGACCTTCCTTTACTCCTATGTATATTACAAAAAGCAGAAAAGGGCAGGCACTTACGTTGTAGATTCCAAGGTAAAGCCGATGAAAAAATCGGCAAAGATTGGAACCGCGGTCGCCGTTGTATTGATACTCGCTTGCGTTGCGGTTTTGATGTTTACGGGTGACGTTGAGGTTGTGATAAGTGATGAAACGCTGACGGTAGACAGTATCTATCACAGCGAAACGTCGTTTGCGCTTGACGACATCGATACTATTCAGTACGTTAAAAGCTTCGAGGGCGGTCTTCGCAACGTCGGTTTTTCGAGTGCCAAATTGGCGCTTGGCGACTATACGAACGATAAATACAGCTATTTAAGCTACCGCTATGTGGGTACCGATTCCTGTGTGGTTCTTTTCACAAAGCACGGCATAATCGCAATAAACCAAAGCACCGAAGAAGCAACAAAGGCGCTTTACGATGAATTGATGGCAAAAACCGTAAAATAAAAGAAAGCGCGGGGTGTAAAAACCTCACGCTTTTTGTTTAATCTTCAAGCAAAACGCTGATTGCCGAAAGGACGTATCCGCTTGCGGTTTCGGTGCGGAGTATTCGCTTGCCGAGTCCTGCAAGGCCAATGCCGTTTTCCTTTGCAAGAGCTGTTTCCTTTTCTGAAAGTCCGCCCTCGGGACCGATAAGGAAGCCGATTGTTTCGGGTCTTTCCTTTAAAAGCTCACGCACGGGGAGAGTGCCGTCACCCTCATAGCAGACAAAGCCGATATCCTTGCTCTTGATTTCCTTTATCGCTTCGCTATAGCTGATAATTCCGCGTATTTCGGGGATTATCGTTCTGCCGCATTGAGCCGATGCCGATTCGCTTATTTTTTTAAGACGCTCGATGCGCTTTGCAAACGCCTTCGCATCGGGACGGGCAACGCAACGCTCGCTCATAACGGCGACGATTTCATAAGCGCCCAATTCGACCGCCTTTTGTATTACGGTATCAAGCTTGTCGCCCTTGGGGAAGCATTGATAGACCGAAACGCAAAACGGCATTTCGGTGTCGTTATGCTCGGGCTCGCCGAGAAGGGCAAAAAGACCGTCGCGGGTGATTTCGGTAATCGTTGCGTTATAGGAATTACCGTGCATATCGCAAATATGAAGACTGTCGCCGACATTTTTGCGAAGCACACGGAGAATGTGGTTGGCATCGCTTCCGTCGATAAAAGCCGATCCGTTATCGATTCGGTCGCTGCCAATATAGATTCGAGGTATAAAAGCCATTAAAAGCAACTCCTATTTTAAACTGCGATTATTATATACCAAAAAGGATAATAAGTCAATCTTTGTCGATGCGTGTCGGACGAAAGTTTAAAATGCTATTGACTTTTTTGGGGGTTGGTTGTAGAATATAAATGCAAATAATGCAAATACTTATTGTGCCGGAGGTTATTTATGGCCGATAATTTTGACAGAGAAAATATCTTCACTCTCACCGATGAGGAAGGAAACGAAAGCGAATTCGAGCTTTTGGGCGAGCTTAATATTGACGATAATACATATTTAGCTCTCATTCCGCTTGACGGCGATGAAGATGAATACGTTATCCTTAAAGTAGAGGTCGACGAAAACGGCGACGAGCTTTTGGTCACCATCGACGATGATGATGAATTCGATAAGGTTGCCGATGCTTTTGAAGATACCTTCATGGGCGAAATCGATCTTGACGGCTCTGTAGAAGAGTAATCGTAAAAAAACAGTATCTTTTTGATACTCCAACCTGCGGGGTACGTGCGTTACGGGTCTTTGACCCAATAACCGCTGCCTCGTGTAAAAACCCACAAGAAAGAAAGGGAGCTCATATTCCGCTGTGGTGAAGCAGGCCTCCCGCATGCATTCTGCGTGCGGACGTTGGAAGCACTAAAGCATCGGAGAGGGCACCCACCTGCACAAAGCAGGGTTTCATTCTCACGGGGGCACGGCCCATGCGGGGGATAAAAACGTATAATTTTTAAGAGAATCGGGCATACCGATTCTTTTGACTTTTTGGTGGATTATGAAAAATATTTTTGAATTTATCGATAACAACGAGCAGAAGTTTCTTTCCTTTTGGGAGGATATTTGTAATTTAGAGGGCGTTGCCGAGGACAAGGCTTCGCTTGATAAGGTTGCCGATAAAATCCAAAATTTCGCAAGTGAGCTCGGTCTTTTTGTAAACCGCATTCCTTTTGACAATTGCGGTGATTTTTTGGTTATCGATACAAAACAAAACGCAAACAAGGGCGTTTGCTTCCTTGCGCATATGGATACTGTACATAAAAACGGAGCTTTCGGATATCCGCCCGTTAAAAACGAGGGTGACCGATTGATAGGCCCCGGTGTTATCGACTGCAAGGGCGGTATTGCAATCGCTTTGCTTGCCATGAAGGCGCTTGAAATCAACGGATACGAAAATAACTGCCGTTTGCTTTTAACCTCCGACGAGGAAATAAGCAACCGTTTGGGCGGCGAAAAGGAAATGCAGATCATCCGCGATTCGGTTAAAGGCTACAAGGCGGCGTTTAATTGCGAGGTCGCGGGGGTTGACGAGGTCGTCGTTTCGCGCAAGGGTATATTGCGCTATAAGCTTGAAATTTCGGGAATTGCATCCCACGCAGGCATCGATTATTTTTCGGGCGCAAGTGCGGTTCGCGAGGCGGCGTACAAGATACTCGCGCTTGAGTCACTCAGCACCGACGGCGGCACTACCTTTAACTGCGGAATAATCAACGGCGGACAATTGACGAATATCGTCCCCGAAAAATGCGAGATATTTATCGACGTCCGCGTGAAGGATCGTGATGCTATGCAGGAAGCGATTAAAACGCTCGAAGCCGAAGCCGAAAAGGTATACGTTTCGGGCACGAAGACCAAGCTTTGCTTTATCAGCAAGCGCGAGCCGATGCTGCGTAACGAGGACACCGAAAAGCTGTTTTTGCATCTTAAAAATATTTCTGACAAATATTCGCTCGGCAATCTTATCCCCATCGAAAGCGGTGGCGGAAGCGATTCGGCATATACCCAGCTTGCGGGAGTTCCGAGCGTTTGCGCAGTCGGCGCGACCGGTGATTTTTGCCACACCACGCGCGAATATGCAAATATTTCGTCGCTCACAACCCGTGCAAAGCTGCTTTCTGCCGCAACCGTCGAAATGGAATAGAAAAGAAAATCAGGTGAGAATTTAATTCCCACCTGATTATTTTTATTCGCAAATAATATTGATGCGCTCGATATTAAGCTTGTTCGTGTCGATGAAAACGGTATAAACCTGGTCCTGCTTGCTTCCGAGCGATTCGGGATCGAATTTCACGTCGACCTGCGAGCCGTTTACAATAATCGAGGAAACCTTTGGCAAAACGTCGCTGTCCGCTTCGATAACGACAAGGATAAGACTGTTTTTTTCAAACCAAGGTCCGTCATAGCTTTCGAACATTTCGATAAACGACGGTACTTCGTAAGTGCCTTTGTCGGTAACGTAGACGTCGTTTGACATAATATCGTTATAATATTTGACAAGCGCAATCGTGTCGGGTATGAAGTTCGCGTACGGATAAATTCCGTCTGTACGCTTTTTGTCGGTATAGGTTGCGGTTGCTTTGAAATAGGGAGTGCCTGTTTGTACGTTTTCGGCACGCTTAACCGAGCGCCAATATAAGAAGTTAAAATTGGGGAATTCTTGGGGAGTTATATATCCGAGCTTCAACGCATCGACCAAAAGCATTTCGCGGCCGTCACCCATAATAGCAAAGACATATTGGCTTTGAATGCATGGGAAGGAATAAACAAAGTTGTCGTCTTGCCAGAATGGCTCAAGTGCGGCATCCGCTGCCTCGGTTCTGTCTTCAATGGCAACAACTCGGTTCGCCTGCGAGCTTTCCATTTCGGCGGTGGGGAATACTGCCGAGCTTGTGCCGCACGAATAGTGTATCACACGGGTGTCCCCGTAATAGGATATATCGAAAATGCCTATTTTCTCGTAATCAACGATATTTCCGCAGATGAATCTTGCCAAGGTGCTGTAATCCTTAGTCGGCGCGTCCTTGGGAATGTAAAATATCGATTGAATATAAGTGCTTTTGAAATCCGAAAGCGATCCGAAAGCCTGCAATGCCTCGTCTGCAAAAATAAACGCATCGGGAGATGAAAGTGCGGCGAGGCGGTAGACGATAAGCGCGTGGATGCTTTGACATACGTTAACGTAGTTTGTATCAATGGTTTGCATATCCAAAGGGAATCCGGTAAGTGTACCGTTCATTAAAGGATAGCGGACAATCAGTCTGCGGTGCATCGATTCAAGTGTCGGATTGGAAATAACCGTTAAGGAATCATATTCGGAGTAGATCCTTATCGAATCCTGAATGATATAAAGCACCTCTGCCGAGGTAAGCGCAGCTTGCTTGTTTTTGTTTTCCTGCCAGTAATTGTTGAGATAGTCTTCGGAAATGACCGTTATAGATCTGCCGTCCTCGCTTATTTCGGACATATCGGAAAACTTTTTCTGCATGTCGTTATATGAGACTGGCGGGTCCTTCGTTATAACCTCGGGCGTGCTTTCGGCAACGGTTTGAGAAACGATATCCATATCGTAATCCTTCGGCTCGCTGTCGTTTTGGGATAATACTTGCATACAGCCTGCGAGAATGAGCATCGACACAATAAGTATCGATACTACCGTTGTTAAAAACTTAAATTCCTTTTTCATTGTTAACACCTTCCTTTCTAAGGTTACGTTTAAAGTATAAGGTGTGTTTGTCGCCGACTTTTATCCGACTTATTGCCGAGTTGTAAAATTGATTATAACCTTCGTGCCTTTACCCAAAGCCGATTCGAAATTTATGGAAGCGTTATGCGAGTCGGCTATTTGCTTGCAAAGCGCAAGCCCCAGCCCTGCGCCGCCTTCTGCGCGTGAGCGCGATTTGTCGGTACGGTAAAAGGGCTCGGTTATGTGAAGCAGCTGTTCCTCGGTCATGCCCTTGCCGTTGTCCTCGATAACAGCTTTTTCGTCACGGCAGGACAAAACGATCCTTCCTCCGTTTGTGCAAGCCTTTATCGCATTTTCGGTAAGGTTGTAAAAGAGCATCGAAAGCAATATTTCGTTACCCAAAACAATAGTTTTTTCGGTGTCGAGAATGATTTCGGCGTCAAAATCCTTTGCCTTGAATTGCAGCTTTTCGGAAACGTCGGCAAGTATTTCCGAAATATCGACATCGGCTTTTTCCGATTCGTTTCCGCGGATATATGCACTGTCAAGCAGGATTTCGGAAATTTTTTGAAGCCTTTCGGATTCCGACATAATATATTTAGCGGCGATGATGCGCTTTTCCTCGGTGGTTGCCGCCTTTTCCAAAAATTCGGCATAGCCGTGAATGCTCGTAAGCGGTGTGCGAAGCTCGTGCGCCATATTGTCAACAAGCATCTGCTTGCGCTTCGCGTCGGTTTCAAGCGTTTCGAACTGCTCGTTTATCTTGTCAAGCATCGCGTTGAAGCTTCTTGCGAGAAGCGTAAATTCATCGTTGCCTTGCTCGACTGCTCTTACCGAAAAATCGCCCGATTCAATGGTTTCGGTCGTCTTGCGGAGCCGCTCCAACGGGGTTGAAAGCTTTTTAAGAATGAAATAAAGGCAGACCGCCAGAATTATCGAAACCGCCAACGCCGTGATAACGTAGGTTATCATGAGCGATTTGAATTCGTTATCGACCGACGAGACGTTTTTGCCGAAAACAAGCTCGTATTCGCCGTTGCATACCGAAGCGGAAATAATGATATGGCGGTCACCGTTTATTTCGGTGTGCAAAAGCGAATCGGTCGGCGATTCGATATTTTCGGTATAATTTTTATACAAGGTGCTTCCGTTTTTATTAAAGGAAAGCATTATACCCTTGCTTTTGTAATGCGAGCCGAAGGTCTGCATCAAAAGCGTAGGACTTGCATTTTCGTTCATTTCCATCAGGTCGCTGTAATCTCGCTCGAAGGACATCGCAACGTAATATTGCTCTGCCGAGGCGGTTGCTTCTGCCGCAGATACGTTTTTGCTGTGGGTATATACCGTCAGCGAAAGAATACCGATATTTATACAGAACAAAAACAGAATAAGCGTGAAGATATAGGTCTTCTGCCAAAATCTCATTTTCATATTTCAAGTCTGTAGCCGGTTTTGTAAACCGTTTGCAAGCGGTTCGAAATGCCTAATTTTTGGCGCAATCTCTGAACGTGCACGTCGACGGTACGGCTGTCTCCTTCATAATCGAATTCCCACACAAGATATAAAAGCTTTTCGCGTGTGAGCGCAAGATTTCGGTTGTTTATAAATGCCTCCAAAAGGTCAAATTCCTTTGGTTTAAGCATTATCTCTTTGCCGTCTTTGAAAACACGGCGGTTGTCGAACATGACCTTTATACCGTCAAATTCAAAAACGGTCGCCTCTCCCTTTGTTCTGCGAAGCACTGCTTTGACTCGCTCGACAAGCTCGATAATGTCAAACGGCTTGGTTATGTAATCGTCTGCGCCCTTGCGAAGTCCTTTTATCTTGTCGTTTGCGGTTGCCTTTGCGGTGACGAAAATAACGGGTGTGCCCTTTATATAATCGATAATATCAAAGCCCGAAAGCTCGGGAAGCATTACGTCGAGTATCAGCAGGTCGTATTTATTCGCCAACGCCTCGTCAAGACCGCTTTTTCCGTTGAATTGTTGAAAGCATTCGTGCCCGACAAGCTCAAGATTGAATTTTATAAGATCGCTTATTGCCTTTTCGTCTTCAACGATAAGTATCTTTGCCATTTGTATGCATCCCCTTTCAATATTCTTATACTACCGAATTGTTGCCAAGTTGTATACAAAAACGACCGCCTTTGTTTAAAAACGGTCGTAGTGATTTTATTCGGGCATCATTTCGGTATAGTCGTAGATATAGTCAACGCAAAGCTCTGCAATTTTTTCCTTGTTCTCGGCATTTGCCTCATCGAAAATGCCAACAACGTCGTACCCAGCTTCTACCGCTGTGATAAGGGCATAATAATTGTCCTCGAAAACCAAAACATCTTCCTTGGTGCAGCCGAGCTTTTCGGCCGCAAGGTCGTAAATTGCGGGCGAACGGCGTTTGGACGTGCCGACAGCGGTGCAATCGAGCATAAATTCAAAATAGTTCTCAAAATTGGGGAATCGCTCGAAAAAGTGCTTCGACAAAACGTTGGGAGTGTCGGTCGCAACGCACATTCTTATTCCGTTTTCCTTAAGATAGTCCAAAAAATCAATAGCGGTGGGCTTGAAATCGATAACGGTGGCATATTTTGCCGCCATATAATCGCCGTGGGTGGCATACTGCGACTTATCCTCGCCAGTAAGCGACCACCAATACTGCATCGAATCGACAAGCGTGCCGTCCATATCGAAGATGAATGCTTTTTTGTTTTTTATATATTCTTTGTTTTGGTTAAGAATTTCGTAAGGATTCACTTTTTTACCTCTCGGTGCATTTAATATACCGTATAATATCATATATGTGCAAAATATTCAATAATAAACGAAAAAATTAGAGGGAAAAATGCGAAATAATACTTGAAATGAGCAAAACGGGGTGATATAATAATAAGAACTAATTTTCGGAGGTATATCGACTTATGGCGATAAAAGAAACCTTAACACGAGTTTGCGATATTTTTTCAAGTCCCGAACAGTTCGGCGGTAAGACTGTCCGTCTCGGCGGTTGGATAAAGACCATCCGCTCGTCCAATGCTTTTGGCTTTATTGAGCTTAACGACGGTACTTGCTTTAAGAATATCCAAATCGTTTTCGAAAGCGATATTATTGATAACTACAAGGAAATTTCCAAGCTTAATATACCTGCATCCATCATCGCAGAGGGCGTGCTTGAGCTTACCCCCGGTGCAAAGCAACCCTTTGAGCTTAAGGCGAAGGCAATTGAGGTAACAGGCGAATCTACTCCCGATTATCCCATTCAGCCCAAGCGCCACTCCTTTGAATTCTTGCGTTCGGTTGCGCATCTCCGTCCGCGCGCAAACACCTTCAACGCGGTATTCCGTGTGCGCTCTGTTGCGGCTCAGGGTATTCACCGCTTCTTTGCGGATAAGGGCTTCGTTTATGTAAACACCCCCATTATCACCGCAAGCGACTGTGAGGGCGCAGGCGAAATGTTCAAGGTAACCACCTTGGATATGGATAATCCTCCCCGCAACGATAAGGGCGAAATCGATTATTCCAAGGACTTCTTCGGCAAGGCGGCAAACCTTACCGTTTCGGGTCAGCTCGAGGCTGAATGCTTTGCGCTTGCTTATGCAAACGTTTACACCTTCGGCCCGACCTTCCGTGCAGAAAACTCCAACACCGCACGTCACGCGGCGGAATTCTGGATGATCGAGCCCGAAATCGCATTTGCCGACCTCGACGACTATATGACTCTTGCCGAGGAAATGACGAAGTACGTTATTCGCTACGTGCTTGAAAGATGCCCTGCGGAAATGGAATTCTTTAACAAATTCATCGATAAGGGTCTTCTTGACCGCTTGAATGCGCTCGTTAACAGCGATTTTGTCCGTGTAAGCTATACCGAAGCGGTTGAAATTCTCAAGAACAGCGGCGTTAAATTCGATTATCCCGTTGAATGGGGCTGTGACCTTCAGACCGAGCACGAGCGTTATCTTACCGAAACCGTTTTCGGCAAGCCTACCTTCGTAACCGACTATCCCAAGGATATCAAAGCGTTCTATATGCGCCTTAACGACGACGGCAAGACCGTTGCGGCGGCGGATATGCTTGTTCCCGGTGTCGGTGAGCTTATCGGCGGCTCGCAAAGAGAAGAACGTCTTGACCTTCTCGAAGCGCGTCTTGCAGAGCTCGGACTCAACAAGGAGGATTATTGGTGGTATCTCGACCTTCGCCGTTACGGCGGTGTAAAGCACGCCGGCTATGGCTTGGGCTTTGAACGTCTTATTATGTATATTACCGGTATCACCAACATCCGCGACGTTGAACCCTTCCACAGAACAACGGGCAGCGCAGAGTTTTAAACGCTTCGCTTTCGACACAAAACGCAAGCGTTTTGGTCGGTTCTAGTGAGATTTGTTCGCTCGCGCCACGCTCACCGCGTGCGAATCTCTAAGGTATAAAAATCCACGGGGTCCCCGAAAACGCTTGTCGTCTTTGGGGCAAAAGGCGCGTGTCCTCGATTTTTATGGAAATTTTATTGAATATTTAAACTGCGGAGAAGCCGCATTATCGTAATAACCTTATAAAGAGGTATTCTTAAAATGAACAAAAAACAACAGTTAATCGAACAATTCGAAAAATATAAGGCGATGGGCCTTAAGCTCGATATGTCGCGCGGTAAGCCTTCGGCAGCGCAGGTTTCCACAATGGAACGTCTTCTTACTGCGGTAAAGACTAATGAAGAATGCTTCTCCGAAACGGGAAGCGACTGCCGTAACTATGGCGGTCTTGACGGCATTAACGAAATGAAGCGTCTGCTTGGTGAAATGCTCGGCGTCGGCTCCGACCATATTATCGTCGGCGGTAACTCGAGCTTGAACCTTATGTACGACACGGTTGCACGCTGTATGCTTCACCCCGTTGAGGACGGCTGCAAGCCTTGGTCGAAATATGAGCAGATCACCTTCCTTTGTCCCGTGCCCGGTTATGACAGACATTTTGCTATCTGCGAATTTTTCGGTATCAAAATGATCAATATACCGCTTAACGAGGACGGCCCCGATATGGATATGGTCGAAAAGCTTGTTTCGACCGACGAAACCGTAAAGGGTATGTGGTGTGTGCCCAAGTATTCCAACCCCTCGGGCTTTACATATTCCGCCGAAACCGTTCGCCGTATTGCTTCGATGAAGCCTGCGGCAAAGGATTTCCGCGTTTTCTGGGATAACGCTTACGTGCTTCACGACCTTACCGATTTGCCCGATGAGCTTGTTGAAATCTTCTCTGAAGCGGAAAAATACGGTAACGAGGATATGTTCTTCGAATTTGCATCCACCTCGAAGATAACCTTCCCCGGCTCGGGTATCTCCTGCATCGCCGCAAGTCCGCGCAACATCAAGCGCATCCTTAACGCATTGAAGATTCAGACCATCGGCCACGATAAGCTCAATCAGCTCCGTCACTCGCGCGTGTTCAAGTGCTATGACGATATCGTTGCGCAAATGAAGGTTCACATGAACATCATCCGCCCCAAGTTCCAAATCATTTACGAAGCATTTGAAAACGGCTTCGAGGGCTATGACAACGTCACCTGGACCATCCCCAACGGCGGTTACTTCTTCTGTCTTTCGCTCCCCAACGGCACTGCAAAACGCACCGTTGAGCTTTGTAACGAGGCAGGTCTTGTCGTTACTCCTGCAGGTGCGATGTTCCCCTACGGCATCGACCCCGAGGACAGCAAATTGCGTATCGCTCCCACCTTCCCGTCCTGCGATGAGCTTGCCGTCGCCGCCGACCTTTTAACCGTCTGCGCACGTCTTGCTATCGAAGAAAAATACGGTGAATAATTAAATATGCACAATAAAAAGGCTCGCCCGATAAGGCAAGCCTTTTTTGTTGTTAATCGAAAATCACGGCTCTGGTGTTATTGTGTATAAATGCAACGGCTCGCTTCCGTCTGCGCTGACGTTATATATATCGACATTGTTAAAAGCGTCTGCGACCGTTACGTATTCGATAACCTCGAAATCGCCGTCCATATCGACGTCGGCAATAAATATTTCCAAATTATCTTTCTTTATCGGTGTCCAATCGTAATTGTCGGATATCTCGACCGTTTTGCCGTCGATTATCGCTTCGAGGGAATAGTAATAATAATTTCCCTCGTCCTCGCGATAGTCATCTGCTTTTGTAAACGACCAGGAGATAACCTCGTTATCGCCGTCGCAATCTAAATCAACGGTAAGCGAATTATCGCCGTGTTCCAATTTATCGGGGAATATATCAATACCGCTGTATGTACCGATAAAGCGTTTGCTTTCGGTCGGGACATCCCCTTGTATTTCTGCGCAAACGTGAACCTCGCCGATAATCTGTTCGCCGTAGCAGCGGATGCTTCCCACGTCGACGTCAAACGTTTTTCCGTCTTTATCGCGAAGTGTAACGGTTTTTTCGGTGTCGATGATATTTGTATTTACCGTTACGCCCTGCTCGTCAATATGGTCAAGCAGGTGCTTTTCGTTATACCGAAACTCGTGCGTGCTGTGGAAACCGTCTTCGTTGACCGCACAGATAATATACGCTTGGGTGTTGCGGTGGTCAGAAGTATCGAGAAAAAGTATTGGAATCGCTTCGATATCCTCGGTCGGGACAGAATTTTCGGGGTGGACCGAAGGCATATCATCGGAGCTTTCAACATCGAAAGAGCTTTCGACGGAAAAAGAGCTTTCTGCCTTTGAATCGCTGTCTTCAATTTTTGATGCTTCGCTTGATTCGAATGCGATATCGCTTTCAAACGCTTCGTTGAATTCGGTCGGTGCCCCATCAGCGCAAGCGCAAAGAATCAGCGAAAACGCAATCAAAAGTGTGCAAATCAGTTTTTTCATAAGCGCTTCTCCTAATAAAAGTTTTTTTGCTTTCATATAACAAGACGAAAAACATACGTCTTTTGTCACATAAAACCAAAAAAGCCCCGATTTTTTTAATCGGGACTTTTTATCGATAATTACTTATGAAACCACATGGGGTCGACAAATACTCCGTCGATAGAAACGGCATAATGAAGAACGGTTTTGCCGTTGGTAAAGCCGCTTTGTCCTGCGGTGCCGATAATTTCGCCGTCGGTGAGGGTATAGCCGACACGGACGTTAAGGGCTTCGAGGTGGTAATAATAGGTATAGATGCCGTAGCCGTGATAAACGACAACCGTGTTGCCCGTGGGGGCAAGATTGCCGCTGAAAACGACCTCGCCTGCTTGTGCGGAGCGGACCGAGGTGCCCTCGGCAAGCTCGTAAACCACACCCTCGCAAACGCGCTCGCCCGTGTCGCCCGTAGTGTTGGCAGAGCCGAGGTTAACGGGTTGACCGTAGGTAAATGCAGGGGTATTGTTTTTATTTACAGGCAAATGCAATTCACTTTCGGCAAAATTGAAATAATCGGTTTCGGGTCTTACTTCGGTCGCGCCCGAAAGAGAGGTTTTGAACATATCCATCTTCTCGGTGGAGAGCATTGAATAGTATTGTTCTTCGGTTATTTCAATAGGAGTCCAATCGGCATTCTTGCGCTCGGTGATAACAACATCCTTCTTGATACTGCCGACACCGGTTGTTATTTCAAGCGAATGAATGCCAACGCCGTTGGCAAGACCGATAGGCAAAAGCGCAACACCCTTGCTGTTTTCGGTAATGCCGAATCCGATTTGGGGAATGCTCATCGAGGTCTTAAGACCTATCGTTTCGTCATTGTTAAGGTGAGTTGCATCGACAACGATGACCTCACCAAGCGAAAATTCGGTTTTTTGAAGCTCGACAATTGCAGGAATGTCGTAAAGGATTTTGAACTTATATTTCGCCTTGCCCGATGCCTGTGCGCCGTTTAATTCGCTCCATTTAACCGTAAACGAAACGTTAAGAAGCGTATCAAACGAAAGATTAAGCTCGGAAATGTCGCTTATCGCATATTCGCTTCCGTTGTCGGCGATATATGAAATATCGGTCATTTCATAGGGGCGTACCTTGCCGTCGGGAGTGAAATCGAGCTTGTTGTCAAGTCCTTTAAGGATTATAAAGGTTTCTTCACCCGTTGCAAGTGATTCGGGCGCATAGGTATATTCGTTTCCGTCGGTCTTGAAATATTTCCATTCGCACTCGATGGGGTTGACGGCAAAGCGGTTTTCACCGCTTACCACCGAAAGCTCAGGAAGAAAATAATCGGCATAAAGATAATCGAATTCGCTTCTTAAAAGGAAATCCTTTGCCGTTTCGGTATCAAGCACGAAATATTTACCCTCGGGGTCGACAAGCAGACAACCCGAAAGGTTAAGCGAGGGATAAAAACGGTATTCCGAGGGCGAATCGCCCGAATAAAGGGTTATCAAAACCGGTATTTCCTTTGAAACGTCGCGCATCGCCGTCTTTATCGGAAGCGCATTCTTACACATATCGACGAAAAAGTTAACTTCTTCCTCGGTAGTGAAGAAAATCTCGTCAGTCATAGGCGCATCGAATGTGACTCGGTCAACGCTGTCGAGCGAGGTATAGTATATCAAAAAGCATAGTATGACGGCAAGCGGCAGACAGAAAAACGCCACAAGCAAGCCGTTGCTTCTTTTTTTGCGGTTACGTGCCATTAATATTCCTCCAACGTCAAAAGCGACGTAAAAATACATATTATTACATCTTTATTTTATAACATACCAAAGCTTTAGTCAATAGTTTTTTTCTCGTTTAAAATTTCCGTTTTTTGGGAATAATTAACGCGAGGTGACGGTATGAGCAATGCCTTTGACGATTTTAAAAATACAGTAGTTAATATTTTTTCGGATTGCGAGGATTTCGTTTGTCGTGAAAGCGGACCGGCGGGCGCAAGGTTTGCCTTGATGTTTATTAAAGGCATAACCGCGCGAGATTTCATTGCCGAGCGTCTGCTTCGCCCTTTACAGCTTGCCGATATGGATAATTTCAACGGCGATTTCGGCAGTATTATCGAAAGCCCGAATTTATCAAAGCCGAGCGATGCGAAAGCGGCGGCACAATCGGTTGCGATTGGCGAGGTTATAATTATTGCCGAATGCAAAAACGGCTTTTTCGTAACGCTCGCAAATGCGCAATACACCCACGGCAGAAGCGTTGATGAGCCCGACAGCGACGTTACCGTACGCGGACCGAAGGCAGGCTTTGTTGAGGATGCCGAAACGAATATGGCGCTTATCCGCAAATATATCCGCACGCCCGATTTGAAATTTATCCGCTTTACCGTCGGCAACGTTTCGCAAACAAAGGTTATCGTTTCTTTTGTTTCGGGCAGGGCTGCCGATGCGCTTATCGAGGATGTAAAGCAACGTATTTCAAACCTGAAAGCCACCGCAATAACCGACAGCGGAAACGTTGCGATGCTTCTTGACGGCAACAAAAACCGTTTTCTGCCCACCTACGGAAGCACCGAAAAGGTCGATAAGCTGGCATCGAAGCTTATGTCGGGCAGAGTGGCGATAATTGTTGACGGCAGTCCGTTTGTGCTGACTGTTCCGTTTGTTTTTGCCGAATGTCTGCAATCCGCCGACGATTATCTGCACACGCCTTATTATGCAACCTTTATCCGTGTTTTGCGACTTATTGCATTCGTTTCGGCAATCTTTGCACCTGCAATACTTTGCGCACTGGTAAGCTTCGATTACGCTCAGATGCCGCCCCGATTATACGGCATAATCGCCGATTCACGCAAGGATATTCCGCTTTCCTTCTTTTGGGAGGTCGTTGCGATATTACTGCTTTTCGAAATACTGCGAGAGGTTGGTGTGCGAATGCCACGCTCGGTCGGTGAGGCGGTGGGTATAGTCGGCTCGATTATACTCGGAAACACTGCGGTCGAGGCAGGTATAGTTTCTTCGGTCGGTGTTATCACCGTCGCTTTTTCGGCGGTATGTGCCTTTATAACGCCTGCATATATGTACGTTATAGTCATTGCGCGGATCGTTTCGCTTTTACTTGCCGAGCTTTTCGGCATTTACGGGCTTGGACTTGCCGCAACGGTTTTGTTGCTTATGCTTTGCGGAAAGAACAGCTTCGGCACGCCTTATTTGTTTCCGCTCTCTCCTTTTGACAAAAAGGGAATGCAGGATTTTATCTTTTCCTATCCCAAAAAGACATTGGGCAGAAAGGAGCTTGACGAATGAATGCCTTTTGTGCCTTACTGCCGCTTGCATCGGCATTCGTTTCGCTCTCCTTCGGCGGTGCAACCACACCCTTTGTTTTGTTGCAGAGCTTTGTGCTTTTGCCGTTGATTAAAGTGGTCGGAAGGTCGACTTCCCGTGTATTAACACCTTTGCTTTTGCTGTCGGTCGTTTTGCGCTTTGCATCGCTCATAACCGTTTCAAAGGGCGCTTTGACCATGCTCGGCGCGATTGTTTTTGCGGTTATCTGTCTTGCAATTTCCTGCGTTACGGCGGTCAGATCGGACACAGCTTTTAAGCTTGCGACACCCTTGTTTTTTGTTGCATCGCTTTTTGCGATTTTCGTATCCGTCGTTTCCTTTTCGACCTCCTTGCGTGCGCCGTTTGGCGATTCATCGATGGCAGAGATGATTTCGGCGTTCGTTTGCCCGATATCCTCCTGTGTTGCATTTTCCTGTTTTGCAAAAGTGAGCCCGATGAAACGCTTTTACGCTTCGGTCGTCGGAGTAATTCTTTGCGCCGTTTTCATCATTTTCGATGCCGCAGGTGCGGAATTTGCGTTTTTAAGCGTACCGCTTGCCGTTTTGGTTTCGTCGGTCGAAATAAAGGCGGTGATAAAAGGCATTAAAGGATAAATGCGTGAATAAAATATCTTCGGTGATGAAATTATGCTTTTAACGAAAAAGAAAAGCTTTTGTATCGAAGAAGCGACGATTAAAAGAGAAGTGACGGACGGCGAAATTTGTCTTGTCAAAATAAATCTTCGCTATCCCGAGATCGTTTGCGGAAAAAAGGATTGTATGCAGCTTTTTGCAAAGGATTTTTACAAAAATATTGCCGAATCGCTTTCTAAATATGCTATTGATGAGATTGCGAAAAAGGCAAAAACGGTATACGATACAAGCCCCGAAAGCTTTAAACCCTTTTCGGTGTTAATGAAATACGAAATAACGCGGCTTGACGAAAAATTTCTGTCGGTAATTACAGACATTTCGGTCTGCGACGGAGTTAATCCGCCGAATACCGAGCGCAAAACGCAGGTCTGGGAAAGGGATTTCGGCACGAAATGCAAGGCGCATTATTTTATGCCGAAAAAGGAGATGCTAAAAAAGCTGTCGGAGCTTTTGGAAAAAGACGAATTAAAGAAGATTGACCTTGAGCTTTTCGCTTTGCGCGAGGACTCTTTAGACTTTTTCTTGCGTGAAAACGGCAATTACAGGTCGGTTGCGCTTTCGTTGCAAAAAAACGTGTAAATTTGCGATATTTTTCTTTACTTTTCGGAAATAGTTTGATATTATTGTATTGTAAAAAACCTTCCGAAAAGGAGTTTTAAATTATGGAACAGATTCGCATTGCTATACTCGGTCAGGGCAGAAGCGGCCGCGATATCCACGGCTTGCATCTTAAAAAGGACACCGAGCGCTTTAAGGTCGTTGCGGTCGTCGACCAAATGGAGATCCGCCGCGAAAGAGCCGCAAAGGAATACGGCTGTGACGTTTATGCCGATTATAAGGAAATTTTAAACCGCGACGATATCGACCTTGTCGTTAACTCGCTTCCCAGTAATTTCCACTTTGCGGTAACAAAGGATCTTTTAGAGCACGGCTTTAACGTTCTTTGCGAAAAGCCCTTCGTTCCCACCGTTGAAGAATATGATATTCTCGTTGCTCTTGCAGAAAGCAAGGGACTTAAGCTTCTCGTTTTCCAACAAAGCCGTTTCGCTAACTATTTCCTCAAGGTAAAGGAAGTTATCGCATCGGGCGAATTGGGAAGAATCGTTCACATCGGTATCCAGTTCAACAACTTCGCAAGACGTTGGGACTGGCAGTGCTGTCTTGATCTTAACGGCGGTAACCTTGCAAACACAGGTCCTCATCCGCTTGACCAAGCGCTTAACCTTTTGGATTATTATGACGGAATGCCTACCGTATTCAGCCATATGGACCGTTGCAACACCTTCGGCGATGCAGAAGACTATTGCAAGCTTATCCTCAAAGCGCCCAACAGACCTATCATCGACCTCGATATTTCCTCGTGCGATGCTTACCCTGCTTACACTTATAAGGTAGAAGGCACACGCGGTACTCTTAAGGGCAATATGGCGCATATCGATTGGAAGTTCTTCAAGGAAGAAGAAGCACCCGAACAGCACCTTATCCGCGAATCGCTTACCATGGGCGAGGAAAAGCTTCCTGCATACTGCGGCGAAACTCTTACCTGGTATGAAAAATCTTGGGACGGCGACCCCCAAGCACCCTTTATTGCCGCTGTTCAAACCTATTACGACCAAATCTATGCCCTCTTTACCGAAGGCAGAGAACACGATATCAAGCTTTATCAGGTTCGCCAACAGCTCGCAATCATCCGCGAAGCACACAACCAGAATTTCTAAAAAAACATAAAAAGCAGGACGGTTTTGCCGTCCTGTTTTTGCGTTTATTCGTATACTGTATAAAACGGCTCGCCATAATCGAAGCTAAAAAAATAAACCGTTCTCTTTTCTTTTGCATAAAATGGTTACAAGGTAGGTCATTATATATACGGAGTGATGCTTTATGGAATATTTTGCGGCAAGTAATACGCGCAACGGCTTTAAATCGCTTTTTGATGAATGCTTTAAAAAATGCGAAAGACTTTTTATACTTAAGGGCTCGAGCGGCTGCGGAAAATCGACATTTATGCGACGTATCGCAGGGAAAGCCGAGCAGTTGGGCTATACGACCGATATTATACGCTGTTCAAGCGACCCCGATTCGCTCGACGGCGTAATCGTTCACGAGATGGGCATCGCAGTCGCCGACGGTACTTCTCCGCACGTTATGGACGTTAAATATCCGTGTGTGCGCGAAAGCATAATAAATCTCGGCGAGTTTTGGGACGAACAAAAAATACTGCCGCATAAGGATGAGATAATTTCGCTTACCGATAAAAAAAGCGAGCATTTCAAAAACGCCTACCGCTGTCTTTCGGCAATGGGTAATATTGAGGATATCAAGCGGCAAATCGTTCAAAAGTCGGTGATAACCGACAGATCCGACGAAACTGTTTTTTCGATAGCCGAAAATGCGTTTGACGGTAGGGGAGAAGAACAAAAGCTTTTTACCTCGGCGTTTGCTTCAAACGGAATCAAGGTTATTCATACCTTCGGCAGGGTGAAAAGGCTTTACCGCATAAGCGGCTATGCCTCGTTTTACCTTTTAAATTCGCTTTACGGAATCGCGCGTGAACGAGGAGTTGAGATGATTGTTTCACTTGCAACACCCGATTCGTCAATGCCCGATTCGCTTTATTTTCCCTCAACGGGTACGCTTGTCACTCTGCTTCAAAATCCCCCGTGCGATTCGTTTGACGAGGAAAAAAGTGTTTCCTGCTCAAAATTCACAAACACAGATATACTCTCAAGCTGCCGTGTGCGGTTGAAGGGACTCGACCGAATTATCAACGAGCTTTCGCTTGAAGCGAAAAACGAGCTTTCCCACGCAAAGGAAACGCACAACCGTATAGAAAGTATTTATATCGGCGCAATGAATTTCAATCTTCTGGACGAATACACGTTAACCTTTATAAAAAAGCTTTTTGGGGTATAAAAGGGGAACAAATGACATATATATCAACCGAGAGGAATGATATTATATGGAACGAACAAAAAGAACGAACCCGATGAACGAAAGCGAAAACGGCTTTCTTTTTCCGTCTGTTATCGGCGGACTTATCGGCATGGGTGTAACGGTCGCGCTTTTGCTTGTTTTGCCCTTTGCTGTTTTGGGGTTTGAGGACCCCGACTCATTCGTTTTGCCGTCGGTCTGCCTTTGCGTGCTTGTCGGCACTGCCGTCGGCGGATTTTTGGCGGTTTCAAAATGCAGGGATAATGCTCTTGTTTCGGCGCTGACATCCTTTGCAACCGTGGTTCTGCCGATAATTTTAATTTCGATTTTCGTTTCGGGCGAGGTCAGTATTGCATCGGTCATCGGGGTTGTGCTGTCTGCATTGGCGGGTAACGGTCTTGTCGCCTTGGCGGTAACGAGGTTTTCAAAAAGCAAAAAACGCAAGATGAAAAACGTTATGAAAAGACGTTAACAAATAATCCATTGATTTTCGTTTTTCCTTATGTTATCATATATAAAAATGAAGTAAGGGGAAAGCGATGAAGCTATTGGAATCGGGCGAAATGTATCTCGAAACGGTATACGTTTTGTCAAAGGAACTTACAACGGTCCGTGCGATCGATATATGCGACTATCGCGGTGTTTCAAAGCCGAGCGTTTCGCGCGCGGTCGGGCTTTTAAAAGAGGGCGGTTATCTTAACGTCGGTGCTGACGGCGGATTAACTCTTACCGAAATCGGTATTGCCGTTGCCGAAAAGATATACGAGCGGCACACCGTACTTACGAAATATCTTGTTTCGCTTGGTGTTTCGGAGGAGATTGCGTCTGAGGATGCCTGCAAGATCGAGCACGTTATCAGCGACGAAACCTTTAAAGCGATAAAAAATAAATTAAAATAAAAAACAGCCTCGTTTCTCGCGGTCTGTAAATTGATGCATCGACGTTTTCGTCGGTGCATTTTTTTCCTTGCATACATGAATATCTTTTGCGCAAATTAAACTTGATGAAAATCAAAAACAAGACAAGAGGTATTCAATGAACGGTAAATTCAACAAGAGATTTTTTGCGTTGTTGGCTGCTTTTCTGCTCGTTTTTACTCTTTCGGCTTCGGCTGCGGCGAAGACCGATTCTTACGAGCTTATACCGGGCGGTATGGCTTTCGGAGTCAAATTTTTTACCGACGGCTGTGTCGTTATCGGCACAACGGGAGTTGAATCGGCATCGGGGCTTTTCTCGCCTGCAAAGGATGCAGGGCTCGAATCGGGCGATATAATAATCCGTGCCGGCGGCAGAGAATTTAAAACGGCAGAGGAGCTTGTTGACCTTATCGCAGGATGCGGCGGCAAGGCAATAACCATCGCTTATATACGCGACGGAAAGGAAAACACGGTTAACATTACGCCCGTGCGCGATAACGAAAACGGCAAGTACCGAATCGGCGTGCTTGTGCGCGATTCGACTGCAGGCATCGGCACCGTTACCTTTATCGACCCGAAAACCAACGATTTCGGCGGCTTGGGACACGGTGTTTACGATTCCGAAAGTGCTGTCCTGCTTCCGCTTGCGCGCGGTGCTGTTGTAAACGTGAATATTAACGAGGTTATCAAAAGCTATCCCAATGCTCCCGGTGAGCTCCGCGGAAGCTTCGATAACGTGGCGATCGGCGAGCTTTGGGACAATTGCGAGCAGGGTGTTTTCGGGAACTTTTCGCAAGTCCCCAAAACCGACAGAGCGCCAATTCCTGTGGCAAGCAGAGATGAGGTAACCGAGGGCAAGGCGACTATTCTTACAACCCTTTCAAGCGGTGCGATAGGGGAATACGGAATAGAAATTGAGAAGATTTATAAAAGCTCGGGCGATACGAAAAATTTTCTCATCCGCGTAACCGATAAAAGCCTTATCGACCAAACGGGCGGAATCGTGCAGGGTATGTCGGGTAGTCCGATTATCCAAAACGGCAAGCTCGTCGGAGCGGTAACACACGTGATAGTTAACGATCCCACGTGCGGATACGGTATATTTATCGAAAATATGCTCAATTCGGCATACGGCGCAAATATTTACAAAATGCAATTCGCGGCATAACAAAAAGACGGTGCTTTTCGCGCCGTCTTTTTTGATTTGATTATTGCTTTTAAGTTATGAAAAAATTTTCTTCAAAGCTATCTGCACCTTTAAGAAGAATGGATTTGCAATAAATCAAGTTGCAAGATATTAGTATTTACTCGTTTTCGATTATCCAATCGAGCAAATCGTCATATTTCATTTCGCCGGATGCTACGGCAAGTCCGACGCGTGCGACATCTTCGTTGCTGGGACGGATTTTAATGCCGTTTGTTTCGAGGAAAGTCAACAGCACATACATTCCTATGCGTTTGTTTCCGTCAACAAACGCGTGGTTTGAGATAAGCGCATAGCCCAATCTTGCACCTTTTTCTTGCTTGGTGGGATACAATTCCTTTCCGTCGAACGTGGCAAAAGCCGATTCGAGAGCGCTGTTAAGCAGTGAGGTATCACGTATATTCGGGTCGCCGCCTGTTTCTTCGGTTATAAGCTTGTGAAGCAGCATAACCTTTTCCTGACTGAATTTGATCATTTCGCAAGCTCCTCAAAAGCAGGTCTGTATAGCTTTAAAATGCGTGCCGCCACAAAATCGATCTTTTCATCGTCAGTCATTTCGATGGTTGTGTCGTTTTCAATTTCAATCAGCTTATATTTTGGTTTGTTATTTTTGAAAATATAAAGCTCACCGTGCTTGTCAGCCAATCTTGCCACACGGGAAAAATTCTGATTAGCTTCGGATATCGAAACGATTTGATTAGTGTTCAAATTCATTTTGAATCCCCCTTTTTAATATTACAACAATATTATACGCAAATTTTAGGATATTGTCAACCTAAATGATTGAATTGAATGCCTTTTTAATAAAAATCCTACTTGATATTTCCGTAATACCAACCGACGATTCCGTTTTTCTTTGCGAGGATTCCGCGGTTAGTTTTTCTTATTACCGATAATTCATCGCCTGCGTTTACTTCCAAGCGGTGATCCGTGCAGGATGACGCTTCTGCGATTTCTCCGACAGAAAGTTTATTTTGATCCCATATGTAATCAACAGGCAACCAAAATACTCTTCCGCTTTCGATATGTTCAATCTCAACGGCGGTTTCTTCAATGCAGAGTATACGCACGTCGTTATCGCCCCAGCAAATATTAACGCTCGTTTCCGAAGCCGACTGTGAGTCGAGAGCGATGCAGGTATCAAGCCCGTCGTAATAGATATGGTCTATTTCGTTAACGTCGCAATTGATATTCGGCATTATCAGCAGATTTAGCTGTCCGTCGCGGTTGGTTCCGCAACCGCCGTCGATAGATATTACGTTTATATCCCTGTCAAAATGCGGATTCATATTTCGTATTTCGCGGCTGTTGTTGACAACCGGCCAATGACCGACAACGACGTTTCTTTTGAATTTCAAGCCGTTTTCACGGACGAAATCCGAAAAACGGTCAAATTTAAGACATTTGTGACGGTCTTTTTTGCAGTCGGGGATTTCCAAAAAATCCGATTCCGATTCATAAATTCCGCCGTGTATGAAAATATATTTGTCCGAAACGAGCATGGTCGGAAGCTCGCGCATAAAATCAAGCTCTGCTTTGAAGTGTGTCTTTACTTTGCTTAGCAACTCCAAAACCGCTTCTGCGGTCTGAGGGACTTGGCCAAGCTCTTTTGCCATCTCGTCGAAAAGCGACGTGCCCAACCAATCGCGCATATATATCAGATAATCCAAAAACGATTTTGCCGAATCGATATCGGCAATGTTATCTAACTGCCACAAGAAACGATAGTCGACGTTTCCCGTTAAAACTGCCGCACGCTTTTCTTTGCATAGCTTCATAAGATAACGTATCACGTTAATACTGTCGGGTCCTTTTTCTTCCATATCGCCGATAACAATCAAAAAATCGTCTCCGTCGAAGTTGGCTTTTTCAAGAGCTCCCAACAGATATTCATAATGACCGTGTATATCGCTTGTGACCAACACACGGCCTGCCGAGGATTTAATATATAATGTTTTGAAAATTTCCATATTGATTTACTTTCGCTTTCTTGGTGCGCAAGGGATAGCCTTGGAAGCCATTGCCGTTGTTTTTAAAAATCATACCACACGTTGGGAAGAAATTCAACCTTTATCGTTTAGTGCGATTTAACTCAATCGACAAAAAACGCTTTATTTTACCAAACAGTGCATTTTTGATGATAATTTCGACAAACGACAAGTTTCGACAAAATGCGACAAGAATTTTGTCGAAAAGCTTAAATTTAGCGAAAAAATTGTCGAAAAAACAAAATATAACTCTTGTTTTGTTGTACGAAAGTTAAACGAGAATGCGACTTTTTGGGAAAAATCTATTGCTTATATCGGTTTTTGTGTGTTAAAATACATTCACGGAAAATAAAAATACAAGGAGCAACAAGTTTATGGAAAAACCGAGGGTGTTAGTGGCTGATTCTAACAGCGATTTCAGAAATCAGTGTGTGCAAAGTCTTAAACGGCTGGATATAGAGGTTGTGGCAGAGGCGGCAGACGGTCAGGAAGCATTTGCAAAGATAGCGAGAACCAAACCGAACGTGGTCGTGTCCGACCTTTATCTCGGCAAAATCGACGGCGTTGGTATTATCCGCAGTGCGAAAAAGCAAATGCCGGACGATTTTCCCGCCTTCATAATGCTCGCATCGTTTACAAGCCAGAATCTGTTCGAGGAATGCTGTGAGGCAGGTGCGGCATACTGTATGCTCAAGCCGATCGATTTTAATGCGCTTGCCGACAGAATAAAGCGTCTTGCCGACAAAACACGCCGCCGTGGAAACGCAAAGGTTCCGGGCAGAGAAAACGGTGATCTTGAGGCACAGGTGACGAAAATAATACATCAAATAGGTGTGCCTGCGCACATAAAGGGATACCAATACTTACGAACGGCGATAATAATGGCGATAAACGATACCGAGGTCATCAATTCGGTAACAAAGGTGCTTTATCCCACCGTTGCAAAGCAATACGGAACGACAAGCTCGCGCGTTGAACGAGCTATACGCCATGCAATTGAGGTTGCTTGGGACAGAGGCGACCTTGACGTGCTTAATTCCTTCTTCGGCTATACCGTTCAGAATTCACGCGGCAAGCCCACCAATTCGGAATTTATTGCGATGATCGCCGACAATTTGCGTCTTAAAAACAAAGCGTTTGCAACGGTTTAATAGCTTAAAACAAAGGAGCAAGGCAGGGCTGCGTTGCTCCTCTTTCCTTATATAAATAATATGTTATAAAATATTGAAAAAATTCGGCGAAAACTATTGACTTATTAAGTTATTTGTGTTAAACTCTCATTTGCCGCATGTATGGGGTTTTTGAAGTTGCGTGCAGAACGCACACCCTCTAAGCAGCGAGTCTTATGAAAGGAATTGGTGCTTACAAATGTTTGCAATCGTGGAAACAGGCGGAAAGCAGTACAAGGTTAGCGAAGGCGATATCATCTTTGTTGAAAAGCTTGGTCTCGAAGAAGGCGCTACCTACACCTTTGAAAAGGTTCTTGCTCTCTCCGATGAAAACGGCTTTGTTGCAGGTGCTCCTACCGTAGCAGCTACCGTTACCGCAAGTGTCGTTAAGAACGGCAAGGGCAAAAAGATTCACGTAATCAAGTACAAGCCCAAGAAGGATTCCAAGAAGCACATCGGCCACAGACAGCCCTATACCAAGCTTCAGATCCTCAGCATCTCCAAATAAGAGATGACAACCGCTTCGTTTTTTAAGTCGAACGGAAAATTTTTGAAATTTCGCATAAGCGGTCATTCGGGTTATGCAGAAGAAGGAAGCGATATTGTTTGTGCCGCCGTCAGTTCGATGGCGATGCTTACGGTAAACAATATTACCGAATCGTTTTCCATTCCCGCAACCGTCGTTGCCGATGAGAACGGCCCGACGATCGATTTCGCTTTGGAATCTATTGATGAACGCGGATGCGCACTTATTGAAGGGCTATGGCGTGAATTAGCCGCCCTCGCAAACGATTACCCGAAGTTTGTTCGTGTAACCGTTAAATAATTTTATCGAAAGGAGCTATAAACCATGCTCAGATTGTCTATTCAGTTCTTTGCACATAAAAAAGGTGTCGGTTCTACCAAGAACGGTCGTGACAGTGAGTCCAAGCGTCTTGGCGTTAAGAGACAGGACGGTCAGTTTGTAACTGCCGGCAACATTCTTCTTCGTCAGAGAGGCACCAAGATCCATCCCGGCAACAACGTCGGCCGTGGCTCCGATGACACCCTTTTCGCACTTATCGACGGTAAGGTTAAGTTCGAACCGATGGTAGGCGGAAGAAAGAAAGTCAGCGTTTACGCTGTTAATGCAGACTAAATGCCTATTGAAAAGAGCAGTCGGGGTTTTCATCCTGACTACTCTTTTTCTTTTTGTTTTATTAAAATACGAAAACAAATAACGAAAAACTCTATAAGGAGGTTTTCAGTATGTTTATAGATAAGGTTACAATTTATATCAAAGCCGGCGACGGAGGAAACGGTTGCGTTTCGTTCCGCCGCGAAAAGTACGTTGCCAAGGGCGGTCCCGACGGCGGCGACGGCGGCAGAGGCGGTAACGTTGTTTTTGTCATCGATGAGGGCGAAAACACGCTTCTTAACTTTAAATACCGCCGCAAATTCGTTGCCGCAAACGGCGGTGACGGTATGTCGAAGAAGTTTTACGGCAAAAGCGCCGAGGACCTTGTTATTCCCGTTCCTCCCGGAACAGTGCTTCGCGATCCCGACAGCGGACTTGTTATCCACGATATGTCGGACGGCTTGCCTTATATTGCCGCAAAGGGCGGCAGAGGCGGTTGGGGTAACACCCATTTCGCAACTCCTACCCGTCAGGTGCCCCGTTTTGCAAAAAGCGGTACAAAGGGTGCAGAGCGCAATATAACGCTTGAGCTTAAAATGCTCGCAGACGTCGGCTTGGTTGGATTCCCCAACGTCGGTAAATCGACACTTCTTTCCGAGGTTACAGCGGCAAGACCGAAGATCGCAAACTACCATTTCACAACACTTGCGCCCAATCTGGGCGTTGTTACGGTTTACGGCAAAAGCTTCGTAATGGCGGATATCCCCGGTCTTATCGAGGGCGCTTCCGACGGCTTGGGCTTGGGACACGATTTCCTGCGCCATATCGACAGATGCCGTCTTATCCTTCACGTTTTCGATATTTCGGCAAGCGAACGTGAAAATCCGCTTGAGGATATTATTAAAATCAATCAAGAGCTTGAAAAGTACAGCGCAGAGCTTGCTTCGCGTCCTCAAATATTGGTCGCAAACAAGATTGACCTCGGTTATTCCGAGGAGCATCTTGAAGAGGTCAAGCGCTATGCCGAGGAAAACGGCTGTGAGCTCTTCCTTATTTCGGGCGGCCTTTCGGAAGGCGTTCCCGAATTGATGAAGGCGGTTTCCGCAAAGCTCCAAACATTGCCTCCGATGACATATTACGAGCAAGAATATGTCGAGCTTCCCAAGGAAACCGATATGTCGGTTCATGTCGAGGTTGTTGACGGCGTTTACGTCGTTACGGGCGAATGGCTTATCCGCTTGTGCAACGATATCAACTTCGACGATTACGAATCGCTTCAGTTCTTCCAACGCGTTCTTCGTGACAAGGGCGTTATTCAAGCGCTCGAGGATGCAGGCGTACAGGAGGGCGACACCGTTTCGATTTACGATATCGAATTCGACTTTATGTATTAAAGCTATCGCTTTCCATTGAAATCACAAGGATTTCAATGGGATTTTGGATGTCCGTTCGCTCGCGCCAACCTTGTGCGCCTCGCTTCGCTCGTTGTCCAAGGTTGCGAACATCATAGGTATATTTTTCGACGCACATGTCGCCGAAAAATATGAGATTTGATGTAAAAATACTTCGTATTTAAATTAATTTATATTTTATATTATATTGAAAAGTTTTGAAGGGTATGGGAAACTTTTTCAAAAGTTTCCCGAACGTTCTCCTTGCCGTTTACCCTTCAAATACACTTTCGATAAGCTTGTCGCAGCAGTCGGGCGAATATTGCCAACGGTCGATATGGTCGATTTCGGGATATTCGTAATCGGGGATTGAGCTTTCTCGGTCAATACAATCGATTATCGCCAATTTCACCTTCATTCTGTCGGGTATAATGTTTTTAATAAAAACGGCGGCGCTTTGACCGACCTGAACGTCGGGGCGCACCTCGGCAAGACCTGCAAGGTTGGGCGCAAGCTCGACAAAAACACCGTAATCTTCAATCGAGCGCACGATACCTGCGGCAGTCTGACCGGATGTGAATCTCGAAGCATTTTCTTCCCAAGTGCCCAAAAGCTCACGGTGAGTAAGGGTTATGCGCCCGAATTCGTCGTCGGTGCTTTTGACGACTGCTTTGATTACCTGACCGTTTCTGAATCTGTCACGAGGGTGTGAAATACGCGAAACCGACATACAGTCGATGGGAAGAAGGGAAATAATACCGCATCCGATATCGCAAAACGCTCCGAACGGGTCGAGCCGTGTGATTTTCGCTTCTATAACGTCACCCTTGGATAACTCGCTTATCTTTTCACGCATACAGTCGCGTTGCGCTTCGCGGCGCGAACATATTGCAACCGTTTCGCCGCTTTCGTTTTTATCGATTCCTATAACCTTAAAGCAAACCGGCTTGCCAACGCGCGAAATTATTGCAATATCCTTTTCGGGAAGCCCTTTTGCCGTGTAAACACATTCGTTACGCGGAATAATGCCCTCGATATCGCCAATCTTCACGTGCAAATGGCGGTCGTGGTCGCAAAGGTAACCGATGCCCTCAAGTATCAATCCGCCGTTCATTGCCGAGGATAGCGTGTCGGCGTTTTGTGTGAAATATCGGTTCTTTTCGGTTTTCAGCAATTTTCCCTCGTAGCTGTATTCCTGCTTCATAAAAAATAATTCTCTCCTTAAACTTTAATTCCTTGTTTGATTATATAAAACAGGAGGTCAAACTATGCTTGATAAACTTTCGCAAATCGAAAAAAGATACCAAGAAATCGAAGAAAAGCTTTCATCCCCCGAGGTTATGAACGACCTTGAGGGATATAAGAAGTTTATGAAGGAATATAAAAACCTCGTTCCTATCGTTGAAAAGTACCGCGAATACAATGCGGCGCTTACCGATATTTCGGATGCCGAGGAAATTCTTTCCATCGAGGACGATGCCGAATTGCGTGCTCTTGCCGAGGAACAAAAGGATGAAGCGCGCGCAAAGCTTGAACCGCTTATGGACGAGCTTCGCATTCTGCTTTTGCCCAAGGACCCCAACGACGACAAGAACGTTATTATCGAAATCCGCGGCGGCGCAGGCGGCGAGGAAGCATCGCTTTTTGCGGCTGTTCTTTACAGAATGTATACGATGTATGCCGAATCGTCGGGCTTTAAGACCGAGCTTTTGAGTGCAAACGAAACCGAGCTTGGCGGCTTTAAGGAAGTATCCTTTATGATCGAGGGCGAGGGCGCATATTCCCGTTTTAAGTTTGAAAGCGGTGTTCACCGTGTTCAGCGCGTGCCTGAAACCGAGGCGCAGGGAAGAATTCAGACCTCTACCGCTACCGTTGCGGTATTGCCCGAGGTTGAGGACGTCGATTTCGAACTTAATATGGACGAGCTTGAAATTACCCGTCACCGTTCCGCAGGTGCAGGCGGTCAGCACGTAAACAAGACCGAATCTGCGGTAAGAATCATTCACATTCCCACGGGTATAACCGTCGACTGTCAGGACGAGCGTTCGCAGATAAAGAACAAGGACAAGGCGCTTAAAATAATGAAAAGCCGTCTTGCCGATATGTATAACCGCGAAAAGGAACAAGCTGTCGCAAGTGAACGCCGTGCGCAGGTAGGAACGGGCGACCGAAGTGAAAGAATCCGTACCTACAACTATCCGCAGGGCAGAATAACCGACCACAGAATCGGCTTTACCATCCACTCGCTTGAAAACTTCTTGAACGGCAAAATGGACGATATGGTCGATGCACTTATACAAGCAGACCGCGCCGAAAAGCTTAAAGCAGGTCTTGAATAAAAAGCAACTTAAGAGCATTTCTACAACGGTGAGATGCTCTTTTTCTTTTTGTTGACATAATTCGCCTTTTGTGGTAAGATTAGAATGTCATACTTTTACGAAAGGGGCTTTTGCCTTTGAAACGTTCAAGGATCTTATCGTTGCTTCTCGTTGCGGCAATGCTTTTTGCGGCTTTTATCGTGCCGTTTTCGGTTTCTGCGTCTATCGATTTGTCAAGCACAAATTTAAATACCGTGCAAAAATATTACGCCCGTCTTATGGGCTCGCTTGCAAGGGCGGATTATTATCAGACCGACGTTTTGGCGTCGGTTACCGTGTCGCAGGCAATATATGAGGGCGGTTGGGGAAGATATTCGCTTCCCGTAGGAGGAAATAACCTTTTCGGCATCAAGGCGTACAGTAGTTGGGACGGAATGGTTTACGACCAGACGACCTCTATACTTTACAACTCTTACGAGGATTACGTGCTTTCTGTCGGTCAGTCGCACGTCAACACCGTTTCGGTTTGGCGCGCGCACAGAAATTGGGCGGAAAGCGTTGCAGTACACAGCAACCTTTTCGTAACCGAAAGCAGATATGCAAAGGTTGTGGGAGAAAAGGATTACAAGGTTGCCGCAAAGGAAATAGTAAAGGCGGGCTATTGCGATGACGATGGCTATGACGAAACCGTTATCAAGCTTATCGAGCAATACGGCCTTACCGAATACGATGATCTTACACCCGATGACGACGGCGTTGTTGCAATTACAGTCACCCCCGAGCGTAAATATCTGGCGATAGGCGAAGCATATAACGTGCCGCTTACATATTACCCTGCTGATGCGACCGCATCGTCGATCGTTTGGGCAAGCGACAACGAAAGCGTTGCGACGGTTGACGAAAACGGTACTGTTACCGCCCTTTCTCACGGTATGACTCTTATCACCGCAACGCTTGCAAACGGCAGGGAAGCGTGTCTTATCGTTTACGTCGATTGCAATGCTACAATTATCGAAAAGGATGCCGATATCTATCAAAGTCCGTCGACCGATTCGGCTTCAAACGGAAAAATATACCGCGGTACTGCAATGAAGGTGACCGACAAAACGATTTATTCCGATTTAAACGGCAATCGGTTTTATAAGGTCGAGGGCATTAACAGCAAGGGTGTTTACGTAAGCGGTTACGCCTTGGTGGAATATGTTTACATTGCAAAGTACTATATTGAGGATATCGCTATCGTTAAGGACAATATAACCATAAAGCCGGGCGACAGTTATACTGTGAAAACGGCAATTTCACCTGCCGATGCGGTCGATACCTCGCTTACATGGACAAGCAGCGATGAATCGGTTGCAACCGTCAGCGAAGACGGTGTTATAAGTGCGGTTTCTTACGGCGAAACGGTTGTTAAAGTAAGTGCGTTAGGCGGAATAGAACGTGAAATTGCGGTTACCGTCGCACCGTTTTACAGAGAATATAAGGGTATAGCAACCTCATACGAAACACTTGTAATACGTGCCGAGCCGAACTCCTCATCCTCAAGAGTCGGAACGGTTGAATTCCTGAATGAGGTAACCGTTATCGGCGAGCCGAACGGTATTTGGTATAAGGTAAGCGGTAAAAATTCAAAGGGTAACACCATAACCGGATATTCAAATTCTGCATATATTCGCCTGGTGTCCGATAATTACGAGGTAACCTACGGGACCGCAGGCGATTCGGTTCGCGTCTACAAGGATTGCGATTTGACCTCGACGAGCTACGGTGTTCTGGCAGAGGGCACAAAATATGCCATAATTGCCGATGCAGAGGATAATTGGAACTATATCGTCGGTCTTAAGGGCTCGAGCAGCTTAACTGCAATACACGGCTATGCCGACCTTACGGCGTTGCCGATAATACCTAATAATCCTACCGTCCCCACCGAGGGCTACTACGCCATAACGCAAAGCGATTTGAACGTGCGCTCTGGTGCGGGAACCGGATATGATGCAATAGGTAAGTTTGCCAATCAAACCAAGATTGTCGTTATCGGTGAAAAACAAAACGGCTGGTACCATGTTTACGGCAAGAGTACAGACGGTAAGGACATAAGCGGATATTCGTCTGCCGATTATATAACCTTGCTGTATTACGGCAAGGTCGATGCAACGAAGCTTAACGTAAGAAGCGAGCCGAGCACAGACGGCGAGGTTGTAGGTCAGTTCCTGAATAACGAGGAAGTCATACTTATCGGCGAAGCTGTTGATGGATGGTATTCGGTCGAAAGCAAGGACGGAACGGTAAAGGGCTATTGCTCTGCCGATTATATCGTAAAGGTTGGCAACGTAAGTACAACCGTCGACCTGCCGACGGACGAAAAATTTGCAATCGTTGATAAAAAGCTTTCAATCACATCGGGCGTACTTAACGGCGTGACCTTTAAAACCACCGCGAAGGAATTGATTGGCGGCTTTAAGGGTAACGTAAGCATCGTCAGTGCTTCGGGTAAGCTGCTTGGCGACACTGATTTTGTCGGTACGGGCTGTAAGGTCCTCGTAACCGAAAATGGAAGCACATACACGGTTGCAACCGTGCTTATTCTCGGTGACGTTGACGGCGACGGTAATATCGGCACCTACGACTATCTTTACGTAAAACGCTACTTTATGGGAACATTCAAGCTCGAGGGTATTTATTTGAAGGCGGCGCTTTTAAGCGGACACGATAAGGTAACGGTTGCCGATTACGTGCTCATAAAGCGTCTTTGCTTCGGTACCTACAAGCTTCCAACCGCATAAAAGCTTAAAATAAGAAGAAAAAACTGCTTTTATTTGCAAAATAATATTGACTTTTTGTGATAAAAAAGCTAAACTAACTATGCATGAAATTAATATGTAATTAATATTAAAGGAGATTTCAAAATGCCTCTCGTATCAACAAAAGAAATGTTTGAAAAAGCTTATAAGGAAGGTTATGCTATCGGTGCTTTCAATGTTAACAACATGGAAATCATCCAAGGTATTACCGAAGCTGCAAAGGAAGAAAACGCACCCCTTATTCTTCAGGTTTCCTCCGGCGCAAGAAAATATGCTAACCACACCTATCTCGTAAAGCTCGTTGAAGCTGCAATTCAGGAAACCGGTCTTCCCATCGCACTTCACCTTGACCACGGCGACACCTTCGAGCTTTGTAAGTCTTGTATCGACGGCGGCTTCACCTCCGTTATGATCGACGGTTCTCACCACTCCTTCGAAGACAACATCGCTCTTACCAAGCAGGTTGTTGAATATGCACACGCTCACGGCGTATCTGTTGAAGGCGAGCTTGGCCGTCTTGCAGGTATCGAAGATGCAGTTAACGTTTCCGAAAAGGACGCTTCCTACACCGATCCCGATCAGGTACAGGAATTCGTTGAAAAGACCGGCGTTGACTCCTTGGCAATCGCAATCGGTACTTCTCACGGCGCATACAAGTTCAAGCCCGGTCAAAAGCCCCAGCTCCGCT
The DNA here is from genome assembly GCA_045657425.1 of Eubacteriales bacterium. GTDB lineage: Bacteria > Bacillota > Clostridia > Oscillospirales > CAG-382 > Coliplasma. Next base: position 90,440 of record JAZOTA010000045.1, read on the forward strand.
TCGACATCCTCGAAGAAGTTGAAAAGAGACTTCCCGGCTTCCCGATCGTTCTTCACGGCGCTTCTTCCGTAATTCCCGAATACGTTAACATCATCAACGCTAACGGCGGTAGAATGCCCGACGCAATCGGTATTCCCGAAGATATGCTCCGCAAGGCAGCTTCCATGGCAGTTTGTAAGATCAACATCGACTCTGACCTTCGTCTTGCAATGACCGCGGCTATCCGCGAACACTTCGCTCAAAGCCCTGAACACTTCGACCCCAGACAATACCTCAGCCCTGCTCGTGCTAACATCAAGTCTCTCGTTAAGCACAAGCTCGTTAATGTTCTCGGCTGCAACAACAAGGCATAATTTTGCTTATTTTCGACCTGCGGGGAGTTGTTTCTCCGCAGGTTATTTTTAACGGTGACGTATGAATGAAAATCAAAACCAAAACGGTTTTATAGAACCTAATTTTGAGGAATATTTAAAAAAGAAAAAAAGCAAAAGAGTCAGAGCGTATATTGCACTTGTGCTAACGGTTGCTTTGCTTATTGTTTCGGTTACGGTTGCGCTTTTCCGTGCGACCGATGACGGGGAAGAATCTGTCGACACGTCGTTCGTTTCTTCAAGCGCCGAGGAATCGGTTGAAAAAAGCGAGGCTGAATCCTCATTAGACGAATCGTCGGAAGAGCCGTCGGATGCAGAATCGTCCGAGGTCGAGGAATATTTTCCCGTCATCAACGTCGTTACTCCCGAAAACGTTACTGCCGCAGGTATTTTTGAGCTTGAATCGCTTCATTGCGTTTATTCCGAAAATGCCGATGAAAGGTTAAGCATTGCGAGTATAACAAAGCTTATCACCGCGTCTGTTGCGATAAAATACCTTCCGCTTGATACGGTGATTACCGTGGGAAGCGAGCTGACTCTTGTTAAATATGATTCAAGCGTTTGCGGTCTGAAGCAGGGATATAAATTAACGCTCGAGCAGCTTCTTTACGGACTGCTTATGTCATCGGGCAACGATGCGGCTTATACCGTCGCTGTAAACGTCGCGCGGTATGTTACCGAGGACGCGGAAATGAGCGACATGGATGCAGTTGATTATTTTTGCGGTCTTATGAACGGCCTTGCCGATGAGATTGGCGCAAAAAACAGCTCGTTTGCCAACCCCGAGGGCTGGGACGATGAAAACAATTATTCAACCGTGTCAGACCTCGTTATTATTTCAAAATATGCTACGAGCCAAGAGCTTATCAAAAAAATCGCTTCGACTGCAAGCTACACCGTCAAGATCGTTTCGGGGCAGGAAATGAAGTTCCGCAATTCAAACTATATGCTTCATTCCGAAAGCCGTTTTTACGACCCCAACGTTACGGGCTTAAAAACAGGAAGCACCGATAATGCAGGTAAATGCCTTGTCGCAACGGTCAACATCGACGGAAACGAATATATCGCTGTCGTTATGGGATGTCCCGACGAAGAAACACGATACACCTCGATGACTTCGCTTATAGAATACATAGAAGAATACAATAATTTAAAAATAGCATAAGGATTTTTCGCTTTTCGGTTGTATAATAGGTAGGGCACCTAATTTACCGCAGAAAGGAAAACGCTATGAACGGAAAGAACCGATGCAGGATATTAAAGGATATCCGCAAAAAGATCGCCGAAGAAAACGATATTGAATATATCACCACCGAATGTAAATACCAAGGCGACTGCCCGGGTACCTGTCCGAAATGTGAATCGGAGGTCAGATACTTGGAGCGTGAGCTTGAACGCAAAAGAGGACTCGGTAAAAGAATTGCTATTGCAGGCATCGCAGTCGGCGTGACCGCAACGGCTACGGGATGTACTCCGGACATTTTTTCGATTTTCAAGGACGATACGCTTCAGGGCGAGCCCATGCCCGATATCAATGGAGATATGGTTGCCGAGTATTCGCAAAACGAAAACAGCATTGCGAACGAAAGCGGTGTTTCCGAGGTAGTTACGCAAGGCGATATTGTAATGGTAGACGGCCAAATGCCCGAAATATCGGAAGAAGAAACAGCGACTGCGGGTATTTTACCGCCTGAAGATTCTCTGCCCGAAATTACAAATCCTTATGCAGGAGTGAAAGGCATATTTGAAGCATTTCCGCTTTCTGTAAACGAGGCGGTAGAAAAGAATGCCGCAGATGTCAAGGCGTCGCTTGTCGATTGGAAACGCGAATATATCGATTACGAATGGCGCGAAAATATTCAATACCGCTACCAAGGTTCCACGCTATTTATGACCGATGACGGCAGATATATCGAGGTATTCTTTGACGAAGACGGCTTTTGTAAAAGCGTTAATGTTTTCGAGGAAGAGTTAATGGGCGAGCCGAGTATTGAGGAACCGCTTATGGGTGATATGCCGTAATGACAATGAATCAAGCACCGTTTATTGCAATATCGCGTCACAGAATACAAACCGACGGAGAAGGGGTAACCACGCTTTGCGGCTTTTACGGATGCCCGTTAAGATGTAAATACTGCATCAACCCCCAATCCTTCCGTGATAATACGAAAAAAATTCTTCACACGCCCGAATCACTTTATAATGCGGTGAAGCTTGACGATATTTATTTTCTTGCCACAAACGGCGGAGTTACGTTCGGCGGAGGCGAGCCGCTTCTTTATGCCGATTTTATCAAGGAATTTCGCGCGCTTTGCGGTGAAAAATGGCATCTTTGCGCCGAAACGAGCCTTAACGTAAACAGCGAAGCGGTCGAGCTTGCTTCTTCGGTCATCGATTATTTTTACGTCGATATAAAGGATATGAACCGAGAAATTTACGAAAATTACACCGGCAAAAGCAATGAAAGGGTTATCGAAAACCTTAAATTGCTGTTATCCTTGACCTCAAGCGAACGAATAACCGTCCGTGTTCCGCTTATCAAGGACTTCAACACCGATTCCGATAGAGAAAAAAGCGTTAATATCCTTAAAGAAATGGGATTTACCAAATTTGACCTTTTCAATTACGTAATCAAGAGGAAATAATGTATAAGTATATTTTGTTTGACCTTGACGGTACGCTTACCGACCCTGCGCGCGGCATTACAAATTCGGTAGTGTTTGCGCTTAACAAGTTCGGTATCGACGTTGCCGATAAAACCGAGCTTTATAAATTCATCGGCCCTCCCTTGACCGATTCGTTCGAAAAATATTACGGCTTTTCGAGTGACGATGCGCTTAAAGCCGTCGAATATTATCGCGAATATTTTAAGCCAAAGGGAATTTACGAAAACGAGATATATCAAGGCGTTGAAGAATTGCTTAAACACCTTAAGGAAAACGGCAAAACCGTTATTCTTGCCACAAGCAAGCCCGAGGTTTTTGCAATCGAAATACTTAAATATTTTAAGCTTGACATTTATTTCGATTTCGTCGCAGGAGCAACGCTCGACAAAACGCGCAACAAAAAAAGCGACGTTATCGCCTATGCGCTTAACAGCTGTAATATCACCGACAAGTCGAAATGCCTTATGGTCGGCGACAGAGAGCAGGATATCAACGGTGCAAAGGCAAACGGAATCGATTCGCTCGGCGTGCTTTATGGCTATGGCGATATTGACGAGCTATCAAACGCAGGCGCAACCTATATCGCAAAATCGGTTGAGGATATAATTAAATACGTGTAAAAATAAAAGATATGCCCTAAAAAGCATATCTTTTTTCGTTATTTATATTGTTTTACAAAAGCTTTCAACCGTTTCGGCAATATAATCAACCTCGGCTTCGGTATTCTCGTGGGAGAGGGAGAAGCGTATGGATGATAATGCGTCTTCGTCGCTGATGTCCAAGGCTTTTAAAACACGGCTTGGTGTTTTGTCGTTTGAATTACAAGCCGCGCCCGTTGAAGCGCAAATGCCTTTTCCGTCAAGGTGCAAAAGCATCGCTTCGGCGCTTATTCCCTTGAACGTGAAATTGATTATGGCATCACTTCGGTTACCGCCGTTAAGCGTTGCGCCGTCAAGCTTTAAAATGCGGCTTGACAGACGTTTTGAAAGCTTGGATATATATTCCGCTCTTTCTTCAAGATGCGTACAAGCGTCTTTTAACGCGGCAGAGAGGGAAGCGATGCCGATTAAATTCTCGGTCCCTGCGCGGAGCTTGTTTTCCTGCGCACCGCCGAAAATCATCGGTCTTGCATTTATATCTCCGCGGACATAAAGCGCGCCAACACCCTGCATACCGCCGAATTTATGTGCCGAAAGCGAAAGCATACCGACGTTCATTTCATTAACGTCGATATTTAAATGCCCGACTGCCGCAACCGCATCGGTATGGAAAACAACGCCCTTTTCCTTGCAAAGCGCGCCGATTTCCTTAATCGGCTGAATCGTGCCGATTTCGTTGTTGACCGCCATAATGCTCACGATTGCGGTGTCGCTATTAATAAGCGATTTCAGCTCGTCAAGGTTAATAACCCCGTTTTTGTCAACACCGACGGTTTTAATTTCAAAGCCGTGCTTTTCCAATTCAAGCGCGGTATTGAAAACCGAGCTATGCTCGATGCTTGAAATTATTATCCGTTTCTTGCCCGAAAGCGATGCAATATGAAGCGCCTGATTGTTTGCCTCGCTACCGCCCGACGTGAAAATCAAATTATCGTTTTCGTTTGCACCGAGCAGAACTTTAACAGTTTTGCGCGAATTTTTGATTATTTGCGATGCGGTAATACCAAGTTGGTGTGAGCTTGAAGCATTGCCGCAAAAATCAAGCAGGTCGGTAATTTCTTTCTTTGCCGCCTGACAAATTTTTGTTGTTGCGGCATTGTCAACGTAAATCATTATTTGTTAAGCAATTCGATAAGATAGGGAATCGCGGTTTCAAACTTTGCGCCGTATTTATGGTTTTCATCGCCAATCGAGTTTTCGATGCAACGCAAGGTGTAATCTGCGGCAATGCGTGCGGATTCATATTCATCGTTACCACGAAGAAGCGCACCCGAAAAAGCACTTGCAAAAATATCGCCGGTGCCGTGTGTGCCTTGCTTGAAGCGGCGGTGAGTGTAGTATTCGATTTTATCGCCTATCTTAATTACAACGCCCGTGGTTTCGTCGTCATATCCGATGCCCGTAAGCACGATATTCTTCATACCGTCCTTTTCAAGCGCATCGAGAATGTTCATAACGTAAGCTTCGTCGTATTTTTCCTTATATTCAACGCCCGTGATAAAGCACGCTTCGGTTATGTTGGGGATAACGATATCGGCATTGCGGCAAAGACGCGCCATTTCACTTGCATAAACCTCGTCAAAGCCGTAATAAAGCTTGCCGTTATCAGCCATTGCAGGGTCGACTATTTTAACGCACTTCTTTTTCGCAGAGAATGCGTTGAAAATATCGGTCACCATATCGATTTGCTTAACAGAACCGAGATAACCCGTGTAGATAGCATCGAAATCAATGCCTTCCTTTTGCCAGTGCTCGGAAATTTTGGGAATATCGTCCGAAAGGTCGCGGAAGGTAAAGTCGGTAAATCCGCCCGTGTGGGTGGAAAGCACCGCTGAGGGGAGAATGACTGTTTCAACACCGCAAGCCGAAAGAATGGGCAATGCTACGGTAAGCGAGCATTGACCGAAGCAGGAAATGTCCTGAATCGTTAAAATTCTTTTATAGTCCATATTTTAAACCTCTCATTCAAACAAAGGCGTTGAAAGATATCTGTCGCCTCTATCGGGTAATAATACAACGACGGTTTTGCCTTTGTTTTCATCGCGCTTGGCAACTTCAATAGCCGCGTGAAGCGCCGCGCCCGAGGAGATACCTGCAAGTATTCCTTCCTTTTTTGCAAGCATTCGAGCCGCATTATAGGATTCTTCCTCGGTAACGCAAATTATTTCGTCGATAACGCTCAAATCAAGCACACTCGGTACAAAGCCTGCGCCGATGCCCTGAATACCGTGCGCGCCTGCTTTTCCGCCCGAAAGGATGGGAGAATTGCTCGGCTCGACGGCAATAATCTGCACGTTTTCGTTTTGCTCCTTTAAATATCTGCCGACGCCCGTGATAGTTCCGCCCGTACCGACACCGGCAACGAAAATATCAACGCTTTCGTCGCAATCGCGGTAAAGCTCGGGCGCGGTCGTTTCGTAATGCGCAAGAGCGTTCGCTTTATTGTTGAACTGGTCGGGGATATAGCTGTTTTCGATTTGCGCTTTAAGCTCGTTTGCCTTTTCGATGCATCCCGACATACCCAATTTTCCGTCGGTAAGCACCAATTCGGCGCCATATGCCGTCATAAGCTTTTTGCGCTCCTCCGACATATTATCGGGCATAACGATAATAACTCTGTACCCTCTCGGTACTGCAATCGCCGCCAAGGCGATACCCGTGTTGCCGCTTGTCGGCTCGATTAACGTTGCGCCTTTTTTTATAAGACCGTTCTTTTCCGCGTACTCGATCATATAAAGTGCGGCGCGGTCCTTTGCAGAGCCTGCAGGGTTTGCGCCCTCGACCTTTGCGATAAGACGGGCGGAAAGCGAAAATTCGTTTTCGATATTTTTAAGCTCAATCGACGGAGTTTCGCCGACCGTTTCGGTTGAATTGTTAAAGGTAAGTATCATTTTTAATTAAAGCAGATGAATTTCGTTTTCTCTGCAGATCTCCATATCCTTTTCTTCCCAACGGGAGGATTGAACCTCACCGATGTGCGCCTTGCGGAGGAAGAACATACACATTCTCGACTGACCGATACCGCCGCCCATTGTAAGCGGAAGCTTATTTTCAAGCAATGCCTTGTGGAAGGGGAGCGAAGCGCGATCGGTACAACCCGAAATTTCAAGCTGTGCTTTAAGTGTTTCGGAGTCAACACGGATACCCATCGAGGAAAGCTCAAGCGCAATGTCGAGCACGGGGTAATAAACGAGAATGTCGCCGTTTAACGACCAATCGTCATAGTCGGGCGCGCGTCCGTCGTGCTTGTTGCCCGATTTAAGCTTGCCGCCTATCTGCATAAGGAAAACGGCGCCGTGCTTTTTAGCGGCTTCGTATTCGCGTTGCTTGGGTGTGAGGTCGGGATATTCGTCCTCAAGCTCCTGCGCGGTGATAAAGGCGATTTTTTCGGGGAGTAATCTGCCCAAAAACGGATAATCGTATGCGATATATATTTCGGTGTGGATAAGTGCGGTGTATATCTGTTTAACGGCGCGCTTCAAGGTATCGAAGCAGCGTTGCTCGGGGGTAATCACCTTTTCCCAGTCCCATTGGTCAACGTAAACCGAATGGATATTGTCGGTATCCTCATCGCGGCGTATCGCGCTCATATCGGTGTAAAGTCCCTCGCCCGGCTCAAAGCCGTAAGCGTCAAGCGCCATTCTCTTCCATTTCGCAAGCGACTGAACGATTTCGTTGTTGCCGTTCATTCCCTTGATGTCGAATGCAACGGGACGCTCAACACCGTTGAGGTTATCGTTAAGACCGCTGTCCGCATCAACGAAAAGGGGTGCGGAAACACGGGTGAGGTTAAGCTGAATTGCAAGGTCGCGCTCGAAAAAGTCTTTTACCTTTTTAATCGCAACCTCGGTCTGACGGATATTTAAAGCGGGCTTGTAGCCCTTCGGCACTGTAACAGACATAATTTATTATCCCTTTGTTTTTTGTGATTTGTGTTTTTCGCTTCTGCTTTTAAGCTTTTCGAGTATCTTTTTGTAAAGCAACAAGCCGATGACCGAAACCGTGCCCGTAATGGCAAAAAGCAGTATCGCGCCGAGATAGTTTTTATTAACCAGAAATTCACCGCCGATCGTTGACGTTACAATCGACGGGATTCTTGCAAGAGTTGAAATAACGACGAAATTGGAAATTTTGATTTTTGTAAGTCCAAAGAAGAATATAAGCGGATCCTTGGGCGTGCCGGGGATAAGATAAAGCAGGAAAACGAAGGTCGAGAGCTTTTTTTCGTTGTTGATGAACTTAAGCTCGTTTATCTTTTCCAACGGTACGAAAAGCTCAACCGCGCGAACACCGAGCTTTTTAACAAACAGCATTATCAATGCCGCCGCCAGAGCGCCGCCGAGCAGACACAAAACCGTGCCGCCGAGCCAGCCGAAGCAAAGTCCCATTCCGACCTCGACAAATTCGCCCGGTATCGGAGAAACGACGACCTGAAGAACCTGAATGCCGAATGCAACCGCCCAACCCCAGCTTCCGTAGCTTTGAATAAGTGCTTTGAAGTTCTTGGCAGTGTCTTCAATTCCGCCGTCGCTTTCAAGCGATTGGAATATTACTTTTGTAAGATATATCGCCAACCAAACGAACAAAGCAACCGCAATCAGCACCGAAACAAGCGCGATTATCCTTTTGCGCTTTTCAAGCCGTGACTTATGATTTTTTAACTCCGAAGCGCTTGCCTCGGTAATTCCCGTTTTTTCCGGTTCTATGTTTTTATTCATTAAGTCCTCTTGGAAGTACAAATTTATACATTATAAGATTATACTCTTGCTTTAATGACTTGTCAATAAAAAAGCATACAAAATAACGTGTTCAGCGCTTATTTTTGCAATTTTTGGCAAGCTTTGTTCTCGTTTCGATATCGGGCAGTCCCGTCGGCTCAAGTCCTTGATCTAATTGCCACGCCGCAAGCGCTTTGCGTGTTTTCAAGCCGAACATCGGTCCGTTGCCGACGTTTATTCCGTTTTGCTTCATAATTTGCTTAAGCTCGCCCACTTTGACGTGCTCGTCGTGTGTGCTTTGCAATTGAACCGATGCCGTTACCGATGAAGGATTTGCCCCTTGCAGACAGCCGTTTTCGACTGCGGCATAAATATAGTTTACAAGCAGCCAGGTGCTTTCATTGACCGTTCCCGTTTCGGTCAGACCGAAAACCCTCTGCAGTGCAGAAACACTTGCTTTGGTTGCCGAGCCGTAAAGACCGTCTACAGTAAGCTGACCGATATAGGGAATTGCCGTGTAAATGCGGTTGATTCGCTCTTGGATATATCTGACGTTTTCACCGTTGCTTCCAACCGTAAGCGTCGTACCTGCAAAATCACGCACGTTTTCGCTGTTAGCGGTTGCAAAAATACAGTTTCGCACTACGGTAAGGTAAATTTCGTTAATTTTGTTCCAAAGCGCGTTGTCGATACCGCCGCTTGCGTTATATCCGAAAAGGGTGGCAAATTCGGTCACAGCGTTCTGCGTTTCTGTACCGTAAATGCCGTCGGTAACAAGCTCGGGTATGGTTAAAAATACGTTGTTTATCACGTTTAAGGTTTCTTGGATATATTTTACGTATTCGCCTTGCGCGCCTGCCGAAACAATAAATCCGGGGTAGGGTATGGTATTAAGTGAACTTTCGGGCTCCTGCACGTTATCGAGCGTGCCGTTATAAACCGAAACGATTGACGTCCAAGTCCGTTCGTCAACGGTTCCCGTCGGCTCAAGCCCGTATGCGTTTTGGAAGGAGATGACCGCGCGTTGCGTATCGCCGCCGAAAATACCGTCGAGTGTGGGGCTTTGAACCACTGAATTAAATCGGCTTATCCTTTGCAGATAAAATTGAATTTCCTGAACCTCCGAGCCACGTGAATAAAGCTTTAGCGGACTTCCCGGGTATAGCTGTTGATTGTAGGCGGCGCGCTGTCCCTCGCTTGTCAATTCACCCAAACGCTTCACCGAGGCGTAAATTTGCGAGATTCGATACCAAGTCGCGCGGTCGACGCTTCCGCTTATCGGAAGTATGAAAAGCCGTTGGAAGGCTTCGACCGTTTCTTGAGTTCGGGCATCGTAAATGCCGTTTACTGTAATTAACGGCAATTGCGGAAAATTGATTGCGATTCGGTTCAATTGCTCCTGAAGTATCCTCACGTCCTCGCTTTGTGTACCAAGAGTAAGCGGTGTGCCGGGGTAGGATTCCTCGGGCGTGCGGATATCGTTGGTTTCGGCAATATTGATATCGCCGTAGTAAAAGCCGAGTATATCCTCGCTTGTTTGTCCGTCATTTGCCAAGGCGACCGTTCCCCATTGCGAAAGCCCTGCACAGGTGGTTGTCGTGCCGTTGCAATAGGAGGCAAAAAGAGGAGAAACGGTATTAGGGCGTACGATGTACTGATTGAAAATTTCGTCAGCCACCTCGCTTGTTTCGTCGAAAATGTTTCTTCCGTAAACAAATGCTTGGTCGAATGCGGTTGAGCTTGTTATATCGAAATCATAGCCTCGGCTTCTGTACCATTCGGTATATATTCGGTTAAGTGCAAGAGATATCTGCGCGGTTATATTTGCCTTTAACGACTGACGGGGCCAAGTGGGATAAATTTCACTGCTCGCCACGTTCTTTATGTAGTCGATGAAGGGCAGTGTGACGTTTTGCGCGGGCTCGTCGGGCGCTCCGAGGTGTACCGTTATCGTTTCGGGGATAAAAACGCCTTCTCCGATAATTATTGCCGGAATCGCGTTTTGCTTGATTATTTGCGATACCGTCGGCGCAACACCCGAGGAGGGGCCGTCGGTGCGTAAAATATGCTCGGGAATTTGTATAACAATCGTTCTTTCGTCATCGGGATTCGTAACCCCTTCGGGAAGCGGAATCAACTGTATCGGCAGATGCGTGTCGCTCCCCTCAAACAGCTGTACTCCATCGATTTCGGTTTTAAAACTGCCCTCGGCACGGATAATTACGTTGTAAAGTGAATAGGGAAGCGGCGTTGCGATATCGCTGTCGAGTGAAAGGCTTTTAGGCGGAGCTTCAAGCGTAGCAGTGCGTGAAACACCGCTGTTTGCAGATGTGAGAAATTCATAAAAAACCGTTTCGTTTCGTTGATTGGTTACGGTTATCGAACCGCTGTTGATGGGCAACGCGCCCGTCGCAGTGCGTAAAACAACAATAAGATTACCTGTCGGCATAAAACATCACCCTTTGTAAGTACTCTTTGACAGTATATGCAAACGGGCAGAGTATAAGTAAAAAAGGACTGCGAAATGAGGGAACGAATATAAATAATTTGTTTTAACCTATTTTAGGTTAAATGTCACTATCCGTTAATCAATAAGTTATAATATTTAAAAATGTCATATAACACACGGAGCTTCTTATGAAAAAAACAATAATGAATTTATGGAACGGAGACGTTATTCCCGTTGAACACAGCGGAGAGGATAACGAAATAATAAAAAGCGAAGTCGGCAAGATCGAAAAGACGGTAAACAGTATTGAAAAGCTTCTTAATCAGGAGCAATTAACCTTGTTGCACGATTTGATCGATCATTACGAGAACTATATGTCGATGGTAGCAGAGCAGGCGTTTTGCGACGGCTTTTGTTATGCATACAGGTTGTCTGCAGAGGCATTGACGGACTAATAAAAAAGAAGACTTCGCTACGAAGTCTTCTTCTGTTATTATTTCGAAAGCAACGCTTTGTCCTGTTGGAGCTTATAAAGCTCGTAATATCTGCCTTGCTTTTCCAAAAGCTCTTGGTGGCTTCCGCTTTCGATGATTTCGCCGTGGGAGAGATAGATTATTCTGTCGGCATTGCGAATGGTCGAAAGTCGGTGGGCAACTATCAAAAGCGTGCCGATATTCATCAATTTTTCAAGCGAATCCTGAATAAGAATTTCGGTTTCGGTGTCGATATTTGCCGTTGCCTCGTCAAGAATCATAATTTCGGGCTTGTGGATTATTGTTCTCGCAAAGGAAATAAGCTGTCGCTGACCTGCCGAGAAGTTTGCACCGCGCTCCATAACCTCCTCGTCAAGCCCCTTGGGAAGCTTTTCGATAAGCTTGTCGGCATTGACGTATTTACACGCCTCGTTTACCTCGTCGTCGCAAACATTTTCCTTGCGAAGCAGGATATTCGAGCGTATCGTACCCGAAAACAGAAATACGTCTTGGAGCATCTGACCGAAATGCTTGCGTAAGGAAGCGATTTTTATTTTGCGGATATCGATTCCGTCGATAAGAATTTCGCCCTTTTGTATGTCGTAATTTCGGCAGATAAGCGAAAGAATCGTTGTTTTGCCCGAGCCCGTCGAGCCGCAGAAGGCAACCGTTTCGCCTGCTTTTACCTTAAACGAAACGTCCTTAAGCACCCATTCCTCGCCCTCGTATGCAAACCACACGTTGCGGAATTCGATATTGCCCTCAACCGTTTCCAATTCGATTGCATCGTCGGCATCAACGATTTCGGGCTTGATATCCATGACCGTAAATATCTTTTCCGCCGATGCGAAAGCCGATTGCAGCCAGTTGAATTGCTCGGCAAGTGATTGAATCGGGTTGAAGAATTTCGTGATATACATATAAAACGAAACAAGCACACCGCTTGAAATGGTTTGACCCAAAAATTCGATGTTCTTAATATATCCGCGGCCGCCCAAATACAAAAGGCACAAAACCGAGGTGATATAAAGCATATAAATTATGGGACGGAAAATGCCGAAAACGAAAATCTGGCGGTGCTTTGCAGATTTGAGCTTGTTGTTTTTGGCGTTGAATTCCGCCATTTTGCGGTCTTCGCGGTTGAATATCTGGATTATTTTCATTCCCGAAAGGTTTTCGGAAAGGAAGGTGTTGATATCGGTCGTGCCGTCCTTTACCTCGCGGTATGCCTTGCGCGAGAATTTGCGGAAAATGACCGTAAACAGCGCAATAAACGGGGCGAAGCAAAGCACCATAAGCGTCAATCCGTAATTGAGCAGAAGCATCGCGCCGATAACGCCGAAGATGACGAAAACGTTCTTTAAAAGGTTGACAAGAATGTTGGTAAACAGCATCGATATCGCGTTCGTATCGTTTGTAACGCGTGTTACAAGCTTGCCGACGGGAATTGTGTTAAGCTGACCGTGTGAAAGCGATTCGATATGGATAAAAAGATCCTCGCGCAGTGCCGAAAGAATTTTTTGTCCCGTTTTTTGCAAAATTATCGCTTGCAAATAGGTAGAAACAAGCGAAACGATAAGGATACCTGCGTAAACGATAACGTAGCTTATAAGCTCGCTCGGCATAAAATCGCCCTTTATCTTTTCCTCGATATTACCCACAAGAGTAGGGGAGATGATATCGTAGGAAATCGAAAAAAGCATTATTAAAAACACGGCGACAAAGCTTTTCGCGTGGGGCTTGGCATAAACGAACAGGCGCTTGATAAGCTCGGAATCCTTCATGTTTCGGTCGAAGCCGATTGCTTCCTTGCGGTCCTTTATCGAACAGAACGCAATAATGAATATTGCCGACATCAAGCCGATAACACCGCCGACGACTAACAAGGGATAAAATTCATACATATTCGTTTACCCCCTTTACATTCCCGACTCGAGGTCGTTAAGACGTTGAAGCTCAACCATATTGCGGTATTCTTTGCAACGCGTAATAAGCTCTGCGTGCGGTCCGACGTCGATAATTTTGCCGTCGTCGATAAAAATTATCTTGTCCATACCCTCGATGGTTGTTATTCTGTGGGCAATAAGTATCGTCGTTTTGCCCTTGCGTGTTTCTTTTAGGTTTTGAAGAATGACCTTTTCGGTTTTAACGTCGACTGCCGAAACCGAATCGTCAAGAATAAGTATTTCGGCATTTTTCATCAACGCTCTCGCAATTGAAATACGTTGCTTCTGTCCGCCCGAAACTGTAACGCCGCGCTCACCCAAAACGGTTTGGTACTTTTCGGGGAATTCCGCAATATTACCGTGCACGTCGGCAAGCTTTGCCGATGCTTCTATCGCTTCCGCATCGTTGTTGTCTGACGCAAAGGCGATGTTTTCGGCAATAGTGTCGCTGAAAAGGAAATTATCCTGCGGTACGTATGCCGCGTGGTCGCGAACCGATTTTATCGGAATGGTGTTGATATCGTGTCCGTCGATAAAAACACTTCCGTCGGGCACGTTGTAGGTGCGTAGGATCAAATCGGCAATGGTGGTTTTGCCCGAACCGGTACGACCGACAATGCCCACGTTTTCACCCGAATTTATTTTAAAAGAAACACCGTTAAGCACGTCGTATTCGCCCGAGGGGTAACGGAAGGTAAGGTTTTTAAATTCAATGTCGCCCTTTATCGTTTCGGGCGCAACAACACCCTCTCGGTCTGCAATTTCGGGTACCGCATCAAGCAATTCGCCGATACGGTTAAGCGATGCCTTACCGCGTGAATTCATTTCGATAAGCTGTGAAACCGCCATAATCGGCCAAACGATTGCGCTGAAATAGCCGATAAATTCAACCAGCATACCTGCATCGAAATCGCCCGTGTAAACCAAATATCCGCCGTAGCCGAGAATTACGCAAACGACCGATTCGACAAGCAAAGTAACGCAAACCGTGAGCTTTACCGAAAGCTTGGTGTATTCGATGTTGGCATCCTCGTTTTGCTTGTTCAGCTTGCGGAATGCGAGTAATTCCTTTGCTTCCTTAACAAACGCCTTTATAACGGCGATGCCTGCAAAGCTTTCCTGAGAAAAATCGGAAAGTGCCGAAAATGCTTCTTGACGTTTTTTCCATTTCAAGGTCATATAACGGCTTAATATCAAGCCGCCGACAAGCATTATTGCCATCGGTATCATCGCAAGTCCCGTAAGGACGGGGTCCATTCCAAACATTTTGATGATCGCAAGCACACCCAAAAGCACGCCGTCGAAGAACATCATAATGCCCATACCGAAGCAGTCCTGAACGGTTTCCAAATCGTTGGTAAACAGCGACATAAGGTTGCCGACCTTGTTGTGCTGATAATAATCCTGACCAAGCTGGCGGCAACGGTCGAACATTCTGTTACGAAGATCGGTTTCGATTCTTATACCGCTTCCGAAAAAGCAGATTCTCCACAAAAATCTGCCGATTATCATCGCAACAATAACGAACAAAAGCGGTCGGCATATCTCGTCAAGCAGAAATGTCATATCAAAGGCAACGGTAACGCCGTCCTTGATAACGACGCCCTCGTTAATACCGTTGATGACCGTGCGGTAAAGCTCGGGAATGACAAGCTGCATATAGTCGACAAGAACGAGCGAAAGTATGCCGAGCAAAAGCAGGGGAGAGTATTTAAGATAATATTTGTTTATGTGCCTGCCGAAAAGCATATTATTCTCCTATTTTCTCGAAAGCGATCCTTTCATCGCCCGATTCAAGATAAATTATTCCGCATTTTTGAAATCCGTATTTCAAAAGTGCGCGTTGCATCGGAATATTGTCCCTGTGGGTGTCGATGCGAAGGTGGTTGTTTTTGGACATCCCGAAATAAAAGCATTTTTGCGCAATACCCTTGCCGTGTGTTTTCATCGCAATACGGTGGATGACGTAATAATCGGAGTCTGTTATCCAATTGCCGTTATCAATCCTGCCGTAGGTGATATCCGGTCCTTCAAAAAGACAAAAAACACCCAATATTTCGTTATCTTCCTCGTAAACAAAGCAATTGCCGTTGTTTATATCGCGCAAAATCAAATCGACCGACGGATAATCGCCCGTCCATTGATGCATATTTCCGCTTGCGCGCATAAAAAGCTTTGCACTTTCGTAAATATCCTTGATAACAAGGACCTCTTGCGGTTTTGCGTTTCTTATCGTCATCAAATCACCCCATTATATTGTAAAACCCGTTGGCTTTTTTGTCAAGTAAGTCTTGAAAATAAAACAAAATAATGATATACTGAATTAACAATTTTTAATTGTGCAGGTGATAATTATGGCAAAAGGAAAAAACGTTGCTTTGGCACGGCTTTTATATTCCTCAATGTTTCTTGCGCTCGGCTTGCTGCTGCCGTTTCTTACGATGCAAATACCGACGATAGGCGCATCGCTTTGTCCGATGCATTTTGCGGTTTTGCTTTGCGGATTCATTTGCGGTCCGATGTGGGGAATGACTGTCGGCTTTGTGACCCCGATTTTAAGGTCAATGCTTTTCGGCGCACCCGTGGCTATTATTCCAAATGCGCTCGCAATGGCGTTTGAGCTTGCAACCTATGCATTCGTTGCGGGTATCCTTTACAAAAAGATGAATAAAAATATTTTCTATACCTTTATCGCCCTTATCACCGCAATGGTGGCAGGAAGACTTGTTTGGGGCGCGGTCATGTTTGCGCTTATACTTGCAAATAAAGCCGCAGGCGAAATCGGTTTTTCGCTTATCTGGACCTCAACGGTGCTTCAAAGCACCCCCGGAATCATCCTTCAAATAGTTGCAATACCGCCTATTATCACGATTTTACGCAAAAACCGTTTAATGCTTAACTAACGAGGTAAAGATGATGAAAAAACGTGTTCTTTCGCTTTTCCTGGCACTTGTTCTTGTTTCCCTTTGTCTTGCTGTTTCGGGCTGTGAGGATTCGTCAGACGCAAATCCTTCAACGGCTAGTCAGGAAGCTTCGACCGAGGTTTCAAAGGAAGGCAGATTCTTCGGCCTTGAAATCCCCGAGGATATTGATTTCGGCGGAAAAACCGTGCGTGTGCTTACAACCGGCACCGCGGCAAGCCCTACGACTCACCAGATACAACCCAACAATAACGAGCAATATTCCTCCGAAACGACAACGGCTGTGCTTACCGCATGCGAGGAATGTACCCGTCTGGTCGAGCAGGAGCTTGGCATAACGGTTGAGGAGGAAATGGTTTATACCTGGTCGCGCTACGGCGGCGATATGTACAAGCGTATCCAAACCGATGCGATGAGCTATAACGGCGATTACGTTTTCGCAATGCCCTGCTCGATCGAAGCAAGCATGCTTTCTATCGACGGCTTGCTATACGACCTCAACGACGTGCCGCATATCGACCTCTCGCGTGAGTGGTGGTGCCACGAGTTTAACGAGGGCGTAACGGTTGACGGCAGTACCTATTTTGCAATAAGTGATATCGGTACCGTCAGCAAGCAGGCAACTCTTTTCGTTGCGTTCAACAAGAAAATGGCAGAAACGAATAAGATTACCGAAAAATACGGCTATTCCTCGCTTTACGAAATGGTCGATAAAAAGGCGTGGACACAGGACGTTATGTTCGAAATGGCAAAATCGGTCTATCAGGACGTAAACGGTAACAACAAATGCGACCTCGGTGACGTAAACGGACTTGCAGGTCAGGACGGTGCGGTTTATAATTTCCTTACCGCCGCAGGAGAACAGATTATCTCTATTGAAAACGGATTCCCCAAGCTTACCGTTTACAACGAAAGAGCAATTAATATAATCGCAAACGCGCAGGAATATTTGCAGGATCCGAGAGGCGGCTTTATTTCGGCAAACGATTATTTCGATAAGAGCCAAGTGCCCGTACGCGACGCAATAGTGCCCGAATTTAAAGCGGACAGATTGCTGTTCTTTATGGATGCAATAATGAACCTTGACCTTATCCGCGATATGGAAAGCGATTTTGGTGTTCTTCCCACTCCATTGTACGACGAGCATCAGGACGGCTATTCCTCGCAGATCGGCTGTTGGTCGACAAACTGTATCGTCGTTCCTACCTTTGTTGAGGGCGAAAATCTTGAAATTGCGGGCTATTTGATCGAAGCACTTTCTGCGGTTTCGCACAAAAAGCTCAACCCCGTTTATTACGAGCAAACCCTTCAATATCAGATCTCACGCGAT
This sequence comes from Eubacteriales bacterium, assembly GCA_045657425.1. Taxonomy (GTDB): domain Bacteria; phylum Bacillota; class Clostridia; order Oscillospirales; family CAG-382; genus Coliplasma. The sequence continues at coordinate 107,973 of JAZOTA010000045.1, forward strand.
GAAGATTCGATGAGAATGCTCGACATCATTTTTGATACCCGCACCTGCGAGCTTGCCGAAATTTATCACCTTGGCATTTACGATACCGTTTGCGGTATGCTTAAAAAGCCGATCGGCACCTTTGCCTCGGAGTACGATGCAATCGACGATAAGACCAACGACGCAATTGATGAAATTATTGCATCATATAAAAAGCAAAAAGAAAGTAAATAGGCATATAAAAAATCAGGTTCAAAACGAACCTGATTTTTGTTTTATATCGTCGTTTAAATCTCAATAAGTTCGTATTCCTTACTGCCTATGCCGAGCTTTGCGGCGGCATCGACCGTAAGAACACCGTTGCGCGATTCGATACGCTCGATAAGATGCGCTTTTCCTGCATCGTCGCTTGCATAAACAAGGTCAAGACAAGCCATATCGATAGCAACAGGGTCGGTAGAAGCAAGCATGCCGATGTCGGCAATGCAGGGGTCTTCGGCAACCGCACAGCAGTCGCAATCGACCGACATATTTTTCATAACGTTGATATAAACGATTTTGTTTTTGAAGTAATCAACGACCGATTTCGCCGCGTCTGCCATCGATTCAAGGAAAGAATCGTGGTCTGCAGTCCAAATCTTTTCGGGCTCGCCCGCACCGTGAATATATGCCTTGCCGAAGGACGATGCAACGCCGATCGAAAGCTGCTTCAACGCTCCGCCGTAGCCGCCCATCGGGTGTCCCTTGAAGTGCGAAAGCACAAGCATCGAATCGTAATTTACAATATTTTTGCCAACGTAGTTTTTGTTAATGCGTTTGCCCTCGGGTATATCAAGCACAAGGTCGGGACCTTCGGCATCGAGCAGATCAAAATCGAAATACTTGCTCCAGCCGTGGTCGGCAAGTGTTTTGATATGCTTTTCGGTTGTGTTTCGAGTTCCCTCATAAGCGGTGTTGCATTCAACCGCAGTGCCGCCAACCTTTTTAATGATCGGCTCCCAAAAATCGGGGCCTAAAAAGTTTTGGTTACCCGGCTCGCCCGAGTGAAGCTTTATCGCAACTCTGCCCTTAAGCTCTTTTTCGACGAGGTCGTAAAGCTCGATAACCTTGTTAGGGTCAAGACTGCGTGTGAAAAATACCTTGGATTTCATAAAACGACCATCCTTATCATTATTTTCGTTAATATTATACATTACCCGACTTTTTCTGTCAACCGATTGAAAAAATTAATCGGAATTTTAAAAATAGTATTGACATCAAACTTGGTTTATGATAATATAGTCAAGCGGGTTACGCATCGGTTATGCCGGAGTGGCGGAATTGGCAGACGCCCTGGACTTAAAATCCAGTGAGGTTTACCCCTCGTACCGGTTCGAGCCCGGTTTCCGGCACCATTTATGTAATCAATCAAATTTAATAAATTCAATATCGCGGAGTAGAGCAGTTGGTAGCTCGTCGGGCTCATAACCCGGAGGTCGCAGGTTCAAGTCCTGTCTCCGCAACCAAAAAGAAAACCACCCAATCGGGTGGTTTTTCTTTTTGTTTTTGACGCAAGGCGTTGCAATGCGTCTTTTTGGGTTATGAGACCGACGAGCGGAGCTCGTTGGGAAAGCACTCCGAGCGCATTCGGGGAATGAGAAAGCGAGGAAGTGCTTTCCGCAGCGGTCGAAAAAATCAAGTGAGCCACGCGAACGTTAGATTTTTTCGGGTTACCGCAAGGCGGCTTTTTAAGGCGAAGCCATAAAAAGATAACCCGGAGGTCGCAGGTTCAAGTCCTGTCTCCGCAACCAAAGCAAGGGACACCATTGGGTGTCCCTTTTGCTTTGGTTGCGCGGTAGGCTCTTACTCTGCGACCGAAGGGCGAATAACTGTAATATTGTTTACAGCATATTCCTTGACTTTTTTTGCTGTTGTTGTATAATCTATTTAAAGGAAGTGAACTTATGAAATTAATATTCAATGAAACACAATCCACTCAACCCGATCCGTTTATATTTGAGGATAACGGAACCTTTTACCTTTATGTAACTGCGTATGCAGGAGTTGAAGCATACGAAAGCAAAGCTCTTACAGGAACATGGATTTATAAAGGAACTGTAACCGCGTTTGCAGATGCACACGATTTTTGGGCGCCTTCGGTTATAAAGCTCGAAGACAAATATTACATGTATGTATCCTGTGTCGCAAATAATAATTTTCAATATATGCATGTAGCCTGTGCTGATTCACCTTTAGGCCCATTCAAAAATGAAAAGTGCCTTTATGACCAATTCTCTATTGACTCACATATGGTAAAGACAAATGTCGGTCTTTTTCTTTGGTATGCTAAAAACAATCTTGAACACGATCTTGTGGGCACAAGAATTTATGTAGATAGATTTATAGACCCATATACCCCCGAAAACAACCCCAAGGAAGTGCTTTTGCCCGAATTTGATGAAGAAAAATTCACTCCTCAATGCACAGAGGAAAGAGATTGGTACACCTTAGAGGGACCATTCTGGTTTAAAGAGGGTGATTGGCAATATCTTATGTATAGTGCAGGATGTTATCAAGATAACACATATCACATTGGTTATGCCATTGCAAAAACAGATGAACAAGACCTTAAAAAAGTAGACTTTATAAAGGTTAAAAACGGCAACAAATTTTCACCCGTAATCATTAAAAACTCCTTTGAGGAGGGCACCGGTCATCATAGTGTAATAAAGGTTGATAACGAATACTACGCCATCTACCACGCCAGAGATTACCAAGGCACAACCTCAACCGAGTATGTTGAAAGAAGAACAGCACGAATTTGCCGTCTTTCGGTAAATGACGGTGTTATTACAGCCGAACGCTTTGAAAATCATATATAATAAAAGTGATATCTAAATCGGTGCGACGTGCCAAAAAATCAAGCAACTAACGGTTGCTTGATTTTTTTATCCATTGCGAAAGCAATGTTATATCATCGCCGTTAGGCGTATATCATCACGCGTAGCGTGTATATCATCAGCCGTGGGCTGTAGCTTTCGCAATGATGATATACAACACTCCGTGTTGATGATATGCAATTTCTTCGAAATTGATGATATACAACGGCTTTGCCGTTGATTCGGTCTGAAACCTTTTTGTCTTGTGGCAAGCTTTTCCTCTGCTTCATCAAGGCAAAAGCGGCGGATTTCGTATCGTTCAAGGAATAATTTTACAAAATAACGTTGTTTTTTTGTTATAATTATGATATAATAATTGCAAGTAAATAGCGACTTAAGCTTTGCCGTAAGGCAAATGGGAAACATACTGCAAAACTGACAGACTTGCGGTATCTTCCGGCACGATGCACTTTTGGTCGCAGACTCGTCAAACGATGGGATAGTTGTCATCTTTTTTGGCGTCTGCGCTTGTGTGCAGATGCTTTTTTTGTCCTTTTTGCTAATATTTGAAAAGGGGGAAACCTATATGTTTTCCAAAATCAAACTGTCACTCAGCCGTATCAATTACAAGCTTTTCGCAGCGCTTCTCGTCCTTGGACTTGCACCGACTGTCTACACCACGGTTCGTGTATTCTTCCTCGGTCAATTACCGGGAGAATGGTCATTCTCCATCGCCGGGCAGCTCTCGTGGGTGAACCTGCTCTATGAGATCATGAACGAGGCAATTATTCTGCCGTTGTTCTATTTTATCGGCAAGGTCAAAGATGACAAAAACAAGTTTTCAAACCGTGTGCGGACGGGTATGCTTATCTCCCTTTGCGTGTATGCTCTTCTTTCTGCCGTTGTTATTATTTTTGCAGAGCCAATGCTTTCGCTGATGGCAACCGACACAAGCATTATCGAGGCATCTGCGTCCTACATCAGAATTGAGAGTATAGCAAATACATTCTCCATACTTACACAGTTTGCCCTTGTTGCTCTTGTCACCGTAAACAAGAGTAAATACTTATATGCACTCACAGGTGCAAGACTTGTGCTTTGTCTTGTGTCGGATACCTTCCTTGTTTCCTCTATGCCCGTATCGGCAAACCTCGGAGTCAATGGAATCGGATATTCCAACATCATTGTAAACGCCATTCTGCTTGCCGTTTCTCTTATCTTTCTTGCCAAGGAAGAAATCAAGGTGTTTGCCAAGGCAAGACTTGATTTTGTTTGGACGAAGGAATTTATCAAGGTTGGTGGTGTTTCCGGTATTGAATCACTTGTTCGCAACGTTGCCTATATGGTTATGATTGCCCGTATGGTAAACGTTGTGGGTGAGCAAGGCACTTACTGGGTAGCAAATAATTTCATTTGGGGATGGCTCCTTTTGCCAGTGCTTCAATTGGGTGAGTTGATTAAGCAGGAGGTGGCTGCCGATAGGGAAAACATTCGTCGTAACTCCCTCGGCTATTTTGGTATCACGGCAATTATTTCTGCACTCTGGCTTATAAGCATTCCCGTGTGGAAGCCGTTTATGACAAACGTGCTTGGTTTCACCGACGTAGATAAGCTCTTCGGACTTGTAATGCTCCTTGTAGGCTTCTATGTACTGTACGCCGTGCAGAATGTGTTTGATTCCACCTTTTACGGACTCGGCAAAACAAACTATATGCTCTTTGAGTCGGTTGTGACGAACACGATTTATTACGGCATCGCATTCATTCTTTACATAACAAATATATGGACTCCTACGCTCACGGGAATCGCACTGCTTTTCGGTATCGGAAATGCCTTTGACAGTATAGTTTCTCTTGTGGCGTATGCATTCCTGCTGAAAAAAGAGAAAATCAATATTCTTAACGTTCAATAGCTAAAAATCCTCGAACAGCATCGTACCTTGGTGCTGTTCGGGGACTTTTCTATTATCGCCCAAAGCATAACCGTTATCTCCGTCCTATACCAAGCGGTCATCGTTAAAGACGGTTACTCGGTCGACCACTGCGTGCAAGAGCTTTTCGGTGTAGGTTTTCATTTTTGCAGAGCAAGGCTTGGCAATGTCCAAAATAAATTTTTATAATACAAACCACTTGCTTTTTTGCTATAATGTGATATAATTATTTTGCTGACAGTTCGTTTGTACCATCCTGTCATTAAACAAAACCAGGACTACTTATCATAAATATTTATAATGATTGGTGGCTTTGCGTTTTGCAATGCCACTTTCTTTTTAGGTGATATAATGAAAACGATTTTAAGTTGGATCAAAAGAGAGAGGGAAGAGACGTCGCTTTTGTTCAGGAGCATTCCCTCGACAGTTGTATCCTTGTTTGTCGTAAGCGTTATAAGTATGAATCTTTTGGCGAACAAGACGCTTATTCAGACCGAAGTTATCGCGCTGGACGGCGGAGTTTTAATATCCTGGCTTTCTTTTATGTGTATGGATATTATTACGAAATATTTCGGTCCCAAGGCATCGAACAAGGTGGCAATTCTTGCATCGGGCATCAATTTGCTCACCTGCCTGCTGTTCTATATCGCA